>JANLUZ010000059.1:0-33034 GCA_031363755.1 Polaromonas sp.
CCGCCATTTTTCTGGATATCACCCAGCATGTTCAACGCGGCTTCGTTGGCGCCACCGTGTGCCGGGCCCCACAGGCAAGCCACGCCGGCAGCAATGGCCGCAAACGGGTTGGTACCTGACGAGCCACACAGGCGGACGGTCGACGTTGAAGCGTTCTGCTCATGGTCGGCGTGCAATATGAAAATGCGGTCCAGGGCGCGTTCAAGCACGGGGTTGACCTTGTATTCTTCACAAGGCGTGGCAAACATCATGTGCAGGAAGTTGCCCGCATAGCTCAGGTTGTTCTTGGGGTACATGTAGGGCTGGCCCACGGTGTACTTGTAGGCCATGGCGACCAGCGTCGGCATCTTGGCAATCAAACGGATTGCAGCGATTTCGCGGTGCTGCGGGTTGTTGATGTCGGTGCTGTCGTGGTAGAACGCCGACAGTGCGCCCACCAGGCCGGTCATGATGGCCATCGGATGCGCATCTCGGCGGAAGCCACGCAGGAAAAACTGCATCTGCTCGCTGACCATGGTGTGGTTGGTCACGAGGTGGCTGAAGTCCTTCTTTTGTGTGGCATTGGGCAACTCGCCATGCAGCAACAGGTGGCAGGTTTCCAGATAGTCGCAGTTGGTGGCCAACTGCTCGATCGGGTAGCCGCGGTACAGCAGTTCACCCTTATCGCCGTCGATGTAGGTGATGGCTGACTGACACGACGCCGTCGACAAAAAGCCCGGGTCGTAGGTGAACATGCCAGTTTGCGCATACAGCTTGCGAATGTCCACGACATCGGGTCCGACACTGCCTTGGTAGACGGGCAACTCGACGCTGGGCGCGCCGTTGCTGAAGGACAAGGTGGCTTTGTTGTCAGCAAGCTTCATGTGAGTTCTTTCTTAAGAGTCGGGATGGACGGTGGGTGGGCGGTTAGTGAACAACGGCGCTGGGCGCGACGCCCGGACGCAGCTGCTGCAGGACCAGCAGCGCTTCGGTGGTGGTGGCGCTTGCAAGCGCCTTGGCGTCTGCAAGCTGAGCCGGGTCACGCCGCCTGAGCAACAGATCCAGAAGGTCGTTGTCGCTCAGATCCATCAGATCATTCAAACCTTTGGCCTGATCGACGGTGATGCTGTGCTGATGCGCGTCAAAAAACCGTTCAATCAACAAGTCGTTTTCAAGCAAACCCCGACGGCAACGCCACCGGAGTTTGCTGAGGCTTCGCTCGTCCAGCAGTGGGCTGTGGGGCGTCATGGGCTGCATCAGGTCACTGTGCTCAAACCGAGCGCAGCACCATCATTTCCTTGATCTTGCCGATAGCCACGGTAGGGTTCAGTCCCTTGGGGCAGACGTCCACGCAGTTCATGATGGTGTGGCAGCGGAACAGACGGTATGGGTCTTCGAGGTTGTCCAGGCGCTCGGCGGTGGCTTCGTCGCGGCTGTCGGCGATGAATCGGTAAGCCTGCAGCAAACCGGCGGGGCCGACGAACTTGTCGGGGTTCCACCAAAAGCTGGGGCACGACGTGGAGCAGCTGGCGCACAGAATGCACTCGTACAAGCCGTTGAGCTCGTCGAGCTCCTCGGGGCTTTGCAGGCGTTCTTTCTCAGGCGGCACGTTGTCGTTGATCAGATACGGCTTGATGGAGTTGTACTGCTTGAAGAACTGAGTCATGTCGACAATCAGGTCGCGCACCACGGGCAGACCGGGCAGCGGCTTGAGCGTGATCACGCCGGGCAGGGTGCGCATGTTCGTCAGGCACGCCAGGCCGTTTTTGCCGTTGATATTCATGGCGTCCGAGCCGCAAACGCCTTCGCGGCAAGAGCGCCGAAAGCTGATGGACGGGTCTTGCGCCTTGAGCTTCATCAGCGCGTCGAGCAACATACGCTCGCTGCCATCGAGTTCAACTTCGATGGTCTGCATGTATGGCTTGGCGTCAGTATCGGGGTCGTAGCGGTATATTTTGAAGGTGCGTTTGGACATGGTGTGCTTGCGGGTCGTGGGGTCTTGATGAGTAGGATGACTCGACGTGACGGGACTTAAATAATTGACGAAAGAGGCTGAATTAAGGCAGGGTAGCTCGGCTTAGAAGCTGCGAACTGTCAGGGGAATGGAGTCGACCGTCAGCGGCTTCATCTGCACTGGCTTGTAGGTCAGCTTGTTGCCTTCGCTGTGCCACATGGTGTGCTTGTGCCAATCGGTGTCGTTGCGACCGTTCGGGTTGGCAGGGGTGTCACCGTAGTCGTCCACCGAGTGAGCGCCGCGGCTTTCCTTGCGGGCGGCTGCTGACACGATGGTGGCTTCAGCGGCTTCGATCAGGTTTTCAACTTCCAACGCTTCAATACGGGCAGTATTGAAGATTTTTGACTTGTCTTTCAAGCCAATCTTGTTGACACGCTGACGCAGCTCGGCAATCTTTTCAACACCTTCGTCCATCATTTTTTGTGTACGGAAGACGCCTGCGTATTTTTGCATCGCAGCGCGAATGTCGTTGGCCACGTCCTGGGCGTATTCGCCGTCGGTGGCGTCGTCCAAGCGCGCGATGCGGGCCAACGTCAGGTCAGCGGCGTTGCCAGGTAGGGCTTTTTGCGTGGTGGTTTTGTTGAACTCCACAATGTGGTTGCCCGCTGCGCGGCCAAATACCAGCAAGTCCAGCAGGGAGTTGGTGCCCAAGCGGTTAGCGCCGTGCACACTGACGCAAGAGCACTCGCCAACTGCGTACAGCCCGTTGACAACTTCACTCTCGTTGTTGCCGTTTTGCGTGACGACCTGGCCGTGGATATTGGTCGGAATACCGCCCATCTGGTAGTGAATGGTCGGCACCACAGGAATCGGTTCCTTGGTGATGTCGACGTTGGCGAAGTTATGGCCAATCTCGAACACCGACGGCAGGCGTTTCATGATGGTGTCAGCGCCCAGGTGGGTCATGTCGAGGTTGATGTAGTCCTTGTTCGGACCACAGCCACGGCCTTCCTTGATTTCCTGGTCCATGCAACGCGACACATAGTCGCGTGGAGCCAGATCCTTGTAGGCGGGGGCATAACGCTCCATGAAGCGCTCGCCGTTGCTGTTGCGCAAAATAGCGCCCTCGCCGCGGCAGCCTTCGGTCAGCAGCACGCCCGCGCCGGCCACGCCGGTGGGGTGAAACTGCCAAAACTCCATGTCTTCCAGCGGAATGCCAGCGCGGGCCGCCATGCCCAGGCCGTCGCCCGTGTTGATGAAGGCGTTGGTCGATGCCGCAAAAATACGGCCGGCACCACCGGTCGCCAGCAGCGTGGTTTTGGCTTCAAAAATGTGCACGTCACCTGTTTCCATCACGATGGCAGTCACGCCGACGACATCACCAGCCTCGTCACGGATCAAGTCCATCGCCAGCCATTCGACGAAGAAGGCGGTTTTTTCCTTAACGTTCTGCTGGTACAGCGTGTGCAGCATGGCGTGGCCGGTGCGGTCGGCGGCGGCGCAGGCGCGTTGCACCGACTTTTCGCCATAGTTGGCGGTGTGGCCGCCAAACGGGCGTTGGTAAATGGTGCCATCCGGGTTGCGGTCAAACGGCATGCCCATGTGCTCGAGGTCATAGACGACCTTGGGCGCTTCACGGCACATGTACTCGATGGCGTCCTGGTCGCCGAGCCAGTCGGAGCCCTTGACGGTGTCGTAGAAATGGTAGTGCCAGTTGTCTTCGCTCATGTTGCCGAGCGACGCGCCAATGCCGCCCTGTGCTGCCACGGTGTGCGAGCGTGTCGGGAACACTTTGGACAGCACGGCCACGTTCAGACCAGCACGCGCCAGCTGCAACGAGGCGCGCATTCCGGAGCCACCAGCCCCGACGATCACGACATCAAATTTACGCTTTGGGATTTTGGAAGTTACGGTCATGGGTCACTGTTTTTTTAGGAGGATCAACCAAGGCAAGATAGCCTGTGAACCCACATCAGGCGGCGCAGGTAACAGCGCTGCGAGGGGTTCTAACGAACGGGGACTTTAAAAATTCAAACGCGCCAGAGCACCTGGATCGACCATCCAGCGCAGCCTACAAGCCAGGCGATGGTGAAGACCTGCAGCCCGAGGCGCACGCCCACTGGCTTGATGTAGTCCATCCAGATGTCGCGCATGCCGACCCACACGTGGTAGAGCATGGCGATGATGACGACAAAGGTCAGCACCTTCATCCACTGCGATGAAAAAATGCCGGCCCACACGTCGTAGCCAACCGGACCTTTGCTCAAGATCACCTGGGCAATGACCAGCAGGGTGAACAGCGCCATGAGGGCGGCGGTGACGCGTTGGGCGAGCCAGTCGCGAAGGCCGTAGTGAGCGCCGACAACAATACGTTTTGAGCCGTAATTGACTGCCATGGGGTGTCCTTATTTTTAGATGTTATTAATCGGTGGCGTTTAGTAAGCACCAAACAGCTTGGCACCCAGGATCACGGTTAAACCGATGCTGACAACCAGCGTGACCAATGCGGAGGTTTTGCCGAAGTTCTTGGTAACGGCCGAATGGTGCGTGTCAGACCACAAGTGGCGCAGACCAGCGAGGGCGTGGTGCAAGAACGCCCAGATCAGCGCCAGCACCACCAATTTCCACAAGAAGCCGGGAATGCCCAGCATGCCGCCGTTGAAGGCTGCCTTGAACTTGGCAAACGAGATTTCAGACGAAATCGAGGTGTCAAACATCCAGATAATGAAAGGCATCAACACAAACATGATGGCGCCGCTGACGCGGTGCAGGATGGACACGAGGCCCGCCAATGGCAGCCGGTAGCTCGGCAGGTCGGTGAAGGCATTGAGGTTGCGATATTCGGGTCGCTTTTTCGCTGCGGTGATCGCTGAATCGGACATGCTGGGCTTTCTTTCGTGGTGAGTCTGTGCTCGTTGGCGGCTGTCTTCGCTGCTTAGGGTGCTTTGGCAGACGTAAAAACCGAAGGCTGACCGTTTGGTAACCGACCGGTAACTTCTGCAGCTCTGCGCACTTTCGTCAGCGTAAATTCTATTGCAATGCAGCATAACCATATGTGCAACAACGGATAAAACGATTTTATTTTGGAGTTTTGAGCCTGATTAGCGCACGTCTTGGGGCAATTTCCTACAAATTGCATCACGCCTTCATGGCGACTGGTCTGTGTCCGGTGTATCGCTGTGGCGCGGTTTCGTCGCCACCGGCAGGGCAGCGGCTGCACCGTTGAATGGCCATCACGCAGGCTCATAACGCGTCGAGATCGCCCAGCATGGTGTGCGCGGTTTCACGAACCGCCAGGCGCTCGTCGGCGCTCATTCGCTGCAGGTTCTTGACCATCAGGGCCGTTCGCGGGTTGCGGGCAAATGTTTCCTCGTGGGTGTCCAGAAAGTGCCAGTACAGCGTGGTCATGGGGCACGCCTTGGGCCCCGCGCGTGTTTCGCTCTCGTAACTACAGCCGCTGCAATAGTTGCTCATGCGTTTGATGTATGCGCCGCTGGCCACGTACGGCTTGGACGTGAAGCGCCCGCCGTTTGCAAATAGCGCCATGCCCGCCGTGTTGGGCAGCTCGACCCATTCCACGGCGTCGACATACACCGCCAGGTACCAGTCACACAGCTGCTGAGGCTGGATTTGCGCCGTCACACCGAACATGCCTGTGACCATCAAACGCTGGATGTGGTGGGAGTAGCCGTTGGCCAGGGTCTGGTTGATGCACTGCCTCATGCAGTTCATGCGCGTGTCGCCCGTCCAATACCAGGCGGGCAGGGCGTTCTGGTGGTTGTAATGGTTGGCGGTTTTCAGGCCAGGCATGTCCAGAAAATACACGCCGCGCATGAACTCGCGCCAGCCCAGAATCTGCCGAATGAAGCCCTCTACGCTGGCCAGATCCAGTCCGCGCTGCTGATAAGCCTGTTCGGCTGCCTGAATCACTTCAAGTGGGTGCAGCAGCTTGAGGTTCAGCGAGCTCGACAGCAGCGAGTGCCAGCCAAAGTCCAGATTCGTCCACATGGCGTCTTCGTGCGGGCCAAAACCGGGCAGCCGGTCGGTGATGAAGCTGTTCAAGGCCACCAGTGCCTGCGCCCGGGTGGTCGGCCAGTTGAAGTGCTCCAGGCTGCCGGGGTGGTCTGCAAAACGGGCGTTCACCAGTGTGATGACGCTCTCGGTGATAGCGTCCGCTTCGAACTGCGGCGTGACAGGCACGTTTTTCGGCCCGGCCTTGCCAAAGCTTTTGCGATTGTCGGCGTCAAAATTCCACTGCCCACCCACTGGCTCGCCCGCCTCGTCCATCAGAACCTTGTGCTGCTTGCGCATCTGGCGGTAGAAAAACTCCATGCGCAGGCTGGTCGATTTACCCGCCCATTTGCGAAATTGGGGGATGCTGCAAAGGAAATGCTTGTCTTCACGCCAATCTATGGCATGTTTTAGGCCTCTAGCCCAAGTGTTTGTTGCCTGTGAAGCTATATTTTGTATAGCAACGTCAAGGCTGGCCCTCACGCGCAGATCGCCTGGCTCCACCCCGATCACTGCGCCGGGCTGGCGCTGGGTCAGCGCGGCTGTCAGGCCGCTGGCCAACGAAGCGTCGCCGTGGGTGTCCAGGCCCCGGTAGTCCACCGACCAACCGCGCGCTTCAAGGCTGGCGGCAAAGTGCCGCATGGCCGATAAAAACAAGGTGGTGCGAATTTTGTGGGACCACACGTGGGTGGATTCGTCCACGGCCTCGATCATCAAGACACGGTCTTGCGCCGGATCGAAGCCGTCGAACGCCGACGAGGCCTCGTCGAGCTGGTCACCCAGAATCAGCACCAGATGGCGGCATGCTGTTGTTTTGTGTGTTTTAGAAAGCGTCATGGCATCGATTGTGGTCAACGCGCGCGTTTCAGGCTGGCCGACGGTGAAATATGCCCGCTGAAACGTCGGCTAATCATGGCCGTTTTTTAACTTGAGGCGCCTGGGCGGTGCCCGTGCTTTTTTGCCGTCTGCAGGCTTCCGAGCAGTATTTGACGTCGTCCCAGTTCTTGGCCCAGCTTTTGCGCCAGGTCATGTCACGCCCGCACGCCACACACGGTTTGCTGGGCAGCGACGCCTTGTTGCCTTTAAATGACATGGCTAATTGAGGGTGTTGAAGTAGTGGTGCGTGTCGGTGCGGTAGTAACCACGCCGCAGCTCCATGGGCGCATCGTTGTAGGTGTAGGCAATGCGCTCCACACAGAGCAGCGGTGTGCCCTCGCTCACTTTGAGCAGCAATTGTCTGCCGTTCGTTGCTGGTTCGGCCCGAATTTTCTCCTCGGCCCGCACCATGCGCACATTGAATTCAGTTTCAAACAGTGCGTACATTGGGCCATGGTGGCCGGCCAGGCGCTCGGCAGTCAACCCCTTGAAGGGCGCGGCGGGCAGCCAGATGTCTTCCATGATGGTAGGCACACCTGCAAAGCTCAGCACGCGGCGCGCCTGTAGCACCGCATCGCCGGTGCGCAGGCCGAGCAGGCGGGCCACGTCGGCCGTGGCGCGCACGCGTCGGCATTCGATGATGTCGCGCTCGGCCGGGCCTACGCTACCGGGAGGGCCGCTGTCGGGCACGAGTTTCAAAAACCGGAACTGAACATGCTGCTCGGCGTGTGTCGCCACAAAAGTGCCCTTGCCCTGGCGGCGTACCACCAAGTTGTCGGCCGACAACTCATCAATTGCCTTGCGCACGGTGCCCTGGCTGACGCGGTACCGGGCGGCCAGGTCCATTTCCGAGGGGATGGACTCGCCGGGTTTCCACTCACCCGACTGCAGACTCTGCAGGATCAGCCCCTTGATTTGCTGATAAAGCGGGCTGAACGCCGGCGTGGCAGGTGCTGCCGGTGCCACCACGTCTTCGGGCAAGGCGGCCGTTGATGGCCGACCCGCCTGCAGCGCAACTGCAGCCGCCGGTAGTGACGATGATTCGTTGCTAACTGGGCTGACTGTGTAGGGGTGCGGGCTGGCCATGGTGTATCGATTTTTGTGCAGATGATATCTTATATAAGACATAAGACAAGTTGACCTTGCTGCCTTTTCGCGGGTAAACTCTGACGCGTTCTGAGGCTATTTGCCGACGACCAACTGCCCACACGGGCTGCGCATTTACCGGCAGCCTCGTCTGTTCGAAAGCGGTTGCGCTGAAAGCTGGTCTGTAATTAGTCCTGTCCAACGGTATCCCTATTCCTTACCAATTCTGGAGTTCCCCATGAGCAAAGCACCCGTTCGCGTCGCCGTCACTGGCGCTGCCGGCCAAATTGGTTACGCGCTGCTGTTCCGTATAGCCTCCGGCGAAATGCTGGGCAAGGACCAACCGGTGATCTTGCAACTGCTCGAAGTGCCTGTGGACGGCCCTCAAAAAGCGCTCAAGGGCGTCATGATGGAGCTCGACGACTGCGCGTTCCCGCTGCTGGTCAGCATGGAAGCCCACAGCGACCCGATGACGGCTTTCAAGGACACTGACTACGCCCTGCTGGTTGGCTCGCGCCCACGCGGCCCCGGCATGGAGCGCGCCGAGCTGCTCGCTGTCAACGGCGCCATCTTCACTGCGCAAGGCAAGGCTTTGAATGCCGTGGCCAGCCGCAACGTCAAGGTGCTGGTGGTTGGCAACCCGGCCAATACCAATGCTTACATCGCCATGAAAAGCGCGCCGGATCTTCCGCGCAAGAACTTCACCGCCATGCTGCGCCTGGACCACAACCGCGCTGCCAGCCAGATCGCCGCCAAGACCGGCAAGCCCGTGTCCAGTATCGAAAAGCTCACGGTGTGGGGCAACCATTCCCCTACGATGTATGCCGACTACCGCTTTGCCACCATCAATGGTGAAAGCGTGGCGACCATGATTAACGACCAGGAATGGAACGCCAACACTTTTCTGCCGACTGTCGGCAAGCGCGGCGCAGCGATTATTGAGGCACGCGGTGTGTCGTCAGCGGCGTCGGCCGCCAACGCGGCGATCGACCACATGCGCGACTGGGCACAGGGCACGAACGGCAAGTGGGTCACCATGGGCATTCCGTCAGACGGCCAGTACGGCATTCCTGCCGACACCATGTTTGGCTTTCCGGTCACCTGCGAAGGCGGCGAGTACAAACTGGTCGAAGGCCTGCACATAGATGCCTTCAGCCAGGAACGCATCAACAAAACGCTGGAAGAGCTGGAAGGCGAGAAAGCCGGCGTGGCGCACCTGATCTAAAACCGCTGTCGTCCCGGACTTGATCCGGGATCCATGACGTCGCGCTCGGCGTGCGGCGCATGGATTGCGCCTTGAGCCCGCGACGACATCCTCAAAATGATCCACCCATCAGACATCCTCCTCGGCGCTCAGGCCCACACCGGTTTTTTGCCGGTGTGTGATCACTACAGTGGCGTTGAAGCGCGGATGCGTAAAAGCCTGCAGCTACAGGCCGAAATGACCGAAGAGTTTGGCCTGTGCGTGTTTGACGTTACCCTGGACTGCGAAGACGGCGCTCCCGTCGGCGGGGAGGCCGATCACGCCGACATGGTGGTGGCACTTGCGTTGGCGGCTGATCCACAAGCGCGCATAGCGGTTCGGGTTCATTCCGTGGGGCACGCGGCGTTTGCTGCCGATGTGGCGCTGATTGCAGGCCGCGCGGGTCACCGGCTCTCACACCTCATGGTGCCCAAGGTCGAGTCTGTGGCCGATGTGGAAAACGCCGCAGCCGCACTTGATGCGGCAGGTGCCCATGGGTTGCCACTGCAGGTGCTGATCGAATCGCCAACGGCGCTGCACCACGCCTTTGCCATTGCGGCGCACCCGCGTGTGCAGTCCCTGAGTTTTGGGTTGATGGATTTTGTCTCGAGTCATGGCGGTGCGATTCCCGCAAGCGCCATGGGCAACCAGGGGCAATTTACCCACCCCCTGGTGGTGCGTGCCAAGCTGGCGATTGCCTCAGCCTGCCATGCGCATGGCAAGACGCCGTCGCACTGCGTGGTGACGGAGTTCACCGACACCGCAGCCTTGAGCCATGCCGCGCGGCGCGCCGCCACCGAACTGGGCTACACCCGCATGTGGAGCATTCACCCCAGCCAGATTCGCCCGATCCTGGCGGCCTTTGCGCCTACAGAAGCCGAGATCGAAACCGCTACTAAAATAATAGCTGTAGCGGCAGTAAACGATTGGGCTCCCATTCGATTTAATGACACATTGCATGACCGTGCCAGTTACCGCTATTTCTGGCAGGTGTTGGTCAAAGCCCACCAAACCGGTCGCCCCATGCCCGCCGAGTCTCGGCAGTATTTTGCGCAGGCCCACTGACCCTCTTCGTTTTAAGGATTTTCATGACGTTTTCTTTCACTTTGACAAGCGCGCTGACAGCGGCGCTTTTGTTGTCGGCTCCGGCCATCGCGCTCGCCCAGACCAGCACGACCAGCGCGGCTACGCCATCAACTACAGCCAAAAAGCCCGCCGCGAAAAAATCAGCGGCTGACGTCCGGCGCTCGGCATTGAAAGCGGTTGAAGAGGTCACACCCGTTGATGGAGACACCAACATCACCCTGAGCGCTGAAGACATCGAGTTGGCCAAGCGTGTGTATGTGGGCACCATTCCTTGTGAACTGGGTGCGTCGGTGGTCATTGCGCCCAACGAAAAGCGGGTGGGCTTTTTTGTCGTGCAGATCAAGAACACCCGCTTCAGCATGCACCCGGTTGAAAGCCGCACCGGCGCGATTCGCCTAGAAGACCCAAAGGCCGGCGCGCTGTGGCTTCAACTGGGCAACAAGTCGATGCTGATGAGCCAGAAGCTGGGCCAGCGCCTGGCGGATGAATGCATGAGCCCGGCCCAGGTCACCTTTGCTGACGAGATGAAGAAGAGCCCGCCCGTCAGCATTCTGGACCCCCTGCCAACAGCCAAAAAATAGCTGTTCAAGCCTGCATGCTGCTTGCGCGCGTGCTACGGGCACTGGTGCGCCAATGGCCTCAGGTCCCGCCCTTGTTGACTTACTGGCTACTTGAAAAAAGGAAGAAAACCCATGTCTTATTTCCTGCAAACCTACCGCGCGCACATTGCCGACCGCGCCGCCGCGGGCATTCCGCCGCTACCGCTGTCTGCCAAGCAGACCGGTGAAGTGATCGAGTTGCTCAAGGCCCCGCCAGCCGGCGACCAAGCGTTCCTGGTCGACCTCATCACGCACCGTGTGCCAGCGGGCGTCGACGATGCCGCTAAGGTCAAGGCCAGCTACCTCGCCGCTGTAGCCCACGGCACGCAGACGTGCGCGTTGATCTCCCGTGAGCACGCCACGCAACTGCTCGGCACCATGCTGGGTGGCTACAACATCAGCCCGTTGATTGAACTGCTGGAAGATGCCAACGCCGCCGTGGCCACCCAGGCCGCCAACGGCCTGAAAAACACATTGCTGATGTTTGACCAGTTTCATGACGTCAAGGACAAAGCAGACAAGGGCAACGCCCAGGCTAAAGCCGTGATGCAAAGCTGGGCCGACGCCGAGTGGTTCACCAGCCGCCCCGAAGTGCCTGAATCCATCACGCTGACGATTTTCAAAGTCGCTGGCGAGATCAACACCGACGACTTGTCTCCCGCGCCTGACGCCTGGAGCCGCCCGGATATTCCGCTGCACGCGCTGGCCATGCACAAGAACGCCCGCCCTGGTGTCACTCCAGAAGAAGACGGCAAACGTGGCCCGGTGAAGTTCATCGAAGAACTCAAGGCCAAGGGCAACCTGGTGGCCTATGTGGGTGACGTGGTCGGCACCGGATCGTCACGCAAGTCAGCTACCAACTCGGTGCTGTGGTTCACCGGACAAGACATTCCGTTTGTGCCGAACAAGCGCTTCGGTGGCGTTTGCCTGGGCGCAAAAATCGCGCCGATTTTCTACAACACCATGGAAGACTCCGGCGCGCTGCCGATCGAACTCGACGTGAGCCAGATGGCCATGGGCGACGTGATCGAGCTGCGCCCGTACGATGGCAAGGCCCTCAAGGGCGGTCAGGTCATCGCCGAGTTCAAGCTCAAAAGCGGCGTGCTGTTTGACGAAGTGCGCGCTGGCGGTCGCATTCCGCTGATCATCGGCCGGGGTCTGACGGCCAAGGCCAGGGCCGCCCTGGGCCTGCCGGTGTCCACCCTGTTCCGCCTTCCAACCGACCCGAAGAGCAGCGGCAAAGGCTTCACACTGGCGCAAAAAATGGTCGGCCGTGCGGTGGGCTTGCCAGAAGGCCAGGGCGTGCGCCCCGGCACTTACTGTGAACCCAAAATGACCTCGGTCGGCTCGCAAGACACCACCGGCCCGATGACCCGAGACGAGCTGAAAGACCTGGCTTGCCTCGGTTTCAGCGCTGACTTGGTGATGCAGTCGTTTTGCCACACAGCCGCTTACCCCAAGCCGGTGGACGTCAAGATGCACCACGAACTGCCGGACTTCATGAGCACCCGTGGTGGTGTGCCGTTGCGCCCTGGTGACGGCATCATCCACAGCTGGCTGAACCGCATGCTGCTGCCAGACACCGTCGGCACCGGCGGCGACAGCCACACGCGTTTCCCGATTGGCATCAGCTTCCCCGCCGGTTCCGGTCTCGTGGCGTTTGGTGCGGCCACGGGCGTCATGCCATTGGACATGCCCGAGTCCGTGTTGGTGCGCTTTAAAGGTGAGATGCAGCCCGGCATCACGCTGCGTGACCTGGTCAATGCGATTCCGCTGTACGCCATCAAGGCCGGTTTGTTGACGGTGGCCAAACAGGGCAAGGTCAATATCTTCTCGGGCCGTATCCTGGAAATCGAAGGCTTGCCGAATCTGAAGGTCGAGCAGGCTTTCGAGCTGAGCGACGCGTCGGCCGAGCGTTCTGCGGGCGGCTGCACAGTTCACCTTCACCCCGAGCCGATCATTGAGTACATCACCAGCAACATCACCATGCTGAAGTGGATGATTGCCACCGGGTACTCGGACGTGCGCACGATCAACCGCCGCATCAAGGCCATGCAAGCGTGGTTGGCCGACCCGCAATTGCTCAAAGGCGACGCGGATGCCGAGTACGCAGCGGTCATCGAGATCGACCTGGCTGACATCCACGAGCCCATCGTGGCCTGCCCGAATGATCCGGACGATGTGAAAACGCTGGCGGACGTGGCGGGCAGCAAAATCGATGAGGTCTTCATTGGCAGCTGCATGACCAACATCGGCCACTTCCGCGCGGCTTCCAAGCTGTTGGAGAACAAGCGCGATATTCCCGTCAAGCTCTGGATGGCCCCGCCGACCAAGATGGACGCCAAACAACTGAGCGAGGAAGGCCATTACGGCGTGCTGGGCTCGGCCGGTGCGCGCATGGAAATGCCCGGTTGCTCGCTGTGCATGGGCAACCAGGCGCAGGTCAAAGAGGGCGCCACCGTGTTCTCTACCTCGACCCGCAACTTCCCGAACCGCCTGGGCAAAAACTCCAATGTGTATCTGGGTTCTGCCGAGCTCGCTGCGATTTGCTCCAAGCTGGGCCGCATTCCAACCAAAGACGAGTACATGGCCGACATGGGCGTGCTGACGGCTTCGGCTGGCACGGTGTACCAGTATTTGAACTTTGACAAGGTCAAGGATTACACCGACATCGCTGACACCGTCAAGGACGGCGTGGCCGCTTGAGGCGCCGCGAGATAAACCGCTGAGCATTCCTCAGTTCAACGGAAAAAGCCGCGAATGTCGCGGCTTTTTCATTTTTGACGTAGATCGCTAAAGGTCGTGAATCACAACCCGTCGGGCAAGGGCGCCAGCACCCGGACTTCGGAGCCGTCCACGAACCTGAGCACCCAGAAGTCTGGCGACGCTGGCACATTGGGCCGGGCGTAGCTTACATGGGTAGGCGAGATGTAGACCGTGCTGGCACCCTCTGGCGGCAGGGGTGCCAAATAGTGGCGCGTTGCACCGATCAGGCTGCCAATTCGGCTGACTACCGTACCTATGCTTTCTTCCACCGCGTTGACCCTTTCGCCCTGACCCAACAGGTGGATGGTGGTCTGTCCCACCAGGTCCGGCCGCGAAGCCTCCACATACAACACCGCGCCTGGGTTGATGCGCAGATCGTCTGCGGTGAGCGGTTCGGTGGCTTTGTTGAAGGCGATGAATGGCATAGGACCGGTCAATTGGTGAATGGAAAATGACGAAGCGGGCAGACGGTATCAATTCATGTTGAGTTCTTTGTGCTCACCCATGCCGCTCGGTGGCTTGCCGGTGATCGCGGCGGTGGCCATCTTGGCCAACTGCATCATCTTGCTTTCTTTCACATCCCAGTATTCGGCGTGTTCAATGGCGACTTCGAGCAAAGCCAGATCCGGATCGGTCGGGCCGCCCGGAAACCAGGCCTTGGCGAACGATGTGAACAGGGCCTCTTTTTTGGCGGTGTTTTCAACAATCGCGGCTGCGCCTGAAATGGACACGTAGCTGTCGTCGCCAGGGTGGGCATACGACACATTCACGTTGCCGTCTCGAATAACGCAATGCGCAATGTCGCCAGCCCGTGAGACGAAAAAATACAGCACAGAGCCCTGGTCGTCCTTGCCGTTTTGTGTGGTGAGCGGCGCGCTGTGCAGCATGCCGTCTTCGTGCCTGTGGGTGAACATCCCAAATTTGATGTCTTTGATCAGGCCCCACAAGGTAGTCTGGTCGTCGTGTTTGTTTGTCATAAAAAATCCTGCGTGGAGTGGGGTCGCGTGCGCAACCAATATGTCCACCGTCTCGGTGGTAGCCACTCACTTTAGAAATCGCTGGGACACCCTGGCATCGGGCAACGGCTTACGGCGGTGTCAGCCAGCACCGCCAACTGGCCGGAAAAGTCGGCATTAGCCGGGCAAAAAAGCACTTTCACTGCGCAGGCGCTTCCAAGCCTGACAGAATAAGAAAGCCGATTTCATCTCGTCTCACTTCAGGAGCCCGCCATGACCAAAAAGCCCGCCCAACCCCCTCATGTTGCCAACGCTAAAGTTCAAAAAACGGCCAGACACGCTTTTCCCACCACGCTGAAAAATTTCAAAACGGCGACGGGCAAGGTGGGCAAGTTTTATTCTTTGCCCGCGCTGGCCAAACAGTTCCCGAATATTGCCCGCCTGCCGGTGTCGCTGCGCATCGTGCTGGAGTCAGTGCTGCGCAACTGCGATGGCGAGCGTGTGACGCCCGAGCATGTGGCGGAGCTGGCCAACTGGCAGCCAAATACCAAGCGCACGCAAGAAATTCCGTTCGTCGTCTCGCGTGTGGTGCTGCAAGATTTTACCGGCGTGCCTCTGCTGGCCGACCTGGCAGCCATGCGCAGTGTGGCGGTACGCCTGGGCAAAGACCCCAAACGCATCGAGCCGCTGGTGCCGGTGGACCTGGTGGTTGACCACTCCATCATGGTCGATTACTACGGCACCAAAAACGCGTTGGACCTGAACATGAAGCTGGAGTTTCGGCGCAACAACGAGCGCTACCAGTTCATGAAATGGGGCATGCAGGCGTTTAACACCTTTGGCGTGGTGCCGCCGGGTTTTGGCATCGTCCACCAGGTCAACTTGGAATATTTGGCGCGCGGGGTGCATAAGACTAAAGCGGACGTGTACTACCCCGACTCGCTCGTCGGCACCGACAGCCACACCACCATGATCAACGGCATTGGCGTGGTGGCCTGGGGCTGCGGCGGCATTGAAGCCGAAGCCGCCATGCTGGGCCAGCCGGTGTACTTTTTGACGCCCGACGTGGTCGGTTTCGAGCTGACCGGCACGCTGCGCGAAGGCGTGACGGCCACCGACCTGGTGCTGCGCGTGACCGAGCAGCTGCGCCGTGAAAAGGTGGTGGGCAAGTTTGTCGAATTTTTCGGCGAAGGTACCCGCACCCTGAGCCTGCCCGACCGGGCTACCATCGGCAACATGGCGCCTGAATATGGCGCCACGATGGGGTTCTTTCCTGTCGATGAAAAAACGCTGGCCTACTTCAAGGGCACGGGCCGCACCAAGACCGAGATCGAAGCGTTCGAGGCCTACTTCAAGGCGCAGGGCCTGTTCGGCGTGGCCAAAAAGGGCGACATCGACTACTCCCACGTCGTCACGCTGGACCTCGGCGATGTGACGCCCAGCCTGGCCGGCCCCAAGCGCCCGCAAGACCGCATTGAGCTGGGCAACGTGGCGGCGCAGTTCACGTCGCTCTTCAGCCAGCCAATTGCCAGCAATGGCTTTAACCAGTCGGCTGACGTGCTGGCCACGCGCCACCTGCTGCCACACACGGGCAGCGGGCAGCAAAACCACGCGCCGGGGGAGCGACCCACACCGGCAGGCGCGCCACGCATGGTGGTCGAGATGGAGGGCAACCGCCCCACACTGGCGGCGTCGCGCTCGAAGATTGACAAGGTGTCACCAGACAACGGCGGCATCAGCCTTGGCAATGGCGACGTGCTGATTGCCGCCATCACGAGCTGCACCAACACGTCCAACCCTAGCGTGTTGCTGGCGGCTGGCCTGCTGGCCAAAAAAGCGGTGGAGGCTGGCCTGAAAGTCGCTCCGCACATCAAAACCTCGCTGGCCCCCGGCTCACGCATCGTGACGGAGTACCTCACGGAAGCCGGGCTGTTGCCTTACCTCGAAAAGCTCGGTTTTTCACTGGCAGGCTACGGCTGCACCACCTGCATCGGCAACGCCGGGGACTTGACACCCGAGATCAACGACACCATCACGCAGAACGATTTGGTCTGCGCAGCGGTGCTGTCGGGTAACCGCAATTTTGAAGCGCGCATCCACCCGAATCTGAAGGCTAATTTTCTGGCCAGCCCGCCGCTGGTGGTGGCCTATGCGATTGCCGGCACCGTGATGCGTGACCTGATGACCGAGCCTGTGGGCAAAGGCAAAAAAGGCAAGGACGTCTACCTGGGCGACATCTGGCCGTCCACCGACGAGATTGAAAAACTCATGAAGTACGCGATGAACGGCAAGGCTTTTCGCGCCAACTACGCCAAAGTTAAAACCGAGCCCGGCAAGCTTTGGGAAAAAATCAAGGGCGTGACCGGCACCGCTTACACCTGGCCTGCCAGCACCTACATTGCCGAGCCGCCGTTCTTCAAAGACTTTGCTATTGAAAACGTAGCTGCTCAGGCAGTAAATACCTTGACTACAGGCTTAAATGATCAAAAAAATAGTCTAAATTCAGTCAAAAACGCCCGCATCATGGCCCTGTTTGGCGACTCCATCACCACCGACCACATCTCACCGGCGGGTTCCATCAAGGCCAGCTCGCCTGCGGGACTGTGGCTGCAGGCGCACGGCGTGCAAAAGGCCGACTTCAACAGCTACGGCGCGCGGCGCGGCAACCACGATGTGATGATGCGCGGCACCTTTGCCAACGTGCGCATCAAAAACCTGATGATTCCCGCCGACAGCACGGGCTCCCGCGAAGAGGGCGGCGTGACGCTGTTCCAGCCAAGCCAAGACAAGATGTTCATTTACGACGCCGCCATGAAATACATGGCTGACAACACGCCTACCGTGATTTTTGCGGGTGAGGAATACGGCACCGGCTCGTCACGCGACTGGGCCGCCAAGGGCACGCAGCTGCTGGGCATCAAAGCCGTGGTGGCGCGCAGTTTTGAGCGCATTCACCGCAGCAACCTGGTCGGCATGGGCGTGTTGCCGCTGCAGTTCAAGGCTGGCGAGTCGTGGGAAACGCTGGGGCTTAAAGGCGATGAAGTCATTGACGTGATCCCGCACCCGCAGCTTCAACCACAAAGCGACGCGAAGTTGGTCATCACCCACGCTGACGGCTCCAAAAAAGAGGTCACTGTCACGCTACGGGTGGACACCCCGATCGAGGTCGACTACTACCAGAACGGCGGCATCCTGCCCTACGTGCTGCGCCAGTTGCTCGCCGCGTGAGCGGGCAGGTCATCATCACCGGGGGTGGCATTGGCGGGCTGTCAGCGGCGCTGGCTCTCGGCCGGGCGGGCGCTGAGGTCCGGCTGTTCGAGCAGGCCGAAGCCTTCAATGAAGTGGGTGCAGGCGTCCAATTGGGCCCCAATGCCACGCGGTCGCTGCACAGTTGGGGCCTGGGCCAGGCGCTGGCCAGCGTGGCTGCCTTTCCCAACAAATTGCAGGTGCGCAGCGCCATCACCGGGCAGACCCTGGGGGAGCTGCCGCTGGGCGATGCGATGCAGACACGCTACGGCGCGCCCTACGCCACCGTCCACCGTGCCGACCTGCACGCGCTGCTGCTGCGCGCCTTGCACCAGCAGGGCCGAACCCGCCTGCATGTGAACCGTCCTCTGCTGGCCTTCAGCCAGACGCCTGAGGCGGTCACCGTGCAAACGCCAGATTTCCCGGACATTGAGGCTGACGCGCTGATCGGTGCCGACGGTTTGTGGAGCACCGTGCGCCGACACCTGCTGGCCGATGCGCCGCCGCTGGCCATCGGCCACTTGGCTTACCGGGCGCTGGTGCCCCAAGCAGATCTGCCCTCGGCGTTGCGCTCGCAGAACGTCACTGCGTGGTTGGGTCCGCGTCTGCATGTTGTGCAATACCCCGTGCGTCGTGGCGAGCAGCTGAACACGGTGGCGATCGTCCACGGTCACCTGCCCGAGGATGCCGACCCCTGGGACAACAGCGCGAACAAAGACGCCATCGCCGCCGAGCTCAGCACTGCGCTGGCGGGCAACTGCCTCGCGCTCATGGCGCACATCGCTGCTGTGCCCGTCTGGCGGCGCTGGGCGCTGTTTGACCGTCCACCCCTGCAAGGCCCACACCAGCACGTCGCTGGCCGTGTCGCGCTGCTGGGCGACGCGGCGCACCCCATGCGCCCTTATCTGGCGCAAGGCGCAGCCATGGCCATCGAAGACGCCGCTGCTGTGGGGCACGCCTGGGCCGGCGGTGGCGGCGCGGCAGATGTGCCATCGGCGCTGCAGCGCTTTGCCCACGCGCGCTGGCAGCGCAACGCCCAGGTTCAAGCCAGAGCAGTTCGCAACGGCCAGATCTTTCACGCCACGGGCGTGGTCCGCTGGGGGCGCGACGCCGCCCTCAAATTGCTGGGCCGCCGCCTGCTGGACATGCCGTGGCTGTATGGGGCGCGTTAACGGTCTATGATTTGCTATTAAAAAAGTAGCTACACATGCAATGAATGCCTTGGCTAGAGGCCGATTCGGCACAAAAAACGGTGTTTTGGCCGTGTCTTGCGTTTCAAAACCCCTCACAACGCTGTGCGCAGCGTCCAGATCTCCGGAAACAGCACCACGTCCAGCATCTTGCGCAAGTAGCTCACGCCGCCGGTGCCGCCGGTGCCGCGTTTGAAGCCGATCACGCGCTCAACGGTGGTGACGTGGCGAAAGCGCCAGAGGCGAAAGGCGTCTTCCAGGTCGGTCAGCTCTTCGCCCAGCTGGTACAGGTCCCAGTGCTGTTTCGGGTTGCGATAGGCCACCAGCCAGGCTTGTTCCACGCCGTCGTGGGCGGTGTACGGCTGGGTCCAGTCGCGCTGGGTGTGGCTGGTGGGCACGGGCAAGCCGCGCCGGGCGAGCAGGCACAGGGCTTGGTCGTACAGCGACGGTGCTTCAAACGCAGCCTGCACCTGGGCCAGCAGATCGGGCCGGTGGGCGTGGGGCTTGAGCATGGCGGCGTTTTTGTTGCCCAGCGCAAACTCGATGCAGCGGTATTGCGCACTTTGAAACCCGCTGGACTGCGCCAGGTAAGGGCGAATGGCGCTGTACTCGGGCGGGGTCATGGTGGCCAGCACGTCCCACGCGCTGGTGAGCTGTTCCATGATGCGGCTGACGCGGGCCAGCTGTTTGAAGGCGCTGCCGAGCTCGTCGGCGGCGACGTTGCGAATGGCCGCATGCAGCTCGTGCAGCAGCAGTTTCATCCACAGCTCGCTGGTTTGGTGCTGGATGATGAAGAGCAGCTCGTTGTGCTCGGGGGACAAGGGCTTTTGGGCGCCCAGCAGTGCGTCCAGCTGCAGGTAGTCACCGTAGCTCATGGACTGGCTGAAGTCGAGCTGGGCTTTTTCATCTTTGACGATGTCGGCAGGGATTGGCAACGTCATCAGGTCACCGCGTTTTTCTGGTTGAACTCAGGCCGTTGCCACTCGGCGGTGTCCAGCACCTGGCGCAGGTGCTCCACCGCGTGCCACACGTCTTCAAAGCCGATGTACAGCGGCGTGAAGCCGAAGCGCAGGATGTCGAGGTGTTGGCCGTCTTCGCCGTCACCTGCGCGGAAGTCGCCAATCACGCCACGGGCGATCAGTGCTTGCACGATGGCATACGCCCCGGTGGCGCGGGTCAGGCAGACCTGTGAGCCGCGTTGCGAATGCGCACGGGGCGTGGCCAGGCCCACGCCGTGGCCGGCGCAGCGTTCTTCGACCAGGGTGATGAACAGGTCGGTCAGCGCCAGTGATTTGGTGCGCAGTGCGGCGATGCCGCCCAGGGGCTGGGCAGCCAGCACGGTGTCGAGTCCGCAGTCCAGGGCAGTCAGGCTCAGGATAGGCTGGGTGCCGCACAAGTAGCGGGTGATGCCGGGGGCAGGCTGGTAGTCAGGTGTGAAGGCAAACGGTGCGGTGTGGCCAAACCAGCCTGACAGGGGTTGCCAGCCGCGATCGGTGTGCTGGGGGTTGACCCACACAAACGCCGGGGCGCCAGGGCCGCCATTGAGGTATTTGTAGCCGCAGCCCACGGCAAAGTCGGCCTGCGCGACGCTGAGGTCCACCGGCACCGCCCCGGCGCTGTGGGCCAAGTCCCAGACCGTCACGATGCCTGCGGCGTGCGCGGCGGCAGTGACGGCGGGCATGTCGTGCATGGCCCCGGTGCGGTAGTTGACGTGGGTCAGCATCAGCACCGCCACGTCAGGGGTCAGGGCAGCTGCGACGCCCTCGGGCTCCACCAACCGCAGTTGCAGTCCGCGTGCCTTGCACAGGCCTTCAGCGATGTAGAGGTCGGTCGGGAAGTTGCTGCGCTCGCTGACCAGCACGGTGCGGTGCGGTGCGTCCTCAGCCGCCATGTTCAGTGCGGCGCTGAGTACCTTGTACAGGTTGATGGAGGTGCTGTCAGTGGCCACCACTTCGCCCAGTCCTGCGCCAATCAGCGTGGCGATCTTGTCGCCCAGGCGCTTCGGCAAATCAAACCAGCCGGCGCTGTTCCAGCTGCGAATCAGGCCCTGGCCCCACTCCTGGGTCACGGCCTGCATCACACGGTGAACCGCTGTTTTGGGCTGGGCCCCCAGGGAGTTGCCGTCGAGGTAAATCACGCCATCGGGCAGGGTGAACTGGTGGCGCAATGCGCGCAGGGGGTCTTGCGCATCCAGGGCGCGGCAGTGGTCCAGGGTGGTCATGGTGAGGTTCTTTTTTAAGGAAGTTCGCGCAGAATGGCGCGGACGGGCGATGCATCAGCGCGCATCAGCTTCAGGGGCAGGGCGATGAGTTCGTAGTCACCTTCGGGCACGTCGTCGAGCACCAGGTTTTCCAGCACCCGCAGGTCATGCGCCAGCAGCTGGTGGTGGCTGGGCAGGTCCTGGCTGGTGGCGGGGTCCACGCTGGGGGTGTCAATGCCTATCAGTGCTACGTTTTTAGTAGCTAGCCAGGCAATCAAATCCGGGGCTATAGCGGTAAATGACGCCCAATCTTGCCGTGCAGTGGCTGTGGTGCGTAGCAACACGCGCGGCGGCAGGTTTTGCGCGGCGTGGGCAATGTCGGCGTGGGTGACCAGCGGGCCGCTGCTCGTGCAGTCAATCACGCGGCACCGCCCCAGGTAGGGGGCCAAATCCAGCGCCCCAACGGCTGCGGCGCCGTTGGCATAGTGCATGGGCGCGTCGGCGTGCGCTCCGGTGTGCGGCGACAGCGTGATGCTGTGGACATTGACCGGGCAGTCGGGGGTGAGTGAAAAATGCACGGCTTGGGTATAGGCAATGTCGCCAGGGAACACGGCGGCGTGTTCGTCCACGGCAGGTGAAATGTCCCAGATCTTCAGCGGCGCTGGCGTGTGTTGAAAATTCATGTTTTGACCGTAGCACTGCTGAAAACAGCGCAGTGTCGGTTATTGCCAACAGCGTCCGAATATTGCACCCGACCAGCGCCTCAATGGCTGCTCGGGTGCTCCAAAACCTGTCGTGCACAATGGCGCGACGAATTGTCAAGCAGGATAAAAAATGACGTCAAACAACAAGGTGGCGCTGGTCACTGGCGCTGGTACAGGTATTGGCAAAGCCGTGGCGCTGGCGCTGATGGCGGCGGGTTACAGCGTGGTGTTGGCGGGCCGTCGCACGGCGCCGCTGCAGCAGGTAGTGCGGGAATCAGGGCACCTCGCGGCCTCAATGCGGGCCGTCCCCGTGGCCACTGATGTGAGCGAGCCCGAGTCGGTGGCAGCGCTGTTCCAGCAAATCCGCACCATGTTTGGCCGGCTTGATGTGCTGTTCAACAATGCAGGCGTCAGCGGCTTGGGTATGGCGTTTGAAGACATCGCGTTTGAGCAATGGAAAAATGTGGTCGACATCAATCTGACGGGCTCGTTTCTATGTGCACAAGCCGCCTTCAAATTGATGAAAGCGCAAACACCGCAGGGCGGCCGCATTATCAACAACGGCTCCATCTCGGCCCATGCGCCGCGGCCTAGCTCGGCCCCTTACACCGCCACCAAGCACGCCATCACGGGCCTGACCAAATCCATCTCGCTGGACGGCCGCAAGTACAACATCGCCTGCGGGCAAATCGACATTGGCAACGCGATGACCGAGCTGGCGGCCCGCATGGCTACCGGCGTGCCCCAGGCCAATGGCCAGATCGCGGTGGAGCCAATGATGGACGTCAAAGAGGTGGCCGACGCCGTGGTGCACATGGCAGCCCTGCCGCTGTCCACCAATATCCAGTTCATGACCATCATGGCCACGAAGATGCCGTTTGTTGGGCGGGGCTAGTCCAGCCGCCCCAGCAGCAGGTATTCCATCAGCGCTTTTTGCACGTGCATGCGGTTCTCGGCCTCGTCCCACACCACCGACTGGGGGCCGTCAATCACGTCGGCCTCCACTTCTTCGCCCCGGTGGGCGGGCAGGCAGTGCATGAACAAGGCGTCTGGCTTGGCGGCGGCCATCATGTCGGCGTCAACGCACCAGTCTTTAAAGGCGGTCTTGCGGGCCTCGTTCTCCGCTTCAAAACCCATGCTGGTCCACACATCCGTGGTGACCAGGTCAGCGCCCGCGCAGGCCTGCATCGGGTCTTTGAACACCGCGTAGCTGGCGCTTGAGCGAATACCTGCCACCGACTGGTCCACTTCGTAGCCGCTGGGGGTGCTTAGGTGAACTTTGAAGCCGAGAATTTCGCTGGCCTGCAGCCAGGTGTTGGCCATGTTGTTGCCGTCACCAACCCACGCCACGGTTTTGCCTGCAATGGAGCCGCGGTGTTCGATGTAGGTGAAGATGTCGGCCAGAATCTGGCAGGGATGGAATTCGTTGGTCAGGCCGTTGATGACGGGCACGCGTGAGTGCTCTGCAAAGCGGTCGAGCTTGCTTTGTTCGTAGGTGCGAATCATCACCAGGTCGACCATGCGGCTGATGACTTTGGCGCTGTCTTCAATCGGTTCTGCCCGGCCCAGCTGGCTGCCTTCGGTTGTCAGGTTCACCACCGTGCCGCCCAGCTGGTACATGCCGGCTTCAAAGCTCACCCGGGTACGGGTTGAAGCTTTCTCGAAAATCATGGCCATCGTGCGGTCAACCAGAGGCTGGTGCTTTTCGTAGGCCTTGAATTTTTTCTTGATGAGTGCGGCGCGCTCAAAAATGTAGGTCAGCTCGCTGGCGTTCAAGTCAGAAAACTGCAAAAAGTGTTTGATGGGAATGCTCATGAGCTGGCCTTTTCAAGCAGAAACTGCTTGATCAATGGGCACAAGATACCGACCATCTCGTCGGCCTCAACCGTGGTCATGATGAGCGGTGGCACCAGGCGAATCACCGAGTCTGCCGTCACGCTGATCAGCAAGCCATGGTCGGCAGCGCGTTTGAGCAACTCGCCGCACGGCATCGTCAGCTCAATGCCCAGCATCAGCCCACGGCCTCGAATTTCCTTGAGGCCCGCCAGCCCACCGAGTTCACGGTTCAGGGCTGCGCGCAGGTGCTCTCCAGTGGCAACGGCGTTAGCGATCAGGCCGTCTTCTTCCACGATGCGGATGGTCTCGACGCCAGCGCGCATGGCCAGCGGGTTGCCGCCAAAGGTGGTGCCGTGGTTGCCCGGCTGAAAGATATGCGCTGCCTTAGGGCCGGCCACCACAGCGCCGATGGGCACTCCCGAACCCAGGCCTTTGGCCAGCGGCATCACGTCAGGCTTGATGCCCGACCATTGGTGCGCAAACCATTTGCCCGTACGACCCATGCCGCACTGCACCTCATCGATCATCAACAGCCAGTCGCGCTCGTCGCACAGCTGGCGTACATCGCGCAGGTACTGGTCGTCCATCGGATGAACGCCGCCTTCACCCTGGATGGCTTCAAAAAATACCGCCACCACATTGGGGTTGTTGGCGGTCGCTTGTTTGATGGCGTCAATGTCGTTGAGCGGCACGCGAATGAAGCCTTCTACCAGCGGGCCAAAGTGGGCTTGAACCTTGGGATTGCCAGTAGCGCTCAATGTGGCAATGCTGCGGCCGTGAAAGGCTTTTTCGTAGACCACCACCTCCGGAAAGTCGATGCCTTTGTCATGGCCGAACTTGCGAGCCAGCTTGAGTGCCGCCTCGTTGGCCTCAAGCCCCGTCGAGCAGAAAAATACGTTTTCCAGGCCCGACAGTTCAACCAGTTTGGCCGCCAGGGTTTCCTGCAGCGGCACATGGTAGTAATTGGAGCAGTGAATCAGCTTGCTGAGCTGGTCTTGCAGAGCGGGCACTAGCTTGGCATGGTTGTGGCCCAGCGTGTTCACCGCAATGCCGCCCAGACCGTCGAGGTAGCACTTGCCGTTGATGTCCCACACGCGGCAGCCCTGGCCGTGCGACAACGCGATCGGCAGACGGCCGTAAGTCGTCATCACATGCGGCGAAGCAGCTTCCAGATAAAGGGGGAGGGCAGCGGTCATGGCGAAAACTCCAGGGCGTTGGAAAACCATGATTTTACGGTCGCGCCTGCCGCGATCCATGACCATGTTGCATGGCAGCGATGCATCCTCAGCGGTTGTGCCGTTCTGGCGGCATGAGGGCCAAGTCTTCTATAAGATAGAATAGTTGTGCGATGCAACATCTGCAGCGAGCGGTTTTTTGACGCGTTAAAAGCCTACCCTCCTGATCGCTTTTCTGCTGCGATCGACATGCCACAAGCAATGATCTCCAACGCCGCTAAAGAAGTTTTTATCCAGGGCATCACCCGCGACGGAAAAATATTTCGCCCGAGTGATTGGGCAGATCGCTTGTGCGGCGTCATGAGTCATTTCAGGCCTGGTGGCCCGCAACCCGGCAGCCACTTGACGTATTCACCGTGGTGTGTGCCCACGGTGGTGGGGGGCATCAAGTGCGTGGTGGTCGATGCCGCACTTCGTGCCGTTGAACCGATGGCATGGGACTTCGCGCTGAATTTTGCACGGGACAACGATCTATTGATCGTTGAAGCGTGTGTAATTCCCGACAGATAGCGTTAAAACAGTAGAGCGATTGGCCCGTTTGTGAGACCATTTGTTTCGGATTTGTGACCGTATGTGCAAATCAAGTAAATACTCAGCTTCACCTTTAAAAATAGGATTAAAAATGTCAATGATTTTTCGCGCCACTGCCGCTGCTGCAGTACTTGTGTGCTTGCCAATGGCCGTTTTGGCGCAGTCAACTGTGACTTTGTACGGTCGTCTCAACACCACCCTGGAAAGCCAAAAATCCAACGATATCCGCAAAACAGTGGTGGCCAACAATTCGTCGCGCTTCGGTTTCAAGGGCGAAGAAGACCTGGGCGGCGGCATGAAAGCCGTTTTCCGTCTTGAGAGCGGTGTTGCTTCTGACACGGGTGCAATTGCAAACGGTACATTGTTCGGTCGCGAAGCCACAGTGGGCCTGTCTGGCGGTTTCGGTACCGTTCGTTTGGGCCAACAAGCTTACCTGCCTGCGTACCTGGCTACTGCCGACTACGTGAGCATGCACAACCACGATACCGGTTCATCATCTGATGCACTGTTTGGCGGCTTCTACATCGATTCCCGTCAAGGTAACTCGATTTCGTACACCACCCCTAACATCAGCGGCTTTACGGTCGAAATCGCCCAGGGTCTGAACGAAAAAGCCAACATTCCTGGTGTTGTGCCAGCCGTTCGCCGTAAGAATCAGACCGACATCGCTGCCAACTATGACGCAGGTCCTTTGCATCTGGGCGCTGGCTACGAGAAAATCGGAGACGACAAATTGCTGGCTTTACGCGCACTGTATGAATTTGGTGCCTTGACTGTGGGTGGTTACTACGAGCGTGACGACTTCGTCACCCTCGGCAAGCGCAACAACGTTCGCTTGTCAGCCATGTACACCGTTGGTGCCAGCGAGTTCCACGCCAATGTCGGCTCTGCAGGTAAGTTCGACAATGTTGCCGACAGCAAGGCGCAACAATACACGCTGGGTTACAACTACAACATGTCCAAACGCACCAAAGTGTATGGATACTTCACCCGCGTGAATGACAATTCCGCAAAATTGTATGGTGGTGATTTCAACTCCACAGCCGTCGGCATTCGCCACAATTTCTAAGTACTTGCGCCGCAAGGCGCTTGTTGCTTCGAACACAAGGCCGCTTTTTGCGGCCTTTTTTTTGGCCATCTCGGGCACTTAGCGCCGACGAGCGTGTTGGATGAAGAAAGTCCCCCATAAAAAAAAGCCGCCAGAACTTGCGTTCTGGCGGCTTTTTCACTTCACTTGCAGCGCACCCTGCATAACGGCGAACGATGCTTTTTCGGCTTCGTTCGTGCGAGTAGCCTTACAGTTTGGCTGTTAGGCGGCTGCGGGCGCAGCGATTGCCAGGGCTTTCACCTTGGTGGACAGGCGGGACTTGTCACGCGCTGCCTTGTTTTTATGAAAAATGCCTTTGTCGGCCACGGCGTCAACAATGCTTTGGGCCTTGGCGAACAAGTCCTTGGCTTTGGTGACGTCGCCTGCTGCAACGGCTTTTTCGACGTTTTTCACAGCGGTGCGGTATTTGGAGCGCAACGAGGTGTTGGCTGCGTTAAGTTTGATGTCCTGACGGACGCGTTTACGGCCTGATGCGAGGCGGGGGTTTTTTTTCTTGGGTTTGGCGGTTGCCATAATAAGTTTCCTTTTGTCCGGGGAGGAGTCTGCGGATGTTGCAAGCGGAGCCCATGATTATATGCTGGTGCCACTAAACTCCCGACGTGTCACTTTTTAAATCAGCCTCTACCGTTTCCCTCTTGACCCTTGCGTCGCGCCTGACCGGCCTGGTCCGGGATGTGCTGATGGCTTCTTTTTTCGGCGTCAGTGCATTGACCGACGCCTTTCACGTCGCTTTTCGCATCCCCAACCTGTTCCGGCGCGTGTTTGGTGAGGGCGCATTCAGCCAGGCTTTTGTTCCTGTACTAGCGGCCTGCAAAGCCGAGCATGGCGATGCCGGTGCAAAACAGCTGGTGGATCATGTCGCCACGCTGCTGACATGGACACTGGTGGTGGTGTGCGCTGTCGGCGTTGTGGCCGCCCCGCTGATGGTGTGGGCCATGGCCAGCGGCTTGAGGCAGACGTCTCAGGGCTTTGATGCAGCTGTCGTGATGACGCGCTGGATGTTCCCGTACATCGGCTTTATGTCGCTGGTGGCGCTGGCTGGTGGCATTTTGAACACATGGCGACAGTTTGTGGTGCCGGCTGCGTCGCCCGTGCTGCTCAATGTCGCGTTGATTTTGTCCATGGTGCTGGGTGGGCCGCTGTTTCAGCGATGGGGCATTGAGCCCATTTACGCCCAGTGTGTCGGCGTGATGCTGGGGGGGATGCTTCAGCTGGCGTTGCAGTTGCCCGCGCTGGCTGCCATCGGCATGCTGCCGCAGGTCGGCTGGCGCGTCAGGGCGTTGCGCGCGGCATGGTCCGACCCTGCGACGCGAAATGTGACCCGGTTGATGTTCGCCGCCCTGCTGGGCGTCAGCGTGGCGCAAATCTCACTGCTGATCAACACCCAGATTGCCTCTCATCTCGCGCCAGGCAGTGTCACCTGGATTGCCAATGCCGACCGGCTGATGGAGTTCCCGACCGCGATGCTGGGTGTCGCGCTGGGTGTGGTGCTCATGCCGCAACTCGCGGGCGCACGCGCCGAGAAGGACGACGCACGCTACTCGGATCTGCTGGATTGGGGTTTGCGCCTGGTGGTGCTGCTGTCGGTGCCGTCTGCGGTGGGTCTGGGTTTGTTTGCCGAGCCGCTGGTGGCGGTGCTGTATCACCATGGTAATTTCTCGGCGCTGGATGTGCAACGCACCACTGCCGCCTTGATGGGCTACGGGGTGGGGTTGGTTGGCATCGTGGCCATCAAGGTGCTAGCCCCGGGCTACTACGCCCGCCACGACATGCGCACACCGATGTGGATTGCGGTGGCCGTGCTGGTGCTCACGCAGGTAATCAACCTGTTTTTGGTGCCTGTTCTGCAACACGCGGCGCTCACGCTGTCGATCAGCATCGGCGCGCTCATCAACGCGTTGTGGCTGCTGGTGGGGCTGATCAGGCGCGGCAGCTATGTGCCTGCGCCCGGCTGGCCTGTATTTTTAGCGCGTGTGTCGGGCGCCAGTGCGCTGTTGGCTTCGTTTTTGTTGTGGTCTGCCGATCGGGTAGCCTGGTTGAGCCTTCAAACTCACTATTTACAACGAATTGGCTGGTTGGTCCTTGTTTTATCTGCCTCGGCAGCTATCTATTTCATAGCGTTGGCAATATCAGGGATGAAGCTGGGGCCGCTGCTCAGGCGCTGACGTGCTGCGGCCAGTACCTGCAAGAAGCCTGCGCTGAAGACGGAACGTCGGCTGCAAACTTGCGGCAGCGGTTCATTTTTTGCTTCGCGTCTTCTGCCGCCCAGGCTCTTCGTGCATCCACGTCAGGCTGAATCCGCAGCGCGTGGGTAGGCCTCGAATTTGTGAGAAAGTAGTGTCATGGTTTTTGATTTCGTTGTCCCCTCGTCGTTGCAGTATTTCGCCAGCCTCGTTCACAGCGACGAGCACTTTCCCTTGCTCGAGGCGGCTGCCAGTCTGGCGCAGGACGACTACCCCGAGATGGACGTTCAGCAGGTGCTGGGTGATGTCGACCAATTGCTGGCGCGCATCAAACGGCGCTTGCCGGTTGACGCGTCGTCCCTGCAAAAACTGCGTTTGTTGAACCAGTTTTTCTTTCAGGATCTTGGTTTTGGCGGCAACATCAACGACTACTACGACCCCGACAACAGCTATTTGAATGCCGTGCTGCGAAAGCGCCGAGGCATTCCCATCACGCTGGCTGTGGTGTGGCTTGAGCTGGCTTGCGGGCTGGGGTTGAATGCGCGCGGCGTGAGCTTTCCGGGGCACTTCATGGTCAAGGTAAATCTGCCCAAGGGCCAAGTGGTGATTGACCCGTTTAACGGCAAGTCGCTCAGCCGTGAAGAATTGGCCGAGCGTCTGGAGCCCTATCGCCAGCGCGCCCGGGCCAAGGGGCTGGAGGATGCGGGCGGTGATTTCGACGTGCCCATGGGTCTTTATCTGCAGTCAGCCGCGCCGCGCGACATCATCGGTCGGATGTTGCGCAATCTCAAGGAAATCCACACCATGCAGAAAGACTGGGCGCGCTTGGTCGCGGCGCTGGACCGCCTGATTGTGTTGCAGCCAGACGCCTGGACGGAGTACCGCGACCGCGGCCTGGCCCAGGCGGCTCAAGGCGATGGCGGGCGCGCGGTTGTGGATTTGGAGGTGTATCTTGCGCACGCTGGCAACGCCCAAGACATGGGCGTCATCGCCGAGCGAGTGAGCCAGCTTCGTCAGGGCGCAGGATGATCGGGCTGCTGTTGTCATGCACCGGTTGAAAGACCAGCAGCGTTTTGTCATGGCGCTCGTGCCCCGCAAACCGTAAAACGGCCACGTTGTCAGCACCATGTGAGTTCGTGAGTCCCGGATCGAGTCCCAAATGACGTGCGGAGCGGTGTTTTGAGCGCGATTTTTATGTAAAATCGGCTTCTAGCCCACGTATTTACTGCCTGAATAGCTATCGTAATAATAGCAAGCTGGCGCGTTTCACCTCAGACTACGGTGACGGCCGCAGCGCCTTCTACCCGGGTGCCAATCACACCGATCTGAAACACCTGTTCACCCGCGTCGCGCAGCGTCTTCGCCGTGGCTTGCGCGTTGGCGGCGTCCACGACCGCGACCATGCCAATGCCGTTGTTGAAGGTGCGATTCATTTCGATGTCGTCAATGCCGGCTGTTTTTTGCAGCCAGGCGAACAACTCGCTTTGCGGCCAGCTGCCCTTGACCAGCTCGGCGGCCGTGCCTTCGGGCAGCACACGGGGAATGTTTTCAAGCAAGCCACCGCCTGTGATGTGCGCCAGCGCCTTGATCGGGTGCGCGGCCAGCGCGGCCAGCACGTTTTTGACGTACAGGCGGGTCGGCTCCATGAGCGCTTGTTTGAATGGTTTGCCGTCCAGCGTCGTGGGCAGCTCGCCGTTGGCCCGCTCAATGCACTTGCGCACCAGGCTAAAACCGTTGGAATGTACGCCGCTGCTGGCCAGGCCCAGCACCACGTCGCCGGGCACCACACTTTGGCCCGTCAAGATTTTTGATTTTTCGACGGCACCTACCGCAAAACCGGCCAGGTCGTATTCGCCAGCGGGGTACATGCCCGGCATTTCAGCCGTTTCGCCGCCAATCAGTGCGCAGCCGCTGAGCTCACAGCCTTTAGCGATGCCGCCGACCACGGCGGCTGCGGTGTCCACGTCCAACTTGCCGCAAGCAAAATAATCCAGGAAAAACAGCGGTTCGGCGCCTTGCACCAGCACGTCGTTCACGCTCATGGCCACCAGGTCAATGCCAACCGTGTCGTGCATGTTCCATTCAAAGGCTAGGCGCAGCTTGGTGCCCACGCCGTCGGTGCCGCTGACCAGCACGGGTTCCTTGTAGCGCTTGGGCACTTCAAACAATGCGCCAAAGCCGCCAATGCCCGCCAGCACGCCTTCACGCATGGTTTTTTTGGCCAGCGGCTTGATGCGTTCCACCAGCGCGTCACCGGCGTCAATGTCTACGCCAGCGTCTTTGTAGGAAAGCGGGGTGGGGGATGGGGTCATGGCCATGGTCTCGGACGTTGATGCGGTGGATAAGGAGCGGGAAGGGCGCAAAGCGCGCCCAGCCATGGGTGGGTGTGGCCAGGCAAGCCCGATAGAATTCAAGCACCGGATTCTAAGGGTTCGCACCCGTACAGCCCTCAATGCCGCGTTCATTCATTCCAGCTCCTCGCACCAGGCCATCCGCCAAGCCCTACGCCACGTTATGCCCTTCACACCCGTTTTGCCGCACTGCGCTGCCCGGTGCCTGAGCGCATGAAACAAATGGCACTGGACATCGGCCTGGCGTCCAGCCCATCCTTTGCCAATTTTTTTGCCGGGCCCAACGAGGCGGCGGTGACCCATTTGGCACTCTGGGCAGGCAACCCTTTACGCTCTCCGGTTCCCACTTACCTGTGGGGCGAGCCCGCCAGTGGCAAAACCCATTTGCTTAAAGCCGTGGCGGAAACCCTGCACAGCCAGGGCGCGTCGGTCGGCTGGATGGACGCGACCCGGCTAGAGCCGCCCGCGTTCAATGAGTCCTGGGCCGCCATCATTTTGGACGACTGCCACCTCTACACCGCGGCCCAGCAGCAGGCGGCGTTCAACTGGTTTGTCAACGCTGTGGCGTCCCCTGACGGCCACCCGCGCTGGGTGCTGGCCGCTGGCGCATTGCCGCCGGCTGACCTTGCGCTGCGCGAAGACCTACGCACGCGCCTGGGTTGGGGCCATATTTTTGCGCTGCAGACGCTGACCGACGAGGAGCGTCGCGCTGTGCTGCGGCGTGAAGCCGCCGCGCGTGGCGTGCAACTGCCGGGCGAGGTGATGGACTTCATGCTCAACCGCTTTTCGCGTGATCTGAGCAGCCTGATGCAGCTGCTGGATCAACTCGATGGCTACGCGCTGCAAACCCAGCGCGCCATCACCATCCCCCTGATCAAAGCCATGCTGGAGAGCGAATGACTGTGAAAAAGCAGATTGCCCTGTTCGACCTGGACCACACCCTGATCCCTTTCGACTCCGACCACGCCTGGGGCGAGCACACCATTGGCCTGGGCTGGCGTGACCCGGTGGACTTCAAACGCCGCAACAACGCGTTTTTTGAGCAGTACCGCGCTGGCACGCTGGACTTGCACGAGTACATCCGGTTTGCCACCGAGGCTATTCGTGCACAAGGTGCTATCAAATCAGAAGCGGGCCACGCTAGCTTCATGCAGACTGTGGTGCAAAACGGCATTAAACCCGAAGCGCTGGCGCTGGTGCGCAACCACCAGCAGGCTGGGCATGAGGTCGTGATCGTGACCGCCACCAACGAGTTTGTGACCCGCCCCATCGCGGCCGCTTTTGGGGTGAGCGAGCTGATTGCCGTGGCGCTGGCGCGCGATGCCGACGGCCTCTTGACCGGAGAAATCCACGGCACACCGTCGTTCCGTGAAGGCAAGGTCACGCGGGTGGCCGACTGGCTTGCGGCGCGGCAGCTAGGCTGGGACGACGTTGAAACCTGGTTTTACAGCGACTCCATGAACGATGTGCCGTTGCTGGAAAAAGCCACCCACGCCATTGCCACTAACCCCGACGAGCGCCTGCGCGCACTGGCCACCGAGCGCGGCTGGCGCATTCTTGATCTGTTTTAATCAGGCGTGCGGTCAAGCCTCTCGTTTGACACCGGCTCTGCGCCCTTTCTTCCTCTCTCATGATCAAAAAATTCATCGACAAGCTCTTCGGCAAATCTGACGCGGCCGCCCGCACCGGAGCGGTCAAGGTCAAAAAATCCCCCTTCGGCAAACGCCACGACGTGGGTGCTGCCGAGCACAAGATCAACGTCAACCTCGTCGATGAACGCGCCATGGACGTGGTGCGCACCCTGAAACACGCGGGTTTTGCGGCCTACGTGGTGGGCGGCGCGGTGCGTGATTTGCTGGTCGGCTTGCGCCCCAAAGACTTCGACGTGGCCACC
>JANLUZ010000063.1:0-28163 GCA_031363755.1 Polaromonas sp.
TTCGTCCGTTTACCGTTGCGGGGGCAGCGCAGGTTAGGCGCCTCGGCGCTCACGGCTCGACATTTGTCGGCGCGTGTGGCTTCAGCGTCCTCCTGCTTCCCGTTGAACTGCAGCATGCGAACCACACTGCGAGCACCAACAGAGCCGATTCTAATTCGCGAAAACACCTGCAACCCTACAATCTGCGCTGATATGACTCACCCCACCCCAGCCGATGTGTCACCGCACCCCACTCCGCACGAGGTTCCTGGCGCGGACAGCCAGGATGTTGAGCGCGGAATCCGGCTGGAAATCGCCCTGGTGGCCGAGCGGGTTGAGCGCTTGCTTTTGCGCCATGACGAGTTGCATCGCACCAATGTGCTGCTCAGCGAACAAGTTCGCGCGATCACGGCCGACCGTGACTCGCTGCGCTCCCGCCTCAGCGCGGCCCGAGCCCGGGTCGAAGCCCTGATCGAGCGCCTGCCAGACAACAGCGCGAACCCATCTCACACGCAGCCCGGAGCCCTTGGATGAAACAGCTCGAAGTACAGATCATGGGCCAGAGCTACCTGCTGGGATGTCCTGAAAACGGCGACGCGCGCATGCTGGACGCGGTTAACCGGGTTGACATTGCCATGTGCAGAATCCGCGACGCCGGCAAAATCAAGGCGCGCGACCGCATTGCCGTGCTGGCCGCGCTGAACCTCGCATTCGAGCTGGCAGAGCGGCCGATGGAGATTGCCCCAAGCGCCACTGCCCCCGCCCAGATGGCGAGCAGCGCCCGGGCCGACGGAGCCTTCCAGCGGCCTGCGCTGTCAGCGTCGCTGAAGCCTGAACTGACCGCGTTGGTGCAGCGCCTGGACGCTGTCCTGGGCGTTGACGGCCACCTGCTCTGATTGCTGAATCAGCCTACAATTAACGAGTCTGCGGTACGCACTGGGCTTTATATTTCCTTGAACCAATGCTCCACGAGCTCGGGCTTGGAACATCGTGAAGCTGGCGTGCTCGTCTCGCGTTAGACGAACCCAAAGTCTCACTGACCTTGCCCACCTGAACCCCGGTTCAGGATGACGGTCCAGTGGTATTCGCAGACACCTTTTGACTACACCAGACCGAGCTTTTGCGCCAAGCCGATGCGCTGCAACTTGCCCGTTGCGCCTTTGGGAATTTCATTCATCAGCAGAATTTTCTTCGGCACTTTGAAATCTGCCAATTTCGTAGCGACGAAAGCCCGTATTTCTTGCTCCGTAGCGGTTTTACCTTCCCGCAGTACCACGGCTGCAGCGACTTCTTCTCCTAGCTTGTCGTGCGGCACGCCAAACGTCACAACCTGCGCGACAGCGGGGTGATCCATGAGTACTTCATCGACTTCGCGCGGTGAGATTTTTTCACCGCCCCTATTGATGATCTCTTTTAGCCGCCCCGTCAGCGTGACATAGCCGTCGGCGGTCATAGTGCCTTGATCGCCGGTGCGAAACCAGCCATTGGTAAAGCCTTCTGCGTTGGCTTTGTTATTGTTCTCATAGCCTAAAGTGACGTTCTCACCGCGTATGACGATTTCGCCAATTTCACCTGCGACCACGATGTTGCCCGTGGCGTCCATGATGGCAACTTCTGGGCCGGCGGCGATGCCCACCGAGCCAGGAATGCGTTTGCCGGGCGGCAGCGGGCTACTGGCCATTTGATGAGCGGCTTCGGTCATGCCATAGGACTCGATCAACGGCGTTTTAAACACCCTTTCCAGCTCGGCAATCACTTGCGGTGGCATGGAGGACGATGACGAACGGATAAAGCGCAGCGGATTGGCTTCAATCACGTCCATATTGCCCGCTGAGCGCGCCAAAATGGCTTGGTGCATCGTGGGCACAGCGGTGTACCAGGTCGGCTTGCACTCTTTCATCCAGCTGAAGAACTTCAACGCATTAAAACCAGGCGTGCAAAAAATCATGCTGCCCACAGCCATCGGCGCCAGCACACCAGCAATCAAACCGTGGATGTGAAACAGCGGCATAACATGCAATTCGCGGTCGGCACTGGTCAATTGCAGCGTATGGCTGATATTGCGCGCCGACGCGCACACATTGAGATGCGACAACGGCACAATTTTGGGCCGTGATGTTGTGCCCGACGTGTGCAGAATTAACGCCACATCGTCAGCCTGCGCCGGGCCAGGTGAAGATGCGCGGCCTTTTTGATCAGACATCAATTCATAGTTACCGGCACCCAGTTCAGGCAGGGCTTTCAAATAAATCACCGCCACGCCGAGCTTTACCGCCACTGCCAGCGCGGGCGTTTCACTGCCGACAGCAACAATCAGCGCTTTGGCCTTCAAGTCGCCCAGGTAAAACTCAAACTCATCGGCACGGTAAGCCATATTCAGTGGTGCAGCGGTGCACACGCTGGCCACTGCCACAAAGGCGGTCGCCATCTCAGGGCAGTTGGGCAACACAATGGCAACCCTGTCGCCGCGACCAATGCCCATGGCATTGAGCGCTGCGGTGGTCTGTGCAATGAGATGGTTCATCGCACCGTAGGACAGCGGCACGCCGCCGGGCGACATCATGGCGATAGCAGCGGGCGCTTGGAGCGCAACCATGTCGTGGAGCGTGGTGAAGTCGTTCATATAAGAAAAGTTTGACTTAAGAAATTTTTAGAGTCGCATTGTGCTGTTGCAAATTTTTAGCCAGCAAGCTGGCCAGCGCGTAGACGGCTTGAATAGTGGGTGTCGGCGTTTGTGTGATTTGCCCAAGTTCTATCACCGATGCAACCAGTGCTTGCAATTCAAGAGCGCGGCCTTGCTCAACATCTTGCAGCATCGACGTCTTGTGTTGACCCACTGCCTGCGCACCCGCAATCCGTTTTTCCAGACTGACCTTGAACTGAACGCCGAGCTTCTCGCCAATGGCCTGCGCCTCTGTCATCATGGTGGCGGCCAACTCGCGTGTTGGCGGGTACAGACAAATGTCTTCCAGCGTGGCATGTGTCAATGCGCTGATAGGGTTAAAGCTCAAATTACCCCACACCTTGAGCCAAATTTCAGAACGAATGTCCATCGACACCGGGGCCTTAAAACCCGCCGCTTTGAAAGCATCACTGATCGCGCGGACGCTGGGTGTGTCGGATCCATCAATTTCACCCAGCGTAAAGCGGTTGCCCTCGATAACCTTGATGACACCGGGCCTGGTTACTTCACTGGCTGGGTACACCACACTGCCAATCACGCTGTCGATAGGGATGAACTTGGCAATCAAGCCGTCGGGGTCAACAGCGCGCACCGGCATGCCGATATGGTCACCCGCCAGCTTATAAAAATACCACCACGGGATGCCGTTTTGCATCGTCACCACGCGGGTGGTGCCGTGCATCAGTTGCGGCAAGTCGGCGGCTACTGCAGCTACTTGGTGCGCCTTCATGCCCAGGATTACCACATCCTGCACACCGACTTCCTGAATATGGGATGTCGCTTTGATCGACTTGACAACCCGTCCGCTGCCGTTTTCTTCAATCAGCGTAAAGCCGTTTCGGCGAACCGCATCCAGGTTGGCGCCACGCAAAATGACCGTGACGTCTTGGCCTGTAAGCGCCAGTCTGACAGCCAGAAAGCCACCAATCGCACCTGCACCGACGATACAAATTTTCATTTCAAGCTTGTACTTTATTTGGATTTGACGCGTATGTATTTTTCAAAACGCCAATGCCATCAATTGACACTTCCACCACTGTTCCCGGCTTGACGGGCAACACACCCAGCGACGTGCCGCAAGCAATCACATCGCCTGCATGGAGCGTCATTTCCCGCGACAGGCTCGCCACAATCTGAGCAGGCGAAAAAATCATGTCGCTGCAAGGGTAATTTTGCCGCTCACGACCATTAACCAACGTGCGGACGTTTAAAGTTTGCCAATCCAAACCCGTGGCAATGACAGGCCCAAAAATACCGAATGTGTCAAAGCTTTTGGCGCGTGTCCATTGCGCAAACGAGGCGTCTCTTGTGAGCAAATCCAGCGCCGTCACGTCGTTCACACAAGTGACTCCGAAGATTGCATCCGCAGCCTCATCTACGGTCATGTTTTTGCAGGTTTTACCAATCACCAGGCCTAACTCGCCCTCATAAACAACGCGGCCGTCGTAGCTGTCGGGCGCTGAAAACGGCTGGCCCTGTGTGCAATAGCTACTGGGCGCCTTGATAAACCATAACGGCTCGGCGGGAAGGCTCAAACCCTGCTTGGCAGCTTGCGCATGGTAGTTGTTCCACAGACCAATCAATTTGCTCGGCAGACAGGGCAGCGCTACCGTGAGGCCGGCAAGCGGCAGCAACTGTCCTGTTCTTTCAAACGCGTTGAACATGTCGCCTTGACAAACGGCGACATTGCTGCCTTCAAGCAGGCCAAACCCGGCCTGCCCGTCTGCTTCGTAACGAATCCATTGGGCTGTTGTCATACTCGAGGTGATTTTAAGTTGGCTTGACCCGCTTTATGACCGCCCCAATTAATGGCCAAAACAGCATCAGCAACGCCAGCACAGTAATGCTGGTCACCAGCGGATTCGACACAAACACCAGCATGCTGCCGCTTGAGCCCAGCAACGACTGCCTGAACGCATTTTCAGCCATGTCGCCCAGCACCAGCGCCAGCACCAAGGGCGCGAGGGGATAGTCCAGCTTTTTAAACACATAGCCCATCACCCCAAAGCCGACCATCAGCCACACATCAAACATTGAGCTGTGAACGGTGTATGCGCCGACCGCACAGATCACCAGAATCACTGGTGCAATGATGGAAAACGGAATGCGCAAAATCGCTGCAAACCAAGGCACAGTTAATAACACCACGATCAGCCCGACGATATTGCCCAGATACATGCTGGCAATCAGGCCCCAAACGAATTCTTTTTGCTCAACAAACAACAATGGCCCAGGCTGCAAGCCCCACACCAACAAGCCGCCGAGCAGTACAGCTGCAGTGGGCGAGCCTGGAATGCCCAGCGTTAACATGGGCAGCAGTGCGGCCGTGCCAGCGGCGTGGGCAGCCGTTTCAGGAGCTAATACGCCTTCGATTTCACCCTTGCCAAAATTACTGGCGTTCTTTGAAAAGCGCTTCGCAATCCCATAGCCCATAAACGACGCTGGCGTTGCACCGCCCGGCGTGATGCCCATCCAGCAGCCCACTGCGGCACTGCGGATATAGGTCAACCAGTAATGCGGTAGTTTTTTCCATGTCTCCAGCACCACCTTGCTGTTGATTCGCCCGTCTTTGCCCTTGAAGGCCAACCCCTCCTCCATGGTCAGCAAAATCTCGCCAATACCAAACAAGCCAATGACCGCAATCAAAAAGTCAAAACCTTTCATCATCGGCTCAAAACCAAAGGTCAGTCTCAGTTGGCCCGTGACGTTGTCCATGCCAATAGCGGCGAGCGTGAAGCCCAAGAACATTGATGCGAGTGTTTTCCATGGCGCGCCCTTGCTCATGCCAACAAAGCTGCAAAAGGTTAGCAACTGCACAGCAAAAAACTCTGGGGGACCAAATTTAAGGGCAAATTTGGCGACCAACGGCGCCAAGAAAGTGATCATCAAAACAGCGACAAAGGCACCCACAAAGGACGAGGTAAAGGCAGCAGTTAACGCCTGCCCGGCCTGACCTTGCTGGGCCATGGGGTAACCATCGAAAGTAGTGGCGACGGACCACGGCTCGCCAGGAATATTGAACAAGATCGACGTTATGGCTCCGCCAAATAACGCGCCCCAATAAATACATGACAACAAGATAATTCCCGACACGGGCGTCATGCTGAAAGTCAGCGGTAATAAAATAGCCACACCATTAGCGCCGCCCAAACCAGGTAGCACACCAATCAAAATGCCCAGCACGATACCCAGAAACATCAATGCAATATTGATCGGGGACAGGGCCACAGCGAAGCCCTGAAACAACGCTTGAACTTCATCCATATCAATATCCCAAAGCAGTTTCGAGTGGACCTTTGATCAAGGGCACCTTGAACCAAATTTCAAACATGACAAACAGCACGGCCACCACAATAACGGACGTCAAAGTGGATTTGACAACGCTGAACTTGCCCTGCCAACGCATGAAGACCGCGATGAAAACAACAGAGGCCACGTACAGGCCCAGCCACTGCATGACAGCGACGTAGACGAGGCATGGCAAGAAGATCGCCAATACCAGCTTGATGGCGGGGCGCGACACAAATGACTCGGTCTTGTCAGATTTAAAGGCCAGCACAAGATTGACTGCGCTTGCCATATTCATCAGCAAGCCGACATAAAACGGGAAATAACCGCTTTGTGGCCCGTCAGCGCCCCACCCCGCGCCCGCACGCGAGCTGTCCCACATGACGATGCTGCCGATGACCAAAAAGAACATGGCGGTGACAACTTCCAGCGTTCGCCGGGAGGCTGCGCTGCGCTCTACTACGTCTTGCTGCATAAACTGAATTCCTCTTGTTTTTTATCAGGCCGACGCTTTATTTGGCGATGAATCCGGCTTCCTGCATCAACAGACGATGCCGTATTTCTTCGTTGGCTATCCAGCGTGCGAACTCAGCGCCCTCCATAAAGGTTTGGTTAAACGCACCTTCGTCCATAAACTTTTTCCATTCCGCCGTTGCGCGAACTTTCTTCATCAGCTCAACGTAATAAGCGGTTTGCTCTGGTGTCACACCCGGCGCCATAAAGATGCCGCGCAGCATCAGGTATTCCACGTCCAGGCCGTTTTCCTTACAAGTCGGGATATCCGCCCACGATTTATCTGCAATCTTGTCGTTGTAGGCCAGGCGTTTGCCGTCAAACACGCACAGCGGACGCAGCTTGCTGCCGCGCCATTGCGCGACGGCTTCAATCGGATTGTTGACAGTAGAGTCAACGTGCCTTCCCACCAATTGCACAGCGACTTCACCGCCGCCTTTGTAAGGCACATATATGAATTTGTTGCCAGTTGATTTCTCAATCAACGCGGTGATGATCTGGTCTTCCTGTTTGGAGCCGGTACCGCCCATTTTGAGTTTGCCGCCAGATGCCTTCACCGCTGACATGTATTCCTGGGTGGTTTTGTAGGGGGTTTCCGCATTAACCCAAAGAACAAATTCATCCAGCGCTAGCATGGCCACCGGTGTCATGTCTTTCCAGCTGAAAGGCACGCCTGTGGCCAGTGGCGTGGTAAAAAGATTGGACAGCGTGATCACAATTTTGTGTGGATCGCCCTTGGCATTTTTGATGTCTAAAAACCCCTCAGCGCCTGCACCACCGCCTTTGTTGACTACCACCATCGACGTTTTCATCAGGTTGTTTTTAGTGATGATGCCCTGAATCAGACGCGCCATCTGATCAGCACCGCCGCCAGTACCCGCCGGCACCACGAATTCAACGTTTTTAGTAGGCTGCCAGGACGCGGCATGCGCGGCGGCGCTGACGGCCAAAGTTACACAAACGGCAGCTTTAATAGCGAAACTGGGGGACAAATTTAAACGCATAGACAAGCTCCTGCAAATCGATAAAAAAACGCCAAGCAACTAAAATTTGGCTCAGTGTAACTTCACAGTACAAAAAAATACTCTCTCGTTTACGGGTGAAAACCCGACTTCATTGACGCTATGTTGCTCCAACCCTTACTGATTGTTGAACTCGCCGTGTTGGGTGCCGCCACGGGCGTTATGGCTGGCCTGCTAGGCGTAGGTGGCGGCATGCTGATGGTGCCCTTCATCACTATCATCATGTCCAACCGCGGCGTTACACCAGACTTAGCCGTCAAAATGGCAATCGCCACGTCGATGGCCACCATTATTTTTACGTCCATATCCAGCGTTTGGGCACATCACAAGCGTGGCGCTGTGCGCTGGGACATTACCCGCCACCTAGCCCCAGGCATTGTGGTTGGCAGTTTCGTGGGAAGTCTTGGCGTTTTTGCGCTGCTCAAGGGTGCCTCCCTGGCGATCTTTTTTGCGCTTTTCGTCGGATTTTCAGCCACACGGATGATGCAGGCTAAAAGGCCCGCACCCACGCGCCAGCTGCCTGGCACAGCAGGCTTGTTCGGTTTCGGCGCGCTGATTGGTTTTCTCTCGGGCCTGGTCGGCGCAGGCGGTGCATTCATCAGCGTGCCCTTCATGACCTGGTGCAATGTGCAGATGCGCAATGCGGTAGCCACCTCGGCGGCGTTGGGGTTTCCCATCGCTGTAGCCAACGTCATCGGCTATGTCATCAGCGGGCGACATGTTGAGGGCCTGCCGGCAGGGTCGTTCGGCTATATCTGGCTGCCCGCGCTGGTCGTGATTGCCGTTTGCAGCGTGCTGACCGCCCCACTGGGCGCACGCGCAGCCCAGGCGCTGCCTGTTGGTGTTCTCAAAAAGGTGTTTGCCAGCGTGCTGTATTTGCTGGCAGCGTACATGCTTTATCGCGGCCTGGCTGGCTGAAGTGCCCCACGCGTGGGCAACAAGCGCAGGGTCAGGCCTGAAACGCCGTCGGCGTGACCACCATACCGTCTTCGTCCGCATACAACCAGTCGCCGGGCCGCACCCACACACCTTGAATCTGAACCGCGACCCCGGTTTCGCCCAGCTGGCGCTTTTCAGTCGGCAACGGCATGGATGCGAGGGCGCGGATGCCCATCGCGCACCGCGACAGCTCGGTAACGTCGCGCACGCAGCCATCAATCACCACGCCAGCCCAGCCGTTTTTCACCGCCGACGCCGCGAGATTGCCGCCCAACAACGCACGGCGCAGTGACGCACCGCCGTCCACCACCAGCACGCGTGCGTCGCCCGGTGTATCGACCGCCGCCTTGACGACTGAGTTGTCTTCAAAGCACTTCACAGTGACCACTGCGCCGCAAAACTTGCCGATGCCGCCAAAGTTCCGAAAGACCGGCGGCAGCACCCGAAAGCTGCCGGTCGTGTCGTTTTTAAACGCGTCGCACAGGTCACACGTAGCAAACGAAGTGATGGGTTTTTGGCTCATGGCAAAGAACTTTTTATAGGTGAACAAGCCTACTATTTTGCGTTCGGTGTGTGGCGATTGAATGCCCAAGCGCGCCGCAGATGCATTTTTCGCGGTTTTCGTTGGCGAATATGGCCACTTCAACGGCGAAAAAGGTGCTCTCCTCTATGAAACCTTGATTTTCTCAATTAGGATTCCGCAAGCCACTGTGGACATGCGTCTTGGGTGGTGAATCATTAACTACCAGAAGGACACACCAACATGGCAACTGCGAAAAAAGCACCGGCTAAAAAAGCACCTGCAACCAAGGCTGTTCCAGCCAAAAAAGTCGCTGTTGCAGCGGCTCCGGCCAAGAAAGTAGCCGCTTCTAAAACAGCAGCACCCGCTAAAAAAGCGGCCGCAAAAACGCCAGCTGTCAAGCGCACGCCGAACGCCGCTTTCATGAAGGCCTTGACCCTCAGCCCCGAGTTGGCGGCCGTGCTGGGAAGTAAGCCGCTGCCGCGCACCGAGATCGTCAAGCAGCTGTGGGTCTACATCAAGGCACACAATCTGCAGGACGCCAAAAACAAGCGCAACATCAACGCCGATACCAAGCTGAAAGCTGTTTTCGGCAAGCCGCAGGTGTCAATGTTCGAGATGGCTGGCCTGATTGGCAAGCACGTCAAATAAGCGGTGAGCCCTTGTCGGCTTGACTCTTGAGAAAAGCCGGCAAGACGCCTGTCCTGTCGGCTTTTTTACAGGCGATGATTTGGCTTTTTCGGTTTTGCTCTGTTCCCGATTTCCCGATTGACGGGTCGAGGCCTGCCAGACACTTTTGCGCTATCCCGCACAAGCTGTAGCATGCTTCCTGCAAAGCTATCCCTTTGCAATTGACCTAATTCTGACCCAGAACTGCCTATGCTGCGCTTCCTGCTGACCCGCCTGAGTTTGGTCATTCCCACCTTTCTGGGCATGACGCTGATGGCTTTTTTCCTCATCCGCATGGTGCCGGGCGACCCGATTGAAACCATGGCCGGTGAGCGTGGAATTGACCCGGCTCGCCACGCCCAGCTGCTCACAGAGTTCGGGCTGGACAAGCCTGTGCTGGTGCAGTACGGCATCTACATAGGCCGGGTGCTCAAAGGTGACCTTGGCAAATCGCTGATCACCCAAGAGTCGGTACTGCGGGAATTCATGGCGCTGTTCCCTGCCACCATCGAACTGGCGCTGTGCGCTATTTTGTTTGCGCTGCTGCTGGGTATTCCGGCGGGGATTCTGGCCGCCGTGAAGCGCAACTCCATCCTCGACCACGGCGTGATGGGGGTGTCACTGACAGGCTACTCCATGCCGATTTTTTGGTGGGGACTGTTGCTGATCTTGCTGTTTTCGGTGCAGCTGGGCTGGACGCCCGTGTCCGGTCGCCTGGCCGTGCAGTACTACATCGAACCCACCACCGGTTTCCTGCTGATCGACTCCCTGCTGTCTGACGACAAGGGCGCATTTTGGTCGGCCGCTTCGCATTTGATTTTGCCCACCATCGTGCTGGGTACGAACCCGCTGGCTGTGATTGCACGCATGACACGTTCGGCCATGCTCGAAGTGCTGGGCGAGGACTACATTCGCACTGCACGCGCCAAGGGCCTGTCTAACCTGCGCGTGGTGGCGGTGCATGCGCTGCGCAACGCCATGATCCCGGTGATCACGGTGATCGGCTTGCAGGTGGGCGTACTGTTCACCGGCGCGATTCTGACTGAGACGATATTTTCGTGGCCTGGCGTCGGCAAGTGGCTGATCGAGGCCATCAGCCGGCGTGATTACCCGGTGCTGCAGGGCGGTATTTTGCTGCTAGGCGCCATTGTCATGGCGGTCAATCTGCTGGTGGACGTCACCTACGGCATCATCAATCCCCGCATTCGGCACTAGGCTCTACCGTGATGAACACTGCCATCTCGTCAGCGCAAGCTGCCCCTACACCGCAGCATCCGCTGCGTGAATTCTGGACCTACTTCAGCGCCAACAAGGGGGCCGTGCTGGGCCTTGTCATCGTGGTGCTGGTGTTGCTGGTCGCCGTGCTGGCACCGTGGATCGCTCCGCACGACCCGAACATCACCAACAACGCTGTTTTCCTGAAACCCCCTGCCTGGCAAAACGGTGGCCTGTGGGCCTACCCGCTGGGCACCGATGCGATTGGCCGGGACATCCTTTCGCGCCTGATGCACGGGGCACGGCTGTCGCTGGTAATTGGGCTGGCAGTGGTGGCGCTGTCGGTCGCGGTAGGCACCGTACTGGGCCTGCTAGCGGGCTTTTTTCGCGGTGTTTTCGAGATCGCCATCATGAGGCTGATGGACATTGTGCTGACACTGCCCAGCCTGCTGCTGGCCATTGTGATCGTGGCCATCCTGGGCCCCGGGCTGATGAACGCCATGCTGGCCGTGGCCATTGTGGTGTTGCCGCACTACGTGCGCATCACCCGCGCCGCCGTGATTTCAGAAACCACCCGGGACTATGTGACGGCAGCACGCATGAGCGGGGCAAGCCGCATTCGCCTGATGTTCAGTGAAATTTTGCCCAACTGCACCGCGCCGCTGATCGTGCAGGCCTCGCTCGGCGTGTCGACAGCAATTCTGGATGCGGCGGCGTTGGGGTTTTTGGGCCTGGGCGCGCAGCCACCCTCGCCGGAGTGGGGAACCATGCTGGCCGATGCGCGGGAGTTTGTGCTGCGCGCCTGGTGGGTGGTGACCTTTCCAGGCCTGGCCATCCTGATCACGGTGCTGGCCTTCAACCTCCTCGGGGACGGCCTGCGCGACGCGTTCGATCCCAAGCTCAAACGATGAACACGATCAACACGCACCGAATAAACCCTTTCGCCAGTAACAGCGCGGAACCGGCTTTGCCGGGCCGCAGGTGTTGCCCCCAGCGGGGGGATCTGGCTACACGCAGTGAGCCAAGAAGGGGGAGTACCTAATGCTTTTAGAGATTGAAAAGTTATCGGTCGATTTCCCATCGCAGAACGGCGTGATGCACGCGGTAGATGGGGTCAGCCTGACGGTGGATGACGGCGAGGTCCTGGGCATCGTGGGTGAGTCGGGCTCGGGTAAAAGCGTCACGATGATGGCGCTGATGGGCCTGGTGGCCTTTCCGGGCCGGGTACGGGCTGACAAGCTGCGTTTCGCCGGGCACGACTTGCTCAGCCTGTCCGCACCAGAGCGCAGCCGCCTGATTGGCAAAGACGTGGCGATGATCTTTCAGGAGCCCACAACCAGCCTGAACCCCTGCTTCACCGTGGGCTTTCAGATCATGGAAACGCTCCGGCTTCATTTGAAGCTGGACGGCAACGCGGCCAAAAAACGGGCCATCGAATTGCTCGAGCAAGTGGGCATCAACTCCCCTGAAAGCCGCCTCAAGGCCTACCCCCACCAGCTTTCTGGCGGCATGAACCAGCGCGTGATGATCGCGATGGCGATTGCCTGCAACCCGCGCCTGCTGATCGCCGACGAGCCGACCACGGCTCTGGATGTGACGATTCAGGCGCAGATCCTAGACCTGCTGCGCAGCCTGCAAAAAGAACGCGGCATGGCGCTGGTGCTCATCACCCACAACATGGGCGTGGTGTCCGAGATGGCGCAGCGCATTGCCGTGATGTACGCCGGCCAGCTGATGGAAACCCAGGGCGCCCATGCGCTGTTCAACACACCGCAGCACCCTTACACAGAGGCCCTGCTGGCGGCCTTGCCCGAACGCAGCGAGGGTGCCGCGCGCCTGGCAACGATTCCCGGCATGGTGCCTGGCCTGCACGACCGCCCCGCAGGCTGCCTGTTCAACCCGCGCTGCAGCTACAGCACCGACCGCTGCGTTGGCGAGCGCCCTGCGCTGACGCCCTATGGCCTAGCTGGGCACAGCAGCGTGCGCTGCCACTACCCGCTTGGCGCACTCGAAGGCGGGCACAGCACAGCCATGCAGGAGGCCGCCTTATGACCGGCATCAGCGCAGTGTCCAACGCATCAGTGCAACCGGCGGGCCGCCCTGTGGTCGAAGCCAGAGACCTGAAGCGGATGTATGAAATCCGGCGCGGCTTTCTGCGCGCGCCCGACCATTTGCAAGCGGTCGGCGGCGTGTCGTTTTCAATTCAGCCAGGCAAAACGCTGGCCGTGGTGGGGGAATCGGGCTGCGGCAAATCCACACTGGCGCGCATGGTGTCCATGATCGAAACGCCGACGACTGGCGCCCTGGAAATTGGCGGGATCGATGCCGTTGCCGCCACGCCAGAGGCCCGCGCCGCGTTGCGTAAGACCGTGCAACTGGTGTTCCAAAACCCTTATGGCTCGCTGAACCCGCGCAAGAAGATCGGTGCGATTCTGGAAGCACCGCTGGAAATCAACACCCTACTCACGGCCGCCGAGCGCGCCGCGCAGGCCAAAGCCATGCTCGCGCTGGTCGGTCTGCGGCCCGAGCACTATGACCGCTACCCGCACATGTTTTCCGGCGGTCAGCGCCAGCGCATCGCCATTGCGCGCGCGTTGATGCTCAAGCCCGCGCTGGTGGTGGCGGACGAGCCAGTGTCGGCGTTGGACGTGTCCATCCAGGCGCAAGTGCTCAACCTGCTGGCCGACCTGCAGCAATCGCTCGGGCTGGCTTATCTGTTCATCTCGCATGACCTGGGCGTGGTGCGGCACATTGCCCACGATGTGCTGGTCATGTATCTAGGTCACGCCGTGGAGCATGCCGACAAGGCGGCGCTGTTCAAGCGGCCGCTGCACCCCTACACCCAGGCGTTGCTGGCGTCCACCCCGGGCCTGGCCGGCAGCACGGCGGCCACAACGCGCATCGTGCTCAAGGGCGAATTGCCCTCGCCCTTGCATCCGCCCACGGGTTGCGTGTTTTCCACCCGCTGCCCGCACGTCACCGACCGCTGCCGCGCCGAACGCCCACTGCTGCGCCCGGTTGCAGGCCAGCAGGTGGCGTGCCACTATGCTGAAAACTTCATTTGATGCCGGCAGGGTTCTCGCCCGCTGAGGCAAGCCTGATGACGACAAGGCAGCTGCCCTGTCACCTTTTCACCCTGTCCTGGTTTTTTCACCCCAAGGAGCCTCTTGATGATTCGAATCACCGCTGCCCCCCCCGTTTCAACAGCGCCTTCAGCGCGCCAGCGCCTGCGCCCGTCCGTGCTGTGCGCACTGGCCGTGCCTGCCCTGCTGGCGTTGACGTCCCTGGCACCCGTCGCAGCCAAAACGCTGGTGTTCTGCTCTGAAGGCAGCCCCGAGAACTTCTACCCCGGCATCAACACCACCGGCACCTCGTTTGACGCGAACGAGCCGATTTACAACCGCATCGTTGACTTCGAGCGCGGCGGCACCAAGGTGCTGCCCAGCCTGGCCGAAAAGTGGGACATCTCCGCCGACGGCAAGGAGTACACCTTCCACCTGCGCAAGGGCGTGAAGTGGCACAGCACCAACAAGAACTTCAAACCCACGCGCGACTTCAACGCTGACGACGTGCTGTTCATGTTTGACCGCCAGTGGAAGGAAGACAACCCGTTCTTCAAGGTCACCAGCCCCAACCATTCGTACTTCAACGACATGGGCATGGCCAAGCTGCTCAAGTCGGTGGTGAAGGTTGACGACTACACCGTCAAGATCACGCTGGAAACACCCGAGGCGCCGTTTCTGGCCAATCTGGCCATGCCGTTCGCGGCAGTGCAGTCCAAGGAATATGCCGACGCGATGCTCAAGGCCGGCACCCCCGAGAAAATCGACCAGGACCCGATCGGTACCGGCCCGTTCTCGCTGCTGCAATACCAAAAAGACGCGGTGATCCGCTACAAGGCCTTCCCTGCCTACTGGGGCGGCAAGGCCAAAATCGACGACCTGGTGTACGCCATCACACCCGACGCATCGGTGCGCTGGGCCAAGCTGCAAAAAGCCGAATGCCACGTCATGCCCTACCCCAACCCGGCCGACCTGGACGCGATCCGCAAGGACCCGAATGTGACCGTGCTGGAGCAACCCGGACTGAACATCGGCTACCTGGCCTACAACACCACGAAAAAGCCGTTTGACGACGTGCGCGTGCGCCGGGCCGTCAGCATGGCTATCAACAAGAAAGCCATCATCGACGGCGTGTACCTGGGCACCGGTATTGCGGCCAAAAACCCGATTCCACCCACCATGGCGGCTTATAACAACGCCATCAAAGACGACAACTACAACCCCGAGGCCGCCAAAAAACTGTTGGCCGAAGCGGGTTATCCAAAGGGCTTCACCACCGACCTCTGGGCCATGCCGGTGCAGCGCCCCTACAACCCCAACGCCAAGCGCATTGCCGAGCTGATGCAGGCCGACCTGGTCAAGATTGGTGTGACCGCCGAGATCAAGAGCTTTGAATGGGGCGAGTACCGAAAGCGCATGCAAAACGGCGAGCACCAGATGGGCATGATGGGCTGGACGGGCGACAACGGGGACCCGGACAACTTCATGTACACCCTGCTGGGCTGTGCATCGGCCAAGACCAACGGCTCGAACGTGGCCAAGTTTTGCTACCAGCCCTACGAAGACCTTGTGCTCAAGGCTAAAACCGTCACCAACGTGGCCGAGCGCAACAAGATCTACGGCCAGGCCCAGGTCATGTTCAAGGAGCAAGAGCCTTGGTTCACCATCGCCCATGCAGTGCAGCTCAAGCCCGTGCGTAAAAACGTCATTGACTTCCAGAACTCACCGTTTGGCCGCCACAGCTTTTACGGCGTGGACATCAAGGAATAATTCCCCTGGCGCAAGAGCCACCATGAAAAAGCCGGCTGAACGCAAGTTCAGCCGGCTTTTTTGCTTCCCAAGGCATCAATTTTGATCCAATTAGGCCTCTAGCCCGGGTGTTTACTGCCTGGGTAGCTATTGTTTAAATAGCACCCAGCATATTGCACCGGTGGCAGTCGACGCCGAACTACACCTGTGCGTTTATTCCGCCGTGCTGGCATCGCCGTCGGCGCCACCATCGGCCAGCGCTTGCCGGGCCAGTTCTTCGTCGCTCAGGGGTGGCGCTGCGGCCAGGGCCGCCAGCTCGGCCAGCAGTTCGGGGGTTGGGGCCTCGTGTTCGAGCAGCACTTCTTCGAGGTTTTGTCCGGTGGTTTCGACATGGGTTGACGGGGAATGGAGCACGGTCGGTGGCACGGGGAACTTTTCACCGAGCTCGAATTTGAGCGCTTCGGTTTTCTCCTCAATCCAGTGGGTGAAGTCGCCGTCTGTGGGCGCGTCGCTGGGGCCGGTGGGGGAAGTATCGGCAGAACTCATGGCGGTCTCCTTCGGATAAATAACGGTCAACAAGCATTTGATTATGAAACCGCCCAGGGAATACGGCGGTAGGTGAAATGCCCGCCTGTGGCGCCCGGCCACGCTCGCGTCATACAACCGTCACAGCAGCTTCTTACAGTCGCGCCATCCCGATGTTTGCCTGTGGTTTACACGGTTTTCATCTTAATGTCATATATCGCAACTCAGTTGCATTACGTGATTTTTGTACGACCTCTTCTTTTGTTGAAAGACATTCCATGATGAACAAGAATTTGCGGCTGGCTGCCTGCGGCACGGCGATTGCTGCCGCGACCTTGATCGCTTGCGGCGGGGGCGGCAGCGCAGTCACCCCACCAGTAACTACGCCCGTGGCGACCGCGCCTTTCACCGTCAAGGTGCTGGGTTTCAACGACTATCACGGCAACCTGGAAGCTTTTGGCACCTTTGGTGAAACTGCTGCCGTGCCCACAGCAGAGCGCTCGCCAGTGGGCGGCGCAGACTTTCTGGCTGCGCATGTCGCGCGGCTGAAAGCCTTGAACACGAACAACGTGGTTGTGGCGGCGGGCGACAACATCGGCGCATCGCCGCTGATCTCGTCGCTGTTTCTGGATGAGCCCGCAGTGGAAACGCTGAACCGCATCGGCCTGGAGTTCACCTCTGTCGGTAACCACGAATTCGACAAGGGCAGCGCTGAATTGCTGCGCCTGCAGAACGGCGGCTGCAAAGTCACCGGCGGCGTGCAAGACCCGAACAGCTGCCGTGGCGCGGCGGTGGGCACGCCGGTCCCGTTTGAAGGCGCCAAGTACAAATGGTTGTCGGCCAACGTGGTTCAGACCTCAACGGGCAAGACGCTGCTGCCGGCTTACGGCATCAAAACCTTCAACGGCGTGAAGGTCGCTTTCATCGGCATGACACTCAAGGCCACGCCGACCATCGTGACACCTACCGGCGTGGCGGGCCTGGAATTTCGTGACGAGGCGGCTACCGTCAATGCGTTGATTCCTGAACTGCGGGCCCAAGGCATTGAGTCGGTCGTGGTGCTGGTGCACGAGGGCGGCTTTCAAAACGGCACCGCTGGCGACATCAACGGATGCGCTGGGGACTTGGCCGGCTCGGCCATTGCCAGCATCGTCAAACAGCTGGACAACGCGGTGGACCTGGTCGTCAGCGGTCACACCCATGCGGCCTACAACTGCATGTTGCCCAACAGCACGGGCCGCACGATCCGCGTGACGAGCACGCCCAACGGCGGGCGTGTGCTGTCTGACATCGACCTGACGATTGACCCCACCACCCGCGACGTGACCGCTGCAGTCGCCACCAACCGCCTGGTGGCGCGCAACAACCCGGCCGTGACTGCCGATGCCGTGGTCGCCAAGATTGTCAGCAGCTATGCCGCGCTGATCTCACCGATCGCCAATGTGGTGCTGGGCAGCATCACCGCAAACCTGCCCAACTCACGCGCTGACGGCTCTTGCAACATGTTGGCAGGCAACCTGATTGCCGACTCCCAACTGGCCGCCACGCAGGGGGCCGGCTCTGGCGGCGCGGTGATGGCATTCATGAACGGCGGCGGCGTTCGCTCACCGGGCTTTTTGTTTGCGAACAGCGCTGCCAACGAAGGCGACGGCAAGGTCACTTACGGCGAAGCCTTCACAGTGCAGCCCTTCGGCAACAGCCTGGTCACCTTGACGTTGACCACGCAGAATATCAAGGACTTCATGGAGGAGCAGTTTGCCGGCTGCCTGGGCCAGGGTGCCAACACCACGCGCTTTGCCGTGCCATCAGCGGGCTTTAAATACAACTGGGACGGCGCACAGGCCTGCGGCGCGCGCATCAGCAACATCACGCTGCGCACCGGCACGGGCACCAACGCACCGACTGAAACGCTGGTCAATGCAGCAGGCGTGGTGCAGAACCCCACCAAAACCTACCGCGTGACCGTGAACAACTTCATGGCCGACGGCGGCGACGGCTACACCACGCTGGTCAAGGGCACCAACCGCCTGGGCGGCGCGCAAGACATTGATGCGCTCACGGCTTACTTTGCTGCCAACTTCAAGACCACCGCCTATGTACCCGGCACCAACGCTGCCGACGCAGGCACCAACCGCATCACACGCACTGGCACCAAGGCCGCCAGCGCGGTGTGCCCTGGCGCCGCTGACACCAACCCATGAACGGCGGGTTGAGTGCACAGCGCCCAGGCCCTGCCAACCCCGCCCAGGCGCAAGCGTTCGGCCCGCTGCGGCGACACGGCCTGAGTGCGCTGTCATTGCTGCTGTCGCTGTTGCTGTCATTGCTGCTGTCGCTGTTGCTGGTGGCAAGCGCGGGCGCGACCGCAGCAGCTGCGCCAGCGCCAGCGCCAGCGGTTGACGCGACCAGCACCAGCACCGGCGACAGCACCGGCGACAGCGATGCCAAGCTGCGCCAGGTGATGGCGCGCGCACAGTCGCAACGCAGCGGCGCGGCGTCGGCGCCTGTGGGTGGCTCGGGTTACACCAGCGCGATCGCCCCCGAGCGCCTTCAGGAGCGCGCCAGGCTGTTGCAGACCGGCGAGGCCGCCCTGGCCCGGCTGGAGGTGGACACCGCCATCAACGCATTCGACCGTGCCGCGCTGATCCAGCATGCCGCCGACACCGAGATTTCGCTGGTGCGCGCCTACATGCAGGGTGGGCAGTACCGGCGCGCGCTTGCGTCGGGCGCGCACACCGCAGGCGCCCACTTGGACGTGGTGGCCGGCTCGGCGCTGTATGCCTGGCTGCTCGCAGCGGGCGGCCAGGGCGTGATCGGCCATCGCCTGCTCGACGAAGCCCAGGCGCGGCTGCCCAACAACCCCGTCGTCACCGGCGTGCAACGGCAACTGCGCTCAGGCACGCTTGTGGCCACAGGCGTGCTGCTGGGCGTGCCGACCCGGCTGGCGCCTTACAGCAGGGGGCCAGCCCTGCCGCGCCGCGCCCGCGTGGCAGGCAGCGCCGTGCTGCTGACCGATGGCCGGCAGGCATTGGCGCCGCTGACACTGATTCCGACTGGCGTCGCCCCGCCGGTGTGGGTGCGCAACGGCCTGGGCGTGCTGACTGCGGCCACCGTGGTCGCGCGCCTGCCTGCCGTGGGCATGGCATTGCTTCAGCTGAACACCGCCCTGCCTGCGGCAGACGGCCTGGGTGTGGCGGCGCAGGAGGCTTTTCCGGGCAGCGCTGGCTTTGCAGTGGAATACACCGCCAACCCCCGTGCCGAAGCCGCCTGGCCACTGCTGCGCACCGGCTTTTTGGGTGGCATGACGGGCAACCCGGCCCGGCCCGAGGAGCGCGCACTCGGCATCACGATGCCGCCAGGCCCACGGGGCGGCCCGGTGTTCGACGTGGCCGGGCGGCTGACGGGCATGGCGCTGGCACCCGCCACGGGTTCAGCCCGGCCGATGCTGCCCATCTTCGTGTCTGCGCCCGTGCTGCGGCGGGAACTGGCCAGGGCGGCCCCTGCTGCCAGCCTGGGCACAGTTGCCACTGCCTTGCCCGCAACGCCAACAGCACCTGCAACGGTGATGGGCCGCGTGCCTGTAGATGTGATTTACGAAAACGCTTTGAAAACCACGCTGCAGCTCATCACCCTGCGCTGACCGCGCCCACCGGCACGGCCACGGGCGTGCGCCGCACCCGGCGCACATTGAAGGCGCTGGCAATCAAGACGCCTTGCGTCAGCGCCAGGCCCAGCAGCACGCCACGGTACTGGCCGTGGTCCATCAACGCGCCAAACACCAGGGGCGACAGCGCCTGGCCGATATCCAGCCCGGCGTACACCACGCCGTAAACCCGGCCCGAGGCGTTCTCGGGTGTAGAGCGCTTGACCAGCAGGTCGCGTGAAGGCCCAGCCATGCCCGAGGCCAGACCCATCACCCCGAACAGGCCAGGCACCATCCACGGCGCAAGGCTGCCACCCGGGGCCAGCGCCAACAACAGCGCCACACTGGCCGCCAATGCAAAGCTGATGCCCACAATCTTTTCACAACGCGCCGGGTTGGCTGCCAGAAAGCCGCCTACCACCATGCCCGCCGAGCTGGCCACCAAATAGGCCGTCAGGCAGATTGCCACCAGCGCCTGCGGCACTGCATGGAGCTGGCGGGCAGCTTCAGGCGCAAACGCCTGCACCACGCTGAGCACCATGGCATACCAAAAGAAAAATGTGAAACACATCCACACCGCCGGGATTTTGAGAAAAGCCAGGCTGCCTTCCACAGGCGTTTGGGCGCCGCCAGCCGGGGCTTTCAGCGGTGCGGCGGCGGGTTCCAGGCGCAAGGTGTCCCGGTGCCAGACCAGTACCACCAGCACCCCAAACACCAGCGAGCCCGCCACCGCCATCGCCACGCGCCATGAAAACGCAAACGCCAGTGGCACCAGCAAGGCTGGCGCCAGCGCCCAGCCCAGACTGCCCGTGATGCCGTGCGCGCTGTAGGCGTGGCCCAGGCGCGCCGCACTGACCTTGCGGTTCAGCAGCGTGTAGTCCACCGGGTGAAACACGCCATTGCCGACACCGGCCACGGCTGCCGCGCACGCCATCAGGGTGTAGCTGGGGCTTGCGGCGTAGCCAAACGCTGCCAGCCCTAGGAGCGCCAGGCCGCCGAACAAGATGGGGCGCGGCCCGAACCGGTCGACCATGAAACCCGACAGTGCCTGCACGCCACACGACACGGCGAAAAAAACGGTCATCAAAAACCCCAGCTGTGCATAGCTGACGTTGAATTCGGCCTTGAGCCACGGAAACAAAGGCGCCAGCAGCAACTGGCTGAAATGGCTGATCAGGTGGGCGCTGCCGACCAGGCCGATGACTTTCGCGTCCTGCCGCAAAGGAACGAATACGGCGGACGGTGCGCGGGCGGTGGTGCTCATGCCCTGATAGTAGAACGACGCGCCCCACAGCGGGCGACGCCGAAAAATGCGAAAGTTCCCCATGATTTATTGACCTTGAGCCAATCCAAGCCAACGCACCCTACGCATAAGCCCTGCGCCACGGGCGTCGTGCAGCTCACGGCGGCGCAGGGTGCGCCGGCTGGTCACGGCTAGCCGGTATGCAAAGAGGTTACCTACATCGTGCTGTCGTTCCGGGCAATGCGGCCGCAACCGGCTACGCGTCGGGCAGCGCGTTTTCCGCCGTGTTCAACGCCGCCAGAAGCAGCCAGCGCGTCATTTTTAAGCAAAAATGGCTTGGCGCCCAGGTGTTTACTGCCTGGGCAGCTATAAATAACGTAGCAATCCCGGCGGCGACCTAAAAGAAAAAGCGTTTGATCAGCCCCATCACCCGGTCAAAGCGGGGGCCGTAGGGCGGGTAGAACAGGTCGCCGCGTGCAAAGCGTGACTGCACCAGCACGGCTTTTTCATGCGTTAGGCGCAAAAAGCCGGCCTCGCCGTGGTAGCTGCCCCAGCCGCTGGCGCCCACGCCGCCAAACGGCAGGTTTTCGTGCGCGATATGCATCAGCGTGTCGTTCACTGTGACACCGCCGCTCACGGTGCCGGCCAGCAGCTGGTCGCGTGCAGTGGTGTCGGCGCCAAACCAGTACAGCGCCAGCGGCCTGGGGCCGGCGTTGATGTGCGTCATCGCGCCGGGCATGTGGTCGTAGGGCACCACCGGGAGGATGGGGCCAAAAATCTCTTCGCGCAGCACGTCGGCATCGAACGGCGTGTCGAACACCAGCACGGGCGGCATCTGGCGGGAGCCCGGTGTGCTCACTGCGCCAGTGGCGGCTGCGGGCCCGCTGCGGTGCAGCCGCGCGCCCCCCGCCTGGGCGTTGACCAGCAGTTGCTCCAGCCGGGCCAGGTGACGCTCACTGATGATGGCGGCGTAGTCCGGGTTGCCCACCAGCGTTGGGAACAGCTGCGCCACGGCTTTGTCGAACGCGGCGGCAAAGGCGGCCTCCATGCCGCGCGGCAGCAGCACGTAGTCGGGGGCGATGCAGGTTTGCCCGCCATTGAGCAGCTTGCCGTGCGCAATCTTGAGGGCGGCGTTGTCCAGCGCCGCGCCGCTGCACGACACATCGACCACGCAGGGCGATTTGCCGCCCAGCTCCAGCGTGGTGGGCGTCAGGTTCAGTGCTGCTGATTGCGCCACCTTGCGGCCCACCTCGGTCGAGCCGGTGAAAAACAGGTGGTCAAACGGCAGCGTGCAAAACGCCGCCGACAGCGCCGCGTCGCCCAGCACCACGCACAGCTCGTCGGGTGCAAAGCTCTTGCCGATCAGGCTCGCCATGAGCTGCGACGTCGCTGGCGTCAACTCGCTGGGCTTGAGCATCACGCGGTTGCCCGCCGCCAACGCGGTGATCACCGGGCCAAGCGCCAGCTGCACCGGGTAGTTCCAGGGCGACACCACGCCCACTACACCCAGCGGCTGGCGCTGCAAAAACGCATGCGACGGCTGCAGATACAGCGGCGTGTGCACGCGGCGCGGCTTCATCCACCCGGGCAGCGACTTCAGCGTGTGGCTAAGCAGGCCGCGCAGCACAAACATGTCGGCAATCTCGGTGAGCTGCGGCGAGCGCACGCCAAAGTCGGCCTGCACCGCGTCGGCCAGCGCAGCGCTGTGGGTGTTGATGAGCGCCTGCATGCGCAGCAGCCGGTCACGGCGCAGGCCGAGCGGCACCGCGATGTGCGTGCGGCTGGCGCTGTATTGCAGGTCAAACTGCGCCTGCAGCATTGGCTCAATGACAAGCGGCTGAGCCGTTGATGGGGCGGCAACAAAGCCGGGGGTAGGGGAATTCATGCCCCATGATAGGGCGCAGCGCGTTTTGGCCTCAAGTCAGGGCAACTCCCTATGCGGCACAATTTGGCCGTCGCAGGGGAGGTGTGCAGCGCCCATGCGCGGCTCAATCACTGCAAGCCTTCAACCCAGGAACCGCCCCATGACCCCTTGCACCCGCTCTTCCCTCGCCGCCAGCCTGCTGGCCCTGTCTGCCCTGCTCGCGGCGTGCACGGAGGCCAACGGTGAGGAAGTTGGCGCGGTCGACACTGTGTTCAAGTTGTTCGGACCAGACCACAAAATTGTGGTGGACGCCTACGACGACCCGAAAGTCGCGGGTGTGACTTGCTACGTCTCACGCGCTAAAACGGGCGGTATCAAGGGCGGGCTGGGCCTGGCCGAAGACAAGGCCGAAGCGTCGATTGCATGCCGCCAGACCGGTCCCATCAGCTTTGCAGCGCCGATCGCCAAACAGGAGGAAATGTTCAGCGAGCGCATTTCGCTGGTCTTCAAAAAACTGCGCGTGGTGCGCATGGTCGACGCCAAGCGCAACACGCTGGTCTACCTCACCTACTCTGACCGCGTGATTGAAGGGTCACCGCAAAACAGCGTGACCGCCGTGCCCGTGCTGGCTGGAACGCAGATCCCGCTGAAATAATAGGCGACGGGCAGCGCATCGCCAAACTGGCGCTGCTGTCTTACACCTCGCCAGCCCTGCCCCGACTACTGTCAAGGCAGCGGGGCTTCCCCGCGAAAGCTGGCGATGCAATTCAAGGACTACTACGACGTCATGGGGGTGGACAAGGGCGCCACACCCGAAGACATCAAGCGCGCGCACCGCAAGCTGGCTCGCAAATACCACCCCGACGTCAGCCGTGAAAAAGACGCCGAGGCCCGGTTCAAGGCCGTGGCCGAAGCGTATGACGTGCTCAAGGATCCTGAAAAACGCGCCGCCTACGACAACGCCGCACTGAACCAGCACGCGGGGCAGGAGTTCCAGCCGCCACCAGGATGGGCGCAGCAGCGTGGCGGCCCCAGCGCCGCCAACGGCAGCGGCTTCGAAGACTTCAGCGGCAGCTTCGGCCAGGGCGAGCACAGCGAGTTTTTCGACGCGCTATTTCGCGGCATGGGTGAGCGAAGCAACAGGGGTGGTGGGGCGCATCAACGGGCGGCCATGGACCACCACGGCCAGGACCAGCACGCGGGCATCGAGATCACGCTGGAGGACAGCTACCTGGGTGCCAGCCGCACGATCGAGCTGCGCATGCCGACTGCCAACGGCCAGCCGCCATCGGCCAGCCGCACGCTGGAGTTTTCCATCCCAAAGGGCATTCGAGGCGGCCAGCACATCCGTTTGGCAAGCCAGGGTATGCCGGGCACAGGCCAGGGGCATGCGGGCGACTTGTACCTGGATGTGGCGGTTGCGCCGCATGCGCTGTACAAGATCAATCCGACCAGCCCGACCGACGTGCTGATGGATTTGCCCATCACGCCCTGGGAGGCAGCCTTGGGCGCCGAGGTGCAAGCGCCCACGCCCACGGGACGCGTCGAGGTGAAAATCCCGGCGGGCTCCAGCAGCGGCCGCAAGCTGCGGCTCAAAGGCCGGGGGCTGCCCGCCACCGGCGCAGGCAAGCTGCCGGGCGACTTTTATTTCACGCTGCGCATCGTTCAGCCGCAGGCCGACAGCGACACCGAGAAAAGCGCCTACGCGTTGCTCGCCAGCGCCTTTGCCGGCTTCAAACCGCGCGCATCACTGGCACAGGAAAACGGCTTTGAAGCGCCCCAGCCAGCGGCAGGCGCCGCATCCACCGCAAGAGGCACCCCATGAGCTCCGACTTCATTTTGGTGATGGCTCACGGCGCGGACGCGTCCGGCCTGCGCGGCGTCATTCTGGAAGAGCAGACCGAGCTCACATTGGCAGACCTGTGCCGGGCCTGCGCGGTAGACACGGACATGGTGCTCGCGCTGGTAGAAGAAGGCATTGTGAGCCCGCACAGCCGGGCACTTGGCAGCCAGGACACCACGCTGTGGCGCTTTACCGGCGTGCACTTGCACCGCGCCAAAGTGGCAGTGCGCCTGCACCACGACCTGGGCGTGAACCTGGCCGGGGCAGCGCTGGCGCTGCAGCTGATGGACGAACTGCAGGCCTTGCGCCATGCGGTAGGCGCGCGCCACAGCACCCCGCTTGAAGACTCCTGAAAACATAGCACCCCAGGCAGCAAACACCTGGGCTATCGGTTGATTTGATGCATAAATTGTTTATTTTGGCCCCTAAAACAGCGGCTGCACGCCGTTTGAGACCCGTTCAAGCAAGGCCGCTGTCACCAGGCCTTCACGCCAGCCGGTGACGATGCAACGGGCACCCCAGGTTTTTCGAAGGTGTTCTTTTTTAACTTTTAAAGGAGAAAAGCGATGAGCATTGACAACCCACCCCAGGGCGCAGGCGAAGCAGGCACGACCGAGGACGCCTTCAACGACGAATTCGAGTCCATTGGTGAGCATCACCGCATGGCGGCGCACCACTTTTCGGCTGCTGCCAAGCACCACCTGGCTGCTGCGGCTGCCGACGACGAGGGGCTGGACGACGCGGCAGCGCACCACGCTTTTCTGGCCTACCGGCACCAACTCAACGGCGTGCAGTACGCCGAAATCGCGGTCATGGACAGCGAAACGCGGGAGGATGCCGAGGACGAGCTCGACGATGACGAAGAGGGCAGCGCACCGCGCTGAAACACCGGTCGGGGGAACGGTGGTTTTCTCCAACGCGATCAGCCGACCCGAAGCCGCCACGCGCCCCAGCAGCCCCCATGCGTCTGGGGCGGCTTGGCGGGTGTGAACGATTGCCGCAGCGGTAGCGTCGGTGTGCCAACAAATCCGCACAAACGCTGGGTCTTTTGCGCGCATCGCAAGGCAAAATCGCACAACGGTGCTCGTTGTGCATTCAAAATAGTGGCATCGCGTTGTATCGGGTTGACGCTGCGCTAATGTCCTGATGACCCAAACTGAAAGGGCTCTTTGTCCAATTTCACGCAATCTGTTCTGCGGCTTCTGGCTGTTTGGTTGCCAACTTGTGTCACGCCGCCAGGGTCATGGCGCTGGCCCGCCGGCCGGACGTTAAACTTTTCAATTCCCGACAGCCCGAGCACTGCACCATGAACGAAACGCTGCAAAAACAAAACCGCACCATCCATGTGTTGATGGTCGAAGACAACGCCGACCACGCCTTTTTGGCCGCCGAAGCGTTCGCCGACGTCAGCGCGAACATCGAACTGCACACGGTGGACAACGGCGAAAAGTGCATGGCTTTTCTGGCCCGCCAGGCGCCTTGGCAAGATGCGCCACGGCCCGACCTGGTGCTGCTGGACATCAATATGCCACGCATGAGCGGCGACGAAGTGCTGCGACTGATCAAGGCCGACCCGGCGCTGTGCAGCCTGCCGGTGGTCATGCTGTCAACGTCCGCTGCGGTGAGTGACATCAACCACATGTACCAACTCGGTTGCAACTCCTACCTGGTCAAACCTGGCAATTTCGACGCCTTGGTGGCTGCCCTGCAGCAGTTGTGCGACTACTGGTTTGGCTTTGTGCTGCTGCCCAAGTCGCCCAAGGTTTAGGAGAAACGGGGGCGGGCAGGCTTGGCAGCTGCAAACCAGTCACCCCCGCTTCAATATCGCATTTTTCGAGCCAAAACGACCGCTAGCCAAGGTATTTGCTGGCCTGGCAGCTGCTAAATCAATAGCAACTGCCCCGAGCCGTGGTTGCCCGCGCCAAGCGTCGTGTCGCCACCTTTTACCTCGCTTCACACCACCCGGTCGAACTTGAACACGCCGGGGTTCAGCACCGGGTCCACATCCACCGGAATCACGCTTTTCGGCGGGAAGCGCCCTTCCAGCAGCAGCTTGCTGAGCGGGTTCTCGATGCGTTGCTGAATGGCGCGCTTGAGCGGCCGGGCACCAAACACCGGGTCGAACCCGACCTTGGCGAGTTCTTCGATCGCCGCTTCGGACACTTGCAGGCTCAAATCCATTTTCTCCAGCCGGGCGGTCAGCACCGTGAGCTGAATGCGGGCAATCGACGCAATGTTTTTCGCGTCCAGCGCATGGAACACGACGGTCTCGTCAATGCGGTTCAAAAACTCGGGCCGGAAATAGTTTTTCAACTCGTCCGTCACCGCGTCTTTGACCTCTTCATACGGCTTGCCCACCATGCTTTGAATGATGGGTGAGCCGATGTTGCTGGTCATCACAATCACGGTGTTTTTAAAGTCCACCGTGCGGCCCTGGCCGTCAGTCAGGCGGCCATCGTCCAGCACCTGCAGCAGCACGTTGAAGACATCCGGGTGGGCTTTTTCCACCTCGTCGAGCAGCAGCACGCTGTAGGGTTTGCGGCGCACGGCTTCGGTCAGGTAGCCGCCCTCTTCGTAGCCCACATAGCCGGGCGGCGCGCCGATCAGGCGGGCGACGCTGTGCTTTTCCATGAACTCGCTCATGTCCACGCGAATCAGGTGGTCCTCGCTGTCGAACAAAAAGCCCGCCAGCGCCTTGCACAGCTCGGTTTTGCCGACGCCGGTGGGGCCCAGGAACAAAAAGGAGCCGGTCGGTCGGTTCGGGTCGCTCAGCCCCGAGCGTGAACGGCGAATGGCGTTGGACACCGCGCCAATCGCTTCAGCCTGGCCCACCACACGCTCATGCAGCTTGCCTTCCATCAGCAACAGCTTGTCGCGCTCGCCCTGCATGAGCTTGCTGACCGGAATGCCGGTGGAGCGGGCCACCACTTCGGCGATTTCTTCCGCACCAACCTGGGTGCGCAGCAGCTTGGGCGCTGTGCTGGTACCGGGTGTGGCCTCGACGGCCTGGGCTTCCTTCAGGCGCTTTTCCAGCTCGGGCAGCTTGCCGTACTGCAGCTCGGCGACCTTGTTGAAGTCGCCCTTGCGGGTTTGTTCCTCGATCTGAAACTTCATCCGGTCGATCTCTTCCATCACGTCCTTGGAGCCCAGCGCCTGCGCTTTTTCAGCCTGCCAGATCTCGTCGAGGTCCGAAATTTCCTTTTGCAGCTTCGTGATCTCCTCCGCAATCAGGCCAAAGCGCTTGACCGAGGCGTCGTCTTTCTCACGCCGCACGGCTTCGCGCTCGATCTGCAGCTGAATCAGCCGGCGGTCGAGCTTGTCCATCACCTCGGGTTTGCTGTCGCGCTCAATGCTAATTTTGCTTGCGGCCTCGTCAATCAGGTCAATCGCCTTGTCGGGCAAGAAGCGG
>JANLUZ010000079.1:0-9471 GCA_031363755.1 Polaromonas sp.
CAAGGCCTGCAGGCCGGCGCCCTGCAGCACCACCAGGTGGCTCGCCAGGCTCAGCGATTGCTGGGCCACCGGGTCGTCTAGGATGTCGCGGTACAGGTCGGTGCCGGTCAGCACCACCACCAGCGGTTTGTCGGGCTGGGCGCTGGCCCAGGCTGCAATCGACGGTGCCGAGCGGCGGGCATGCAGTGCGATCATCAACTCAGGGGGCAAGCTGGTTGCCACCGGTGTCTTGGAAGGCCACTGCGGCAGCAGCTGAATGTCACAATAACCCGCTAGAAACTGCGACCACCGGTGCGCCGTGTGCCAGTTGCCATTGTTGGCCTCGGCCATGGCCGGCGACACCAGCACCACTTTTTTCAGGACAGCTCTTTTGACCCTCGGTTCCACACCTCCTGGCCGTTCTGGCGCGCCTGCACAAAGCGGTAGCGCGGGCGGGTTTTTGCCTGCCACCACGCCGACAAGCGACATCGATTCACCTCTGATGCGCGGGGCGGGGCGGGGGGTGTTGTCGCTAGCGCTCATGGATGCGCGTAATCATACGTTGCAGCTTTTCGGCCAGTTTCAGGCCGCGCTGCAGGGTGCGAATTTCGCCGTTGCCCAGTTGCCCACCCTCAACCCTCCGCTGTGGGAATTGGGCCATGTCGGCTGGTTTCAGGAATGGTGGATTGGCCGCAACATGCAGCGTGCGCTCGGCACCCGGTGCGACCCGCAGCACGCCCGTCTGGCGTCTGTTGAGCCCCATGCCGACCGCTGGTGGGACTCGGCCCATGTGCCGCATGCCACGCGCTGGACGCTTGATTTGCCGCCGCCGTCCGCCATCCGCGCCTACCTGCTTGACACCCTGGAGAGCACGCTGGAGCTGCTGGAAAAAGCCGACGACAGCGACGACGCCCTGTACTTTTACCGGCTCTGTCTGTTCCACGAAGACATGCACAGCGAAGCCATGGTGATGACCGCGCAAACGTTGGGGCTGACGCTGGAAAAGCATTTTCTGACAGCCTTCACCCCGCCGCCGATGACGTTGCGTGAGCCGTTGCTGATCCCCGCGACTCGCTGGCCCATGGGACTGGATGCGGGCAGCAGCACGGGCGGCTTTGCCTTTGACAACGAAAAGACGCAGCACCCGATCGATGTGCCGGCGTTTGAAATCGACGCGCAACCTGTGGCCTGGGCGCAGTTTGTCGAGTTTGTGGACGACGGCGGCTATGACCAGGAAGCACTGTGGCACCCCGACGGCTGGCGCTGGCTGCAGACGATGGCAGCTGCCGAGGGGCGCCGCGGCCCCCGCCATGTCGAGCAGATTGGCGTGGCCAGTGGCGCGGTGATGCAAACCCGCTTCGGCACGCCGCACCGCATGCTGGGCCACCAGCCGGCGATGCACGTGAGCTGGTGGGAGGCTGACGCCTGGTGTCGTTGGGCCGGGCGGCGCTTGCCAGCAGAGGTCGAGTGGGAAGTTGCGGCCAGCACTGCCGCGCGGCGTGGTTTTGCCTGGGGCGACGTGTGGGAATGGACAGGCACCACCTTCAAGCCCTACCCAGGCTTTGCCGCCGACCCCTATGTGGATTATTCGCAACCCTGGTTCGGCGACCACAAGGTGCTGCGCGGCGGCTCGTTTGCCACCCGCGCCCGCATGAAGCACCCGAAATACCGCAACTTTTACAAACCTGAACGCGACGATGTGTTTTGCGGGTTCAGATCCTGCGCGCTATGAATTAAATAGCTATCCAGGCAGTAAACGTATGGGCTAGCGGTGTATTTGATGTAAAAAACCAGCCTGCGAGCAGTCCAGGTGCCTTCAAAGCACCTCCCGCGCCATCAATGACCGACCCCGCCATGCGCGCCATGAACATGCCCAAGCGTGTCCTGCGTTGCCGCTCGGCCCCCCAAGCGCGCCGCTTCGTCCAGCCCGCTCAGAATGCCGCAATCGGCTGCGTTCTGGCTGCTGGCGCATTGCAGGCGCAGGGCACGCAGTTCTTTTTCAAGCGCTTTCAACTCCCGGATGCGCTGGGCCACATGGCCCACGTGCGCGTCCAGCAGCGTGTTCACGCCGTCACAGTTGGCGTCGGGCGCATCCTTGAAGCGCAGCAGCGTCGCGATTTCATCGAGCGTCATGTCCAGTGACCGGCAATGGCGAATGAAGGCCAACCGTTGCAGGTGGCTGGCGTCATAAAAACGGTAATTGGCCGGCGTGCGTGCCGCCTCGGGCAGCAGGCCTTTTCGCTCGTAGAAGCGAATGGTTTCCGTCTGGGTGTGGGCCGCTGCGGCCAGTTCGCTGATTTTCATGGGCTGCTTTGTGGCGGGTTGATTGGCAGGGCTTGACTTTAAAGCGGCTACAAGGTTTCCAATCACACCATGAAAACGACAACCTCGCACGATCACCCTCACGATCACGATTACGATCACGACCACCACAACGAACAACCAGCTGCTGACAGCTGCTGCGGCACCCCCCACAGCCACAGCGGCGGTGACGCCGCCGCCCTCGCCGACAGCGGCCTGGCCACCGGTCGGCTGTACCGCGTCAGCACCATGGACTGCAGCGCCGAAGAGTCCGACATTCGCCGCGCGCTGGAGCCGCTGGCGGGCATCCGCTCGCTGGGGTTTCAGCTGGGCGCGCGCACGTTGCGCATTGATGCGGACGAGGCCGTTTTGCCCCGGGCGCTGGCGGCAATTCGCCAGGCGGGCTACGACCCCCAGCTGGTTCAAGCGCGCCCGTCAGCGGGCAGCAGCGACGCCGCGACGGGCCCTGGCCGCAATGGCGTCCGTATTGAAACGGTGCGCATGGCTCTGGCGCTGGTGTTGGCCATCAGCGCCGAGTTGTTGTCGTTTTTCGTGCTGGACAACGCGCTGTGGCGGTACGGGGGCATGGCCGTGGCCGCGCTTGCCATTGCGCTGGCGGGCATCGACACCTACAAAAAAGGCGTCGCGGCGCTTCTGCGCGGCAAGCTCGGCATCAACGCCCTAATGGCGGTGGCGGTCACCGGCGCTTTTTTGATCGGTCAGTGGCCCGAAGCCGCCTTGGTGATGGCGCTGTACGCCATTGCCGAATGGATCGAGGCGAAAGCGGTGGACCGTGCGCGCAACGCCATCAAGGGCCTGCTCGACCTCACGCCGCCTGAGGCGCTGGTGCGGCAACCCAATGGCGCGTGGCAGCTCACCCCGGTAGCGTCGGTGCCGCTGCAGGCAATGGTGCGCCTCAAGCCCGGCGAGCGGGTGCCACTCGATGGCGTCGTGATTGACGGCCACAGCGCCATCAACCAGGCGCCCATCACCGGGGAGAGCATTCCGGTCGACAAAGCGCCAGGCGACACCGTGTATGCCGGCACCGTCAACACCACGGGCGAACTGCACCTTCGCGTCACCGCCCGCGCCAGCCACAGCACGCTGGCGCGCATCATCCACGCGGTGGAGCAGGCTCAGGGCACCCGCGCGCCCACCCAGCGTTTTGTCGACCGCTTTGCCGCCATCTACACGCCGGCTGTGTTTGCCATGGCCGTGGCGGTGGCGGTGTTGATGCCGTTGCTGGCCGGCCTGACCTGGCCCGAATCGATTTACAAAGCGCTGGTGCTGCTGGTCATTGCCTGCCCCTGCGCGCTGGTCATTTCGACGCCTGTCACGGTGGTCAGTGGCTTGTCGGCAGCGGCGCAGCGCGGCATTTTGATTAAGGGCGGCACTTACCTGGAAAACGCACGCTTGCTTAAAGCCGTGGCGCTCGACAAAACCGGCACCCTGACCGAAGGCAAGCCGGTGCTGGTCGACTGGCGCGTATGGGGGAAGGGTGATGCCATTGGGTTGAAGCACCTGGCCGCCAGCTTGGCCGCGCGGTCAGACCACCCGGTGTCCAGAGCCATTGCCGCCAGCTTGCAAGGTGAAGCCGCCGCCGTGCTCGGCTTTCAGGCCCTGCCAGGGCGCGGCGTGACAGGCACCGTCAAAGGCCAAATCCTGCGCCTGGGCAACCACCGGCTGATGCACGAGAGCGGGCTGTGCGGCCCTGAGCTGGAGGCCGAACTGGCAAGGTGCGAGCAACAAGGCCGCAGCGTGACCCTGCTGGCCGACAGCACCCGCGTGCTGGCCCTGTTTGCCGTGGCCGACACCCTCAAGCCCAGCTCCATTCAAGCCGTGGCCGATCTGAAAGCCCTGGGCGTGACCGCCGTGATGCTGACCGGCGACAACAACGCCACCGCGCAGGCCATTGCGGCCCAGTGCGGCATCGTGGACGCCCGGGGTGATTTGTTGCCCGAAGCCAAGTTGGCCGCCATCCAGGACCTGCAGCAACGCTACGGCCCCACCGGCATGACGGGCGACGGCATCAACGACGCCCCCGCGCTGGCCCAGGCCGACATCGGCTTTGCCATGGGCGGCGCCGGTACGGACACCGCCATCGAGGCCGCCGACGTGGTCGTCATGAACGACGATCTGCGGCGTGTGGCTGAAACGGTGCGCCTGTCCCACCGCACCCACGCCATTCTGTGGCAAAACATCACGCTGGCCCTGGGCATCAAGGTCGTATTTTTGACGCTGGCTGTGTTCGGCACCGCAACCATGTGGATGGCCGTGTTTGCCGACATGGGCGCGAGTTTGCTGGTGATTGGCAACGGCTTGCGCTTGCTGCGGGGCAGGGTGGTGGCTGACAAAGTTGCGCTGCCCCGTGGATGATTGACTGGTATTAAAAGTAGAGCTACTCAGGCAATAAACGCCTGGGCTAGCGAGTCATTTCACCCTTAAACGGTGGGTTTTGTCTGCCTGCAGGTGCCGCAGCGCCATGCGCCTTCGGTTTGCGGTACTGCCACCACGGCAGCACGCTGCTGAGCGATAGCACCTTGCCGCTTTGCGCCTGCTGGCCGTCGTAGCCGGGCAAATCGGCGAGCAGGGTTTGCCAGGCGTTGCTTTGCAGGGTGCCGAGCAAGGCTTGCACAGGCGGGGAGGGTAGCTCGCTTTTCAGGCAGACGAGGTGGTAGCGCTCGCGCACCAGCGGCACAAAGCCCAGGCCCAGCTGGTCGGCGGCGGTGGCAATGCCCAGGCCCACGTCACCGCCGCCCGCCGCAATGGTTTGGGCCACCGCCGTGTGGGAGGGCTCTTGCGTCGCATAACCGTTCAACGCGTCGGCGCTGACACCCGCTGCCGCCAGCAAATCGCCCAGCAGCACGCGGGTGCCGGTGCCTTCGGCGCGGTTCACAAAGCGCACGCCTGGCTGCGCAGCGTCAATCAGGGTTTTGATGCGCAGCGGGTTGCCGCGCGCCACGATCAGGCCCTGGGTGCGGTGGGCAAAACCGATCAGTTTGTGCTGGCCGGGCTTGAGCAGGTGGCGGTAGGCCTGCGCAGCCTGGGAGGTTTTGCCGGGCTGGTCGATGGTGTGAAAGCCGGCCATCATGCAGCGCCCGGCGTTCAGCGCGGCAATGGCGTCCACGCTGCCAGTAAAGCGGATGTCCAGGTGCAGCCCGGCGGCACTGGTTTGGTCGCGCAGTGCCGACAGGGCGGTGTCGTGGCTGGCATACAGCGTCAGTACATGGGCGTTGTCGTCAAAGCAGCAAGAAAAAGCGCGCTCGATGTCACTGCGCAGGGCTTCGATTTGCGGCGCCAGCCGGGCCTGGGCCTGGCGCTCGGCCCACAGCAGCTTTTCACCGAATTCCGTCAGGCGCGCATGCTGCCCCTTGTCCCACACAATCAGCGCCCGGCCCAGCGTGACTTCCCAGTTCTTGAGCGTGCCCCACACATGGCGGTACGACAAATCCAGCGACTTGCTGGCTTTGGAGATCGAGCCCTGGCCCTTCACGGCATAGAGCAGATCCATCAGCGGGTTGCGGATCAGCGTGCTTTGGCTTCGTTCGGCTTGCAGAGCGTAAGACAGTTGAATTTTGTGCATGGTCACGAGCGATTATCCCGTCCGCTTTACAACCCCCGAGCCGCGCCGTTGCTATGCAAACCACTGCATAAGTAGTCAGGACGCGCGCGCCAGTGGGCCAGCGGACCTGCGCTACAGTGCAGCAGCTTTTTTGGCGCCCATGAACACCTTCACCGACAGTTTTGTCACCGCTTTTTCCCTGATCACCTCGCTCGACCCGGTGCTCGCCAGCATCACCGCCCGGTCGCTGGCCGTCAGCAGCGTGGCCTGCGTGGGGGCTTGCAGCGTGGGGCTGTTGCTGGGCAGCTGGCTGGGTGTAGCGCGGTTTGCCGGGCGTGGCGTGGTGCTGGCGCTGCTCAACACCGCGCTGGCGCTGCCGTCGGTGGTCGTCGGGCTGGTGGTGTATTTGATGCTGTCGCGCAGCGGGCCGCTGGGGTTTCTGGGCTGGCTGTTTTCATTCAAGGCCATGGTGCTGGCGCAGGCCGTGCTGGTGCTGCCGGTGGTCACAGCGCTGGTGCGCCAGACCATCGAAGACGCCGACCGCCTGCACGGCGAACAGTTTCAGTCACTGGGCGCGGGCCGGTTGGTGCGCAGCCTGCTGCTGCTGTGGGACGAGCGCCTGGCCCTGCTCACGGTGCTAGTCGCCACCTTTGGTCGGGCGATTTCAGAGGTGGGCGCGGTCATGGTGGTGGGTGGCAACATCGACGGCTTCACGCGCGTGATGACCACGTCCATTGCGCTGGAAACCAACAAAGGTGACCTACCGCTGGCCCTGGCGCTGGGCATCGTGCTGCTGGCGCTGGTGCTGCTGCTCAATGGGCTGATCGCAGGCGTCAGGCATTTAGCCAAGCGTCAGGCACGAATTGACGCGGCGAGCGGCCTGCTGCCACCAAGCATCGCGCCACCGGCTGCGCTGCGATGAGCGGCCTCAGCGACGTCGGCGACGTCGGTGACGTCGGTGACGCGCGGACGGTGCTGTCGCTGACGCATGCGAGCGTTCGCTTTGGCGGTGTGCAGGCACTGAGCGACTGTTCGTTGGCCATTCAAGCGGGTGAACGGGTGGCGCTGATCGGCAGCAACGGCAGCGGCAAAAGCACGCTGCTGCGCACCCTGCACGGCCTGCTGCCCGTAGCAAGTGGCCGGGTTCAGGCCGCGCCCGACGCGCGCCAGGCCATGCTGTTTCAACGCCCGCACCTGCTGCGCACCAGCGTGTTGAACAACGTCGCTCTGGGGCTATGGTTGCGCGGCCAGCGCTGGTCTGTGGCGGCCCCGAAGGCGCTGGCGGCGTTGCAGCGGGTTGGCCTGACCGACCTGGCGCGCTGCAACGCCCGTGCTTTGTCGGTTGGCCAGCAGCAGCGGGTGGCCATGGCGCGGGCTTGGGCCTGCCAGCCGCGCGTGCTGCTGCTTGACGAGCCCACCGCCAGCCTGGACCCAGCCGCCAAGCGTGATGTCGAGCAACTGATGGCCGAGTTTTCGCGCAGCGGCATGACGCTGATTTTCAGCAGCCACAACCTGGGGCAGGTCAAGCGCCTAGCCAGCCGCGTGATCTACCTGGAGCGCGGCGTGGTAGTGGCCGACCTGCCGACACACGACTTTTTCACCGGCCCGCTGCCGCCAGCGGCCGAACAGTTTTTAAAAGGAGAACTTGCATGACGTCACGCTCAAACCTCGGTAATTTCAAGCTATTTACAGCGTTAGCCCAGGTTTTTATTGCCTGTACAGCTACGCTTTCCATAGCACAGCCTGCCACGGCACCCAGCGCCATCGTGATGGCGTCCACCACGTCCACCGAGCAGTCGGGGCTGTTCCCTTACCTGCTGCCAGAGTTCAAAAAAGCCACGGGCGTGGACGTGAAGGTCGTTGCTGTGGGCACTGGCCAGGCCATCGACATGGGCCGCCGGGGTGACGCTGATGTGCTGTTCGTGCATGACCAAGTGGCTGAAGAAAAAGTGGTGGCCGATGGCTTTGCCATCAAGCGCTACCCGGTCATGTACAACGATTTCGTGCTGATTGGCCCGGCGGCTGACCCGGCTGGCGCGCGCGGCAAGGACATCGCCGAGGCGCTTAAAAAGCTCAATGCGAGTGGCTCGGGTGGGGCCAACTTTGTCTCACGGGGCGACAAAAGCGGCACCCACGCGGCCGAGTTGCGCTACTGGAAGACTGCCGGCATCGAGACGCCCGGCGACAAGCCCGGATTTGCCAACTACAAGGCCTGTGGCTGCGGCATGGGCCCGGCGTTGAACATCGCAGCGAGCTTGGGCGGCTATGTGCTGGCTGACCGCGGCACCTGGCTGAACTTCAAGAACCGCGCCGACCTGGCGGTGCTGGTCGAAGGCGACAGCAAGCTGTTCAACCAGTACGGCGTCATGGTGGTCAACCCGGCCAAACACCCGCAAACCAAGGTGATTCCCGCGCAAAAGTTCGTCGACTGGGTCACCTCACCCGCCGGCCAAACCGTGATTGCCAACTACAAAATCAATGGCGAGAAGCTGTTTTTCCCCAATGCGGGTAAGTGACGCCAACCCTATAATTTACTGGTGTTTCAACGTCCCATCCATCGCACGCTGCGCTTGATTTATGTTCGCCTTGCCGCGTTCATGAGCCTGCTGGCCGTGGCGAGCGCCTTGTTTGGGCCGGTGGCCCAGCTGACGCAAGACGTGCAGACGGGCCGCCTTGGCGGGGTGTGCAACGCCAGCAAGGCGTTTGCAGCGGCCGGGCAAACGGGCGACGCCGCCTCAGAACACGCGCATTGCGAGTTGTGTGGCTCCTTCGCCATCGCCTTGCCGCCCACCGTGATGGCGACCATTCCGACCTATGCCGGCCACCCCGTGGCGCTGGCCGAGCCGCCGTCCGAGCTGGCGCGATTTGGCCTGGGGCTGCCCAACAGCCGCGGCCCCCCGTCCTTTTTGATCTGAACCTGCTGACCGCGCTCGCGTGCTGACAAGCCGCTTGCGCCGTTTGTCTGCGCTGCGGCTTGGCCGCCCTGCGCCGTTTCTTGTTTGTTTCAAATTGGATGTGTATGTCCGTCAAAAATTCTCGTGCGCCCAGCGCACCACGAGCCGTGGCCATGGCCGCTTTTTACGCCCTGGCCGCTTCTACTGCCCCCGCTGTGCTGGCGCAGTCAGCCCCATCGGTAGATGCTCCGGTCAAATCCCTGGGCATGGTCACCATCACCGGCAGCCAGCCGACCTCGCTGCCCACGCAAATCCCGACCACGATGGAGGGCATCACGCGTGAAGAGATCGCGCAAAAAATCAACGCCACCGATTCGGAAGACGCGCTGAAGTACCTGCCCAGCCTGCTGGTGCGCAAGCGCTACATCGGCGACTACAACCACGCGGTGCTGTCCAGCCGCGCGTCTGGCACCGGCAACAGCGCGCGCTCGGCGGTGTATGCCGACGGCATTTTGCTGTCGAACTACTTGGGCAACGGGGCGAATTACACCCCGCGTTGGGGTCTGGTCACACCCGAGGAAATTGAGCGGGTGGATGTGCTGTACGGCCCGTTTTCAGCCGCCTACCCCGGCAACTCGGTCGGGGCGGTGGTGGACTATGTCACCCGCATGCCCACCCGTTTTGAGGCGCACGCCAAGCTCACTGGTTTTACGCAAAACTTCAAGCTGTACGGCA
>JANLUZ010000070.1:0-12392 GCA_031363755.1 Polaromonas sp.
CAACGCCCTGGCCGAAACGATTAACGGCTTGTACAAGGCTGAGTTGATTCATCGCCGGGCGCCTTGGAAAACCAGGGAATCACTGGAACTGGCCACGCTTGAATGGGTGTCCTGGTTTAACCATCACCGACTGCTTGAGCCCATCGGATACATTCCCCCTGCCGAAGCTGAAGAAAACTACTATCGGCAATTAACCAGTCAGGCCGCAACGTCGGTCTGACTTAACCCAACGGGCCTCCACGAAACCCGGGGCGGTTCATTACCTCATCCAGGATGAGAACGGTCAACCCTTGACTCAGTTCGCACTACGCTCGCGCTTTGAAAAGGCCCGGACGCTGGCAAAAGTGGATTTTCAGTTCCGGGACATTCGGGCGAAGGCTGCAACCGACACCGGCGACCTGGCTCACTCGCAAATGCTTTTAGGACACAAAACCCGGGACATGACCGAGCACTACGTCAAATCTAGAGTTGGCGCTCGCGTTAGGCCACTTCGTTGAAGCCACCAACTGAACGCAAGCGAGAAATGCTAATTAACTGTTTCTCAACCTAGCACGCAAAACTGTTTCCGGAACCCTAATGAGTTGCGCAACGTGCAAATGCGCCAGATGAGCAGCGACACCGTTGTCTTGCAATGCAGTCAAAGTTCTCTGCAGAAGAGGAACCCAAGTCGCAGGAACCAAATATTCGGCAGCTCCAACCCAAGCCACTTCGTCCACTATGGTCTGAGGCCGAGGATGCGACACGTTGTGTGAGCCAATTGCCAAGCTTTCGATCAAATCATTGGCAAGAACCATCGTATCCGTAGCCTCGTAACCGTCATCCTCGATAAAGCAATGCATCAGTTCTTTAGCCGCAAAAAAGCGCGACTCGCAGTAATTGGATGTGGCTGCAACAACAATCGATATTCGCAATCGTCCAGTTTTCTCATCACGATATTTTTTAAAGTAAGCCGGAAGATAGGTGTATCCACCTACAGCCCAACTAATCTGTGTCGGAGGCCGCCTATCAGCGTTTGCCGTGCTGAGCAAGCTCAATTGAGCTTCCTCATAAACGGGGATAGGGCAAAGTTCGCTCGCTCGTTGCGGATGTAGCGGGATGCCATTAGCCGCAAGAACCTTTGCTTGGATTCCTTGGGCAGTCTCCTTGATCTGATCAACATACCATTCAGCAAGGGTCTTATTTCTTGGATTCATATAAAAAAAAAGGTGCCTAGTGGCACCTGTGTTGATCAGCGAAAAACTTTAAACGGCTAGGACACTGCCCATCATAGCGACAACTTCGCTTGGAATAGTCGAAGCAGGTTGAGGCGCAGGAGTGCCAGGGAACTTGGCAACCGACGCTTCAGCAGCCAAAAGCTCTTGCTGAATGGCCTCAACAGAAACGCCTTTTCCAGCCAACACAGCAAACTTGATGTCCACCAAGCCTTCGGCGAACTGCGCTGCAAGCCAAATTTCAAAAGTAGTGTTCATGAAATTCCCCAAAACCCAAATAAAGCAGCAAAACCCGAAATTATACAACTTAGACTGCGCCCTCGGGATAAAAGCGCTTAAACACAAGATTACTCTAGTAGGCCAGCTTGTCAATCAGACAATGTCACACCAGAACGTTTTTTGACTACAACACTTAGTTGTTACATCTAAAAAATTTTCTTTAGCCGCTCGGTTATACACAACATTTGTGTCGTTAGCGAGATTTTTGTAGAAAATTTGCCAAGAATGTAGAGCGCCCCAGAACCCGAAAAGGGAGCTGGGGCGCATGGATACTGGTGGCCTGGGGCGGAATCGAACCACCGACACAAGGATTTTCAATCCTCTGCTCTACCGACTGAGCTACCGGGCCTAAGCCTCAGATTATATATCAGCGTTTAGCCGGTCTTCAGCTGGCGCGCTTGCCGCGGGTCAGGTCGACGCCGAGCTGTTTGAGCTTTCGGTAGAGGTGGGTGCGCTCCAGGCCGGTTTTTTCCGCCACGCGTGTCATGGAGCCGCCTTCCTTGGCGAGGTGGAATTCGAAATAGGCTTTTTCGAATTCGTCCCGGGCTTCGCGCAAGGGCTTTTCCAACACAAAGGTCTGGATGGGCTGCGGCCCGAGATCGATGGGTTCGGGCAACTTGCCGCCGGTCATCATGGTCTCGACAGTCACTTCGGCAGCGTAGCTGACCGTGCCGACAATTGGAAGCTTGCGGGGTTGGGCCTTGGCCAGGGCCTGCTCCACTGCCTTGAGCAATTTTTGCAGGGTGATGGGCTTTTCCAGAAACGCCATGGCGCCAATTTTGGTGGCCTCCACAGCGGTGTCGATGGTGGCGTGGCCGCTCATCATGATCACGGGCATGGTGAGCAGGCCGCTGGCCGACCACTCCTTGAGCAGGGTCACGCCATCGGTGTCGGGCATCCAGATGTCGAGCAACACCAGGTCGGGCCGGGCGAGCGCGCGGGCCGAACGCGCCTGCGCCGCGTTTTCGGCAAGCTCGACGTTGTGACCCTCGTCGTTCAAGATTTCCGAGAGCAGATCACGGATGCCCAGCTCATCGTCCACTACCAGAATGTTTGCCATGTTTGACTGTTCGCCCCGGCTTTTATGCTTGCCGACCGCGCGGCAAAACGATGGAAAAGCTCAGGAAATAAGTGTTGCTAAGCCGCCACTGTAAACGATATCGAGACCTGTGCGCCGCGAACCACCTTGAGCTCGCCCTCGCCCACCATACGGTTGGAGAGATCAATGCGGGCGCCGTGCTCGTCAGCGATTTTTTTGACCACCGCCAGCCCCAGGCCCGTGCCTTTGACCTTGGTGGTGACATAGGGCTCGAACGCCCGTTTGAGGATGTGCGCGGGAAAGCCGACGCCGCTGTCCTGCACGCGCAGGCGCACACGGTGGGCGGCCTCGAGGTAGTCGGTTTTGACAACCACGCTTGCCGCACTTTGCCCGGGGGCAGGCTGGTCCACTCCCGAGCTGTCCTGCGCGTCCTGGGCGTTTTGCAACAGGTTGTGCAGCACCTGGCGCAGCTGCTGGGCGTCACCGCGAATCATGGGCGCAGCGGCGTCCAGCTCGGTTTGCACTCTGGCAGACGGGTTGTCGCTGGCGTACAGCTGCAGCACGTCGTTGATGAGTGCGTTCAAGTCAAGCGGCTGCAAATCAGCCGCCGGCAGGCGGGCGTAGTCGCGAAATTCATTGACCAGCCGCTTGAGCGCGTCAACCTGGTCGACGATAGTTTTGACGGATTTGGTGAGCAGCGCCTGCTCGGGGGCATCGACCTTGCCGGTGAGCTTCATCTCCAGCCGCTCGGCGGAAAGACGAATCGGGGTGAGTGGGTTTTTGATTTCATGCGCCAGCCGGCGGGCGACCTCACCCCAGGCTTGAGCGCGCTGGGCCGACACCATGTCGGACACATCGTCGAAGACCAGCAAAAACTCGTCGGTGCCTGGCATTCTGGCGCCCCGCGCAATCAGCGCCGTGGCGTGTTCATTGCCGAACGCGGCGCCCGCCGGGTCGGCGTGCAGCTCAAACGACTGCTGCCATTGCTCTTGCCCGTGCTGCGCGACCTGGGCACTCGGTGCGTCACTCGCGCCGTCGGCGGATGCGCCCTGCTGGTCGGCTTGCTCGGCGGCAAATTGCGCCTGCACCTGCTGGGCAAACAGCGCCAACCCCGGCACATCGGCCAGCGCACGGCCGTGGTAGGCCGCCAGCGGCGCTCGCAAGATGCGCGTGGCACCGGGGTTGCTGGACTGGATGTGGCCGCGCACGTCAAGCACGATGACGCCGGCGGTCAGGTTGTCCAGAATCGTCTGCAAGTTAGCGCGGGATGCGTCGACCTGGCTCATGCTTTGCTGCACGGCCGAGCGCGCGTCAAACAGCTGCTGCGTCATATCGCGAAACGCGCGCGTCAGCCCGCCCAACTCGTCACGGCCGTCCAACGCCGCCTTGGGAGTCAGGTCGCCGCGCGCCACTTGGCGCACGCCCTCGGCCAGCACCAGCAGCGGCTGGGCCAGCTGGTTGCCGAGCACCACAGCCAGCAGCACGGCACCAAACACTGCCAAAAAAAGGCTCAGCGTGAGGGTGCCGATGTACATCTTGCGCAGACCGCCGCGAGCGAGTGCGCGCTCCTGGTACTCGCGGTTGGCGTCCTGCACGGCGATGGCGTTGGCCACCAGCGTCGGCGGCAGGTTTTCGGTTACCTGCAAAAAACGCACGTCACCCAGCATGTTGACATTGGTGCTGTTCACCACCGCAATGGCCTTGATGCGGGGCTTGACGTCTGCGGGCTTGCTTGACCCTGCGACACCGGGCCCGACGGCCACCTCGCCCGTGCCGTTGGCGCCAGCAGCGACCTCTTCAAGCCCCTCGATCTGGGTGACCACGCGCTGGCTGCGGGCATTGCGCAGCTGCTGGCCTGATGGCCTTTCAGGCTGCAGCACAAAACGCGACTCGCTCGCGCTGGCAATCATCTGGCCAGAGGCGTTCCAGAGCACCACGTCAGTGACTAACAGCTGGTCACGCAGGCGCTCCAGTGACAGGCCGACGCTGGCGTCTGGCGTGTCCGACAGCTGGCTGGCCGCTTGCCGGGTCTTGTTGGACAAATCATTGGCCAGGGTGTCGAGCGTGGCGCGGCCCAGGTTCAGGCCGGCGGCCAGCGCCCCCTCAACCTCCACGTCAAACCAGCTTTCAATCGACCGCGACACGAACTGGTAAGACACGGTGTAGATCATCAAGCCCGGCAGCAAGCCCACCAGCGCAAAGATGGCCGCGAGCTTGACCAGCAGGCGGCTGCCGAAACGCCCGCGTTTGAGGCGCATGCCCAGCCGAAGCGCCACCCAGCCGATCACCGCTGCCAGCAGCACGGCCACCGCAATATTGAGCTGGTACAGCAACACATAGTTGCGCTCGTACATTTGGCGGTTGTCCGTGGCTTGCGTCAGCAAAAACAACAACACCAGCGCGAGCGCCGCCGTCACACCCATGCCCACGGCCAGCGTCCAGCGCAACGTGCGGCTGCTTTTCACGTCACGCGGCGCGGCAGGTGGCTCTTTCGTGAACATGGTCTTAGCCTAGCGCGCGGGGTCGGCGTGCAGCAGCTCGAGGCGAATGCGCTCCCTGAGCTGGGTGGCAATGGCCCAGTCCGACTGCCCTGCCACGCCGATCTGGAAGGGCCGGGGCAGCTGGGACAGGTCGAGCCGAAAGCTGAATTCCAGGCGCAAGGCGCTGTCGGACGTCAGGTCAGTGTTGTCGGCAAACTTCCAGCGCGACAGCCGCTGGATGCCCGTGAGCGCTTCGTCCAAGGTGTCGTAGTTCTGGTTGAGCGAGGCGCGCAGCCCGCCCGAGCTGCCAATCACACCCGACGCGATATTGACCCGCCAGCGCCGCGTCAAGGGCTGGTAGGCCAGGCGAATCGTGCGGGCGGTGCTGGCCACCCGCTGGTCGGTCCAGTACCAGCGGTCTCGGTAGGTGTCGGCCTCGTAAACGAAAAACAGCGGGATGCCCTTGAGCAAGGCGTCTTCCACCACGGGCGACAGTTCGAACTGAACCTGGCTCGACAGCGCCAGCCCATCTTCAACACGCTCGAGTTTGAACTGCACGATATCGGTGGCACCAGCACTGGCAGGCGTATGGCCCATAGCCATCATGCCCACCACCAGAAAGCGTGCAAGCAGCCGAAGCATTCGCTGAGCGCAAGCGGCGCCCGCCTGGCGCAGGGCCGCACCAAGCAGGCGGTCAGGCGCTGCGTTTTTCGAAGAGTGCGTAATAAAAGCCGTCGTGGTCACCTCGTAAATTGTCCGGCAAGTGGGCGCTGTCACCCCCGCTTTGCGGGAGCAAATGCCCGGGCGATGGCATTAATAAGGCTTCAGTGTGGTGCGTAAGAAACGATTGCGTCTGCGCATCGCCTTCGGCCTTGAACACCGAACAGGTGCAGTACAGCAGGCGCCCGCCGGGTCGAACCAGCGGCCACAGTACCGCCAGCAAGCGGGCCTGAATGGCCGCCAGCTGGGCGATGTCGGTGGGGCGACGCAGCCAGCGTACATCGGGGTGGCGGCGCACGATGCCCGATGCGGTGCACGGTGCGTCGAGCAGAACCGCATCAAACAACTGGCCGTCCCACCAGGTGGCGGGCAGCGCCGCATCGCCGACGGTGATGTTGGCCTGCAACCCAAGGCGCACGAGGTTGTCGCCGATCCGGCTGCAGCGGCGGGCGTCAATGTCCAGCGCCAGCACGTCGGCACCGCTTCCGGCGGCGGCGTATTCCAGCAGGTGCGCGGTTTTGCCGCCCGGTGCGGCACAGGCGTCGAGCACACGAAGGCGGGCGCCGGGCGCAGCACCTTGCAGCTGGTTGAGCAGCAGCGGTGCGGCCAGCTGGGCGGCGGCGTCCTGCACTGAAAAATGCCCTTCTGCATACCCCGGCAACGACGGCACCGACTGCGGCGAGGCCAGCTGCACGCCATCAGCACCGATGGCTGCTGCTTCAATATTCAGAGCAGCCAAGGCAGTTAAATACTGGGCCTGCGAGGTTTTTTGTGGGTTAACGCGCAGCACCAGCGGCGCACGCGCGTTGTTGGCGCGCAAGATGTGTTGCCACTGCGTGGGGTGGTCTTTGCGCACGCGGTCAACCCACCACTGCGGGTGGTTCCAGATGGCTTGCGGGTTGCTGTCGGTTTTGGCGACCAGCGCATCACGCTCACGCAGAAAAGCGCGCAGGCAGCCATTGATGAAGCTGGCCTGGTGGCGCGTGCCGTCGCTGCGTTTGGCGGCTTCGACCGCCTGGTCGACCAGCACAAACGGCGAATATGGGGCCTCATCTGCTGACCATGCCAATGCAAGTGCCACGCACAGCAGGGCATCGGCTTCAGGCGGCGGCGGACGTTTGGCCAGCTGCTGGCGCAGCGCTTCAGCCCGGCCCAGCCAGCGCAGGGTGTGAAAGCCCAACGCCTGCACGCCAGGGCGCAGCGCGGCGTCGACCTCCTCCAGCGCAGCGGTGAGCGACTGCCCGTCCCGCACAGCCATCAACAAACTCGCCGCGCCCTGCAGTTGTTGCCACAGCGCAATTTGGGCGCCAGCGGGATGGGCCGCGCGACGGGGCGGGGACGTGGAGCCGGGCGGCGAGGCAGTAGGAGTCTGGGGCATGCGGTGGGGTGTTGAAGGGAACGCAGGGACTGATGACCGATGACGCGGTGGGTACGCAGCGAAAGCTGGGGAAAGCCGGTAAAACGCCCAAAAAGGTCACTGTGGCGGCCAATTTGTCATCAAACCGCTATTTTATTGATCAAATCGGGCTGTGGTCCACATCTTAACTGCCTGAGTAGCTATGAATTAAGTAGCAAATCAACTCCAACTACGCTGTCAGCCCCCAGGTTGCTCGCCCAGTTCAGGGCCTGGACACGTTCGAGTTCGCTGGGCGCGGCCATCGAGCCACCGGCTCCGGGAGTCGCCCGAAACGTCTTTTCGGCTGCGACATCGCCATGCACGCTCGCCACATGAATCACCCTAAGGCGGTCTACACAGGTGCAGCGGCTGTTGAATCATCGTTCGGCTTTTCGGCGGGTGTGTCCTGCAACAGCACCGACGGCCCGAAACCGAACAAGCGCGCCAGCAATAGCGCCGGAAACTCGCCCTGCGCGCTGTTGTAGTTGCGCGCGGCCTCGTTGTAGGCCTGGCGCGCAAACGTCACGGTGGTGTCCGTGCTGGTAAGCGCATCGGCCAACGCCTTGAGGGTGTCATCGGCTTTGAGCTTGGCGTGCGCCTCAACCAGCGCGAACAGCGCCTCCAGACAGCGGTCCAGCGCTGCCTCGGCTGCCGACAAGGCGCTCACGGCCTTCGCCTGCGTCGGGCGGCTGCGCACTGCGTCGCCCGCGCTGCGGGCCTGGTGGCACGCCAGCGTAACGGCCTGCAGCACATCGGCTTCAAGCGCCGGGTATTTTGCGGCGGCATCGACAAGGCCAGGAATCAACACGAGCCGCTTTTTGAGCTGCACATCCAGCGGGCCAAAAGCACGCGCTATGGCGTTTTTCAAACGCATTAGGCGGTTGTAAGCGCCCACCGCCCAAAAAACCAGCAGCGCGAGAACGCCGGACCAGATGAGCTGGGTGGAAGTCATGAAAATCTCCTTGTAGAGCGGGGGTTGCCGCCGTCACCTCGTTGGCCCGCAGCAGCTCAAGCATGGCGAAACCGTCCAGTTTAGGCACTTGCGCAGGGCGGGTCACCGAGGTCAGGCTGGCGCTCGCTCAGCGCATGTTGACCGGCTATCACCTCTTCTGACAATTTATCTATTTTGATAGCACTCCAGGCAATCAACACCTGGGCTACACCCTTATTTTGTCGATTTTTAGTCAACAACCACCTGCAGCAGGTTAAAAAAAAGCCCCAGGACCTGATGGGGCCTGGGGCTTTTATCGGAAGTGCCAACCTCAACGAAGAAGCGGAAAATTTGTCATGGACGGCGCACGGAGCCGTCGCCGGTTATTCCGATGCGGCGCTTTCAGCACCTGCTTCAGCCGTCGCGTCACCCGACAGCGCGTCCATCTCGGCGGCTTCGGACTCGGCAATGGCGCGGCGCTCGGCGTCGTCCAGCTGATCTTTGGCTTTGCGAGCGTCGTGATAAGCCATGCCGGTTCCGGCAGGGATCAAACGGCCCACGATCACGTTTTCTTTCAGGCCACGCAGCTCGTCGCGCTTGCCCATGATGGCAGCCTCGGTGAGCACGCGCGTGGTTTCCTGGAAGGACGCAGCAGAGATGAACGAGTCGGTGGACAACGACGCCTTGGTGATACCGAGCAACAGGTTGCTGAAGGTCGCAGGGATCTTGTCGTCAGCACGCAGAGCGTCGTTCATGTCGAGCATCACGGAACGCTCGACCTGCTCACCCGCGATGTAGGCCGAGTCCCCGACGCTTTCAACAACCACACGGCGCAGCATCTGGCGAACAATCACTTCGATGTGCTTGTCGTTGATCTTCACGCCCTGCAGACGGTAAACGTCCTGCACTTCGTCGACGATGTAGCGGGCAAGTTCCTCCATGCCCAGCAAACGCAGAATGTCTTGCGGATCGGCGGGGCCGTCCACAATCGATTCGCCCTTGTTCACGACCTGGCCTTCGTGCACGAGAATGTTCTTCTCTTTCGGCACGAGGTCTTCCCAGACCTTGCCTTCCGGATCGGTGATCTGCAGGCGAATCTTGCCTTTTGTCTCTTTACCGAACGACACGGTTCCGGTCATTTCAGCCAGCGTGCCCTTGTCTTTCGGCGTACGGGCTTCAAACAACTCGGCCACACGCGGCAAACCGCCGGTGATGTCTCGGGTTTTCTGGCCTTCGATCGGAATACGGGCCAGCACCTCGCCGGGACCCACGTCCTGACCGTCACGCACCTGCACCAGCGCACCGATCGGGAAGCCTATCGTCACCGAATGGTCGGTGCCTGGGATCTTGACTTCGTTGCCGGTCGCGTCGATCAGCTTGACACCCGGGCGGATGACCTTGGTCGCGCCGCGGCGTTTCGGGTCAATCACCACCATGGTGGACAGGCCCGTCACATCATCGACCTGCTTGGCCACGGTCACGCCTTCTTCCACATTCTCGAACTGCGCCTTGCCGGCGAACTCGGTAATGATGGGGCGGGTCAGCGGGTCCCAGTTGGCCAGAATCGTGCCAGCCTTGATGGCCTGATCGGCCTTGACAGCCAAGATGGCGCCATACGGCACTTTGTGGCGCTCACGCTCGCGGCCATGCTCGTCGTGGATGACGATTTCGCCGGAACGGGCAATCACCACCAGGTCGCCCTTGCTATTGGTCACATAGCGCATCGGTGCGTTAAAACCAATCACGCCGTTCGACTTGGACTCGACGCTTGACGCGATCGCGGCACGGGAAGCCGCACCGCCGATATGGAAGGTCCGCATCGTCAGCTGCGTGCCAGGCTCGCCAATCGACTGGGCGGCGATGATACCGACCGCCTCACCGATGTTGATCAAACCACCACGACCCAGGTCGCGGCCGTAGCACTTGGCGCACAAGCCGAAGCGCGTTTCGCAATTCAGCGCCGTGCGAACCTTGACCTCGTCAACACCGGCAATTTCCAGCTCTTCGATCAGGTCTTCGTCCAGCATGGCGCCCGCTTTCGCCAGCACCGCACGGTTTTCCGGGTGCAGCACGTCTTCAACCGCCGTGCGGCCGAGGATACGGTCGCGCAGCGATTCAATGACTTCACCGCCTTCGACGATGGCGCGCATGACAGAGCCGTTTTGCGTGCCGCAGTCCTGCTCGGTCACCACCAGATCCTGCACCACGTCGCACAGGCGGCGGGTCAGGTAGCCGGAGTTGGCGGTTTTCAGCGCCGTGTCGGCCAGACCTTTACGCGCACCGTGGGTGGAGATGAAGTACTCCAGCACGTTCAGACCTTCGCGGAAGTTCGCGGTGATCGGCGTTTCGATGATCGAGCCGTCAGGCTTGGCCATCAAACCGCGCATACCGGCCACTTGGCGAATCTGGGCGGCAGAACCACGGGCCCCGGAGTCCGCCATCATGTAGATGGAGTTGAACGACTCTTGCTCGACGTCCTTGCCGTTGCGGTCAATGACGCGCTCTTTAGAGAGCTGGGCCATCATCACTTTTGACACTTCGTCGCCCGACTTGCCCCAGATGTCCACCACCTTGTTGTAGCGCTCGCCAGACGTCACCAGACCGGAGACATACTGTTGTTCGATTTCTTTGACTTCTTTCTGTGCACGCAAGATGATGGCGCCTTTTTCTTGCGGCACCAGCATGTCGTCGATACAGATCGAAATACCGGCTTTGGTCGCCAGCCGGAAACCCGACTGCAGCAACTTGTCGGCAAACACCACGGTTTCTTTCAAACCGCACTTGCGAAACGACACGTTGATGAGCTTGGAGATTTCCTTTTTCTTCAACGCTTTGTTGATGTTGGAAAAAGGCAGGCCCTTGGGCAAAATTTCCGACAGCAACGCACGACCGCCGGTGGTTTCCCACAGCTTGGTCGACGGAATGAATTCGCCGGTTTCCTTGTCTTTGGTCCACTCGGTCAAACGCACATTGATGCGCGCATTCAAGTCCAGCTCACCCGCGTCAAACGCGCGGCGAACTTCACCGGTGTCCGAGAACAGCAGGCCTTCGCCTTTGCCGTTGGTGCGGTCGCGGGTTGTGTAGTACAGGCCCAGCACCACGTCTTGCGACGGAACGATGGACGGCTCGCCGTTGGCCGGGAACAAAATGTTGTTGGACGCCAGCATCAATGTGCGGGCTTCCATCTGCGCTTCTACCGACAGCGGCACGTGAACCGCCATCTGGTCACCGTCAAAGTCGGCGTTGAACGCCGAGCAAACGAGGGGGTGCAGCTGAATCGCCTTGCCTTCAATCAGGATCGGCTCAAACGCCTGAATGCCCAAACGGTGCAGCGTAGGCGCACGGTTGAGCATCACGGGGTGCTCTTTAATCACCTCTTCCAGGATGTCCCACACCACCGGCGTGCCGGATTCCACTTCCTTCTTGGCCGCCTTGATCGTCGTCGCAATGCCGCGCGACTCAAGCTGGGCGAAGATGAAGGGCTTGAACAACTCGAGCGCCATCAACTTCGGCAAACCGCACTGGTGCAGCTTGAGCGTTGGACCCACGGTGATCACCGAGCGACCCGAATAGTCCACGCGCTTGCCCAGCAAGTTCTGGCGGAAACGGCCTGACTTGCCTTTGATCATGTCGGCCAAAGACTTCAGCGCGCGCTTGTTCGCACCCGTCATGGCTTTGCCACGGCGGCCGTTGTCGAGCAGCGAATCAACCGCTTCTTGGAGCATGCGCTTTTCATTGCGGGCAATGATCTCGGGCGCCTTGAGCTCCAGTAAACGGCGCAGGCGGCTGTTGCGGTTGATGACGCGGCGGTACAGATCGTTCAAGTCGGACGTTGCGAAACGACCGCCGTCCAGCGGCACCAGCGGACGCAAATCTGGCGGCAACACTGGCAGCACGTCGAGCACCATCCAGTGCGGCTTGATGCCAGACTTCTTGAACGCTTCCATCAATTTCAAACGCTTGGCGTTTTTCTTGATCTTGATCTCGGAGCCGGTCAGGTCGTTGCGCAGTTTGTCGATTTCCATGTCGAGGTCAAGGCCCTCGAGCAGGTCCTTGATGCCTTCAGCACCCATCTTGGCCACGAACTCGTCACCGTACTCTTTGGTCTTCGCGTCGAAGTCGTCTTCGGACATGATGCTGAATTTCTTCAGCGGGGTCATGCCGGGGTCGGTCACCACATACGCTTCAAAATAAAGAACGCGTTCGATGTCCCGCAACGTCATGTCGAGCACCAGGCCCAGACGCGACGGCAGCGACTTCAAAAACCAGATGTGCGCGCACGGTGCGGCCAGGTCGATGTGACCCATGCGTTCGCGGCGAACCTTGGTCTGCGTGA
>JANLUZ010000126.1:0-13674 GCA_031363755.1 Polaromonas sp.
GCGCTCAAGGTCGGCCGTGACGATGGCACTGATTTTTTGCGGTGATTGGCCTTCGCCGCCGAACATGACAATACCGATCGGCAGCTGGGTCAGGCCGACACCTGAAACCTCGACGCGAAACTGCGCAAACGCAGGCAGCGTTGAGGCGGCAAGCAGCCCAACAACCATCCTGCGACCCACCGAAAACGTTTGACGATTCATAAAAATTATTTACCTTAACAATCTGAATATTTTGATCGACTGTACGAGGCGCACCCTGGTAAAGCTGCGGTACGAGTTGCAACACTTTGCGATCTTTAGGCGCATCGCAACGCTCACCTCATGGAGCCGTCAGCCGAACCTTCCAAGGCACCTTGCTTTTGCAACAGCCAAAGTTTCAAATAACGGTAGTAAGTTGTCTCGGCTACTGACAGCGCCAACACCAGACCCAGTTGTCCGTCCAGGAAACCGAGCCTCAGCAGGTATGTTCTAACAAATGCCCACACACCGTGGAGCAATGCAGACGCAAGTGACCCCTTTTTTTTCGAGGCGCTCAAAAGCGTTTGAGCGCCGGCGCTGGAGTAGCGATTTGCTTTGTCCAACACGGATTCAAGATTGACATAGGTTTCGTGCAGCACGGCGGACTTGAGCTTCCCAACCAATGCCACAGTAACTACTTTTTCGTGTACCAGATCGTTTGAAAACGATGCTAGCCCACGCTTGAACAGCCGGGTGACGCGGTCAGGTGTCCATCCGGAATGCCGAATGTACTGGCCGCAAAAACTGGATTGACGCGGGAACGAAAATGCATCGTATTCGCCCAATTTCATCGCGGTACAAATTTCAGCTTGTAACTTGGGCGTTAGCTGCTCGTCGGCGTCGAGTGACAACACCCAGTCGCAACGCGCCAGACCAAGTGCTCGATTTTTTTGAATACCAAAACCGCGCCAATCGGTCTCAGTCGAGACTTCGGCGCCGAGCGACTTCGCAATTTGAACGGTCTTGTCTGAACTTCCTGAATCCAGAACAATGATTTGATCGGCAAATTTTGCAGATTGCAGGCACATGGCAATATTGCGCGCCTCGTTTTTTGTAATGACGATGACGGAGAGGGTAGACAACAGTGGTTCCGGCTGAATTTGGCGATTGCGTCGCTAAGTGATTGATTTTCAATAACTTTACGTGACGCCGATGACTTTTAGTCTATCAGAGGCATGCGCTGACTTTTAACGAAGACAAAGCCGCTGTCTCGCTGACGCCGTCGATACCCGCTCTGCCCGTTAAAAAACGTAAGCGACAATCGACTGCTGCAACAACCACTTCCTGGGCGCGGCGCGCGTCGGCTGGATCGGGACAGTGGCCAACAACCAACGCCGGATTTCTAAAGCGCATGGTGCATCCGTAGTCCTGACAATCGAGCTTTTTCGACATCTATGAATTTGCGACTCCCTGCTATCTGCTTTTCTGCTGCTTCCATCGGGCTGTCAATTGTGCTTGTCAGCACCGCGAAGTTACTGCTCTTCATTACCGCACTGCTTGTGCTGCTAGGCTCCTTCCGCGGTCCAAACGCCTGCCCGGGCGCCGAAAGAGGCAAAACACCGTTCATCGTCCGGACCATTCTGCTGGTTTTGGCAGTCATGGCAACAAGTCTGTTGTGGACGACAGCACCGCCGGACGATGCACTAGGCTCGTTGGCAAAATACGGAAAGCTCTTGGTCATTCCCTTATTCTGGGTTGTTGTGCGAACAAGACGTGAAGCGCTTTTTGGATTGGCTGCCTTTTTTGCAGCGCAACTGTTTTTAGTCGCGAGTTCGTGGCTCTTGTTCGCCCGTGTGCCAATTCCGTGGGCTACCTCCAATATGGCTGTCCAGGAATACGCTGTATTTTCCAGCTATCTTGATCAGGGAATCATGGGTGCGTTGTTTGCCGCACTGTGCTGGCAGCTCCGGGGGTATTTTCCCAGCCGATTCGGCCCCTGGATTGCGGTGTTCATTTCGCTGATGACTCTGTGCAATGTCTTTTTTATACTCAGTGGCCGCTCTGGTCATGTTGTGGCCGTGGCATTGATTTCGATGTCGATCATGTGGGAGTTGCCTCGAAGATACCGGCTTGGCGCTGTTTTTGTGCCCTTTTTACTAATCAGTGTCTTGATGGTGACGCCGGGAAAGCTGCGGGATCGCATGAGTTTGGTGAGCACAGAAGTGCAGTCTTACCGAGCCGACCAACCTGCGGTTTCGTCATCGGGCATCCGGCTGGGTCTTTGGACGAGTTCACTGAGCCTTGTGGCAAAACACCCTGTCTTGGGAAGCGGAATTGGCAGTTGGAGTACGGAGTACAACCGCTTGCAGAAAAGCCGAAACCCTCAGCATATTGATGTCGTCGGCAACTGGAACCCGCATCAGGAATATTTACTGTGGGGTGTTCAGTTCGGCGTGGCAGGGCCGCTTCTTTTACTGGGTTTGTTCGCGGCAACTGTGGCTGATACACGGTCGATGAAGCTGCATGAGGCGCGCGCAGCACAACTGGCAGTGGTGGCTTTGGTCGTGGCATCGCTGTTTAACTCCAGCCTCTACGATGCATTCATCGGCGATTTCTTCTGCATCACAATCGCCGTGCTGCTGGCACTGGGCCGGCAGTTTAAGGCCCAAACTTGCTCAATAAAGCCCGCTCCGTTGGTTTCCACATGACGACTTCCGATAAGGCCGAGCTAAAGCTACCACGCGAGAGACAAGGTCTGCTCAAACGTATTGCCCGTGTTTGGCCCTACTTCGGTGTTTCCCGGTCGGGTTGGGCTATTGCAGTTGGTGCGACGATCGTGGCCTCAATGACTGAGCCCTTGGTGCCAGCCCTACTCAAGCCTTTGTTGGACAGGGGCTTTCAGCGTGACGGCTTCAATTTGTGGCTTGTACCTTTGGCGCTGATGGTGCTTTTCACGGTGCGGGGTCTCTCCGGCTTCATCGCGCAGGTGGCTGTTGCCAAAGTCACTAACGAAGGACTGCTAAAACTTCGTAAAGCCATGTTTGGAAAACTTCTGACGGCCCACCTGAGTCTTTTCTCAGCGCAAAGCTCCAGCGCGATTGCCAATACCGTGGTGTATGAGGTTTTCAATGGCTCGTCGCAGTTGGTCAACGCTGTTCTCAAGCTTGTGAAAGATCTGCTGAGCCTGATGGCGCTGATCGGATACCTTGTCTATTTGAATTGGCGACTTACGCTGATCGTTGCCTTGCTCTTTCCCGCCGTCGCGCTGGTGATCCAGGTGCTGTCAAAGCGCCTTTACCGATTGACCAAGGAGAGCCAGACAGCGACCGACAACCTGGCCTATGTTGTTGAAGAAAACGTTATGGCGCACCGCGATGTGCGACTTCATGGTGCCCAACAGGCGCAAGCCGGACGTTTTGAAGTGCTGAGCAATTCACTGCGTCAGCTGTCCGTGAAGTCGACGGCCGCTTACGCAGGCATGAGCGCCATCACGCAAATTCTGGCGGCGGTAGCGCTGTCAGCGGTGATCTCTATCGCTTTGGTGCAAAGCGCCGAAAATACGACAACGGTAGGCGGGTTTGTAGCGTTTGTCACCGCCATGCTGCTGTTGATTGCGCCCGTAAAAAGCTTATCCGACGCGACAACACCCATCACTCGGGGACTGGCTGCCATCGAACGGGGGTTGGCGCTTATCGATGAAACGCCTGATGAGTCAGGTGGCCAATTTTGCAAGCCGCGTGCCGATGGCGATATCGAACTAACCGATATCAACGTCAGCTACCGGCCAGACGCCATTCCTGCGCTGGACGGACTCAGCCTCACCATTCATGCGGGTGAAACCATCGCCCTGGTGGGCGCATCCGGCTCGGGGAAGACCACGTTGGTTAATCTGCTCCCGCGCTTTCTGGATCCCAGCTTTGGCGCGATGCGTCTCGACGGCCACGACCTGAGGACATGGAATCTCAACTGTTTGCGCGAACAATTTTCGTTTGTCAGTCAACATGTTGTCTTGCTCAACGCCAGCATTTCTGACAATGTGGCGTTGGGACACCAGGCTGATCGCGCGCGGGTCACCCGCTGCCTGGGAGCAGCCAATTTAACGGGCCTGCTGGCAGCATTGCCCAACGGACTAGACACACTTTTGGGTCATAACGCCATGCAGCTTTCAGGTGGTCAACGCCAACGGCTGGCAATTGCGCGCGCGCTCTACAAAGACGCACCCATTTTGATCCTTGACGAAGCGACTTCCGCACTGGATACAGAGTCGGAGCTGGCGGTTCAAGTGGCTGTCAAGAATTTGACGGTGGGTCGAACGTCCGTCGTCATCGCGCACCGGCTCTCCACCATTCTTCACGCAGACCGAATCATCATGATGGATGCCGGGCAGATTGTGGAGTCTGGAACTCACGCTGAACTGCTTGCGAAAAACGGTGCTTATGCGCATCTTTACCGCCTGGGTTTTCAAAACGCGTAACCGCATCACGGACATCCCCATCAAATGCCTGTCTCCATCAGCGGCTTTACTTTTATCCGAAACGGCGTCGATCTCGGCTTTCCATTTGAGGCGTCCATTCGCTCCCTGTTGCCGTTGGTCGACGAGTTCGTTGTGGCCGTCGGCGCAGGCTCCGACCAAACTCTGGCGCGCGTGCGGGCCATCGGCGATCCAAAAATCAGGATTATCGAGACCCTTTGGAATGAGCGCATGGCTGACCGTGGTTTTGTCTACGCCCAGCAAAAAATGATTGCACAGTACTCCTGTACCGGCGATTGGGCTTTTTATCTGGAGGGCGATGAGGTCGTCCACGAACAGGATATTGCAGCGATCCGAGCAAGCGTTGACAGGCATCACCTGAACCCGCGTGTTGAGGCCCTGGTGTTCGACTATTACCACTTTTATGGCTCGCCCCACTGGGTCTCCATCAGCCCGGGATGGTATCGCCGCGAATGCAGGCTGATCCGCAACACCATTCGCAGTTATGCGCCAGACGGTCAGTACTGGCTGGTCACAACCGACCATAAAAAAGGCCGTAACCCTCAAGCGGCGTTGGCCATTGCGCACATCTACCATTACGGATGGATACGCCGCAACGAAGACATGCAAAAAAAGCTCGACCAGGTCAGCAAGTACTGGGCGACCGCAGCCACGCAAGTTCACTACAGCAAATTTGACCGCCGAGCACTCCGTGCCTTCACCGGCTCACATCCTGTCGTCGCCAAACAATGGCTGGCCAATGAAGCCGAACAGGTCTTGCAACTCGACCCCGACTACACGCCGACGAAAAAAGAAAACAAGTACCACCTGATGCGGCAGATTGAAACCCTGACGGGGCTCGATTTCAGCCGCAAACACTTCAAGTTGGTGGCCTGAAGAATTCTGCTGTGTAGCGGTGTTAGTGCACTGTCAGCTCAAACCAGCAGCGGCGAGGTACACCGTCTGCTGGCGCTGAGCGATGTCTTTCCATTGATAGCCAGTAGCAAACCGCATTGCGTTGTCTGACAGGGTCTGACGCAGCGCTGCATTTGCGTCCAGGGTCTGAATCGCGTGCATCAGGCTGTCCGCGTCGCGCGGATCATCGAGCAACCACGCGTTCACTTGGTGCTGCAACAGACCGGCAATGCCGCAAAACCCGGCCCCACTGACTAGCACGGGCAGCCCGAAAGCCATGGCTTCCAGCACGGCCATGGCAAAAGTATCCTCCAGCGTGGGATGAACCAAATAGTCTGCGGCAAGGTACGCGTCGCAGACATCGGGCAACTGCCCCAGAAAGAAAACGCGTGTCGTGAGTTGCAAACGCGAGATTTGCGCCTGAAACTCAGCAATGTGTGCTGGGTTGCCCACTACAACCAGCACGTGATGCCGGGGAAGCTTCGCCAGTGTTTCCAAAAGGGTGGTGAGTCCTTTCTTACGAAAATCGTTGGCCACCAATAGCAAGCAGATGCTGGGCAATGGTAATCCGAACCGCTCCCGTGCACGACGCTGCGAGGCGATCCTGTCCCAGGTTGCAAAACGTGGGGGGAGGTCGAAACCAGGCGTCACCACTGACAAGGCCGCGGCACACCCAGGATACGTCGCTTCCATCACGTCTCCAAGGCTTTTCGAAGTCACTACGATCTGGCGCAGTGGCTCAGCCGCAAAGCGGTAACGCTCAAGCAGGAGATAAACGATCAGCCGCGGGCTGGTGACCACCTTCAACCAGCGGGAAACCCATGCCAGTCCATGTCGGTTTTTGAAAAGATTGTGTTTGACAGGCAGCACATGGACGGTTTGGACATTGCCGTGCCAGGTGTTCTCGTGCGAATGGACGATGTCAAAACCACGCCGCGTCACCCACCAGGTCCAGGCCGCAAACCACAGTTGGTTGAGCCACCTTGGCTTTCGCAGCAAGGTGGGCACCGTGTGATACGTCACGCCGGGCCAGTGATGCTCAATCTGCTGTGCAAAAACGTGCATCTCATGGCGCTCGGCAAGTTGTTCGACCAGGGCAATGGAGTAACGCTCTGCACCGCCACCCGTCGGCGCGAAAATCCGGTTTAACACCGCAACACGCAACTTGCCCGTTAGGCGACGGTCTTCGCCGTGTGCAGCGTTCGCGGCTGTGGTCATTGGGAGCGGCGATCTTCGTAGGCGGTCGCAATCTTCAGCCAGAACAAAGGAAGCGTTGTCGACCTCACCACGGGAACACGCGGCAGTTGCAACATATCGACACCCCGATGGCAACGACTGCGTGCGGTAGTGGTGGCCGTGTCAAAACCAGCGTGCTCCACCATCGTGACATGGCGCTCGTCGTATTGGCCATACGGATAGCAAAAATGCTGGGTCGCTTGGCCCGTGAGTTGCTTAAGTGCTGCCTTGCCGTGTTCGATATCAGCTTGGCTATCAGCATCAACGCTACTGAGCAGATGGCGATGTTGATGGGTGTGTGAGCCAATCTCCTGGCCGCCCGACACCCATTGCTGCAACTCATCGGGCGTCATCAGGGGCGTCTGGGCGATTCCCAGTTTTTCGTCCCACACATTGGTTTTTCCCAACAGTCCGCTGACGGCGTAGCACGTGGACGAAAACCCATGCTGCATCAACACGGGCAACGCGTGGGTCAGGTTGTTTTGATAACCGTCGTCAAAGGTGATACCGACCACTTTGCCGATTTTTTCGCCATTCAAATACGGCATCAGCGCACTCATCGACAAACCGGTGTAGCCCAGCCGCGCCAGCCACTTCATCTGCCGTGCAAAAGCCTCGGGCGCCACATACAGGCTGCGAAACGGCTTGCCCTTGGCCGGGGCAACGTCGATCTGGTGATAAACCAGGATCGGAATGGGGCGGATGTTGCGCGTGCGGGGGCGGGTCATGGAGGTGGTGTGTCGTTGAACGTCAAATCAACACAATGTCATATTGCTCCTGCGCCATTGCCGCTTCGGCCTGGAGCGAAATGGGTTTTCCAATGAATTCGCTCAGGCTGGCCAGGTGCTGACTTTCTTCGTCCAGGAAAAGCTCCACGACTTTGGCAGAGGCCACCACACGGAACTCTCGCGGGTTGAATTGGCGGGCCTCGCGCAAGATCTCGCGCAGGATGTCGTAGGTCACGCTGCGGGCAGTTTTCACCACGCCCTTGCCACTGCAGGCATCACAAGGCTCGCACAACTGATGCGCCAGCGACTCACGAACTCGCTTGCGCGTCATTTCCAATAAACCCAGCGACGAGAAGCCATTGACCGTTGTTTTGACACGGTCGCGGGAAAGCTGCTTTTGAAACGCCGTCAGCACCGCGTCGCGGTGGGCGTCCCTGAGCATGTCGATGAAGTCAACAATCACGATACCGCCCAGATTGCGCAGCCGCAGCTGACGCCCAATGGCCTGCGAAGCTTCGAGATTGGTCTTGAAAATAGTTTCGTCGAAGTTGCGCGCACCCACAAAACCACCGGTGTTCACGTCGATGGTAGTCAGCGCCTCTGTCTGGTCGATAACCAGATAGCCGCCTGATTTCAGATCAACCCGACGGCCCAGCGCTTTGGCGATGTCATCGTCGATGTTGAACAGATCAAAAATTGGGCGCTCGCCGATGTAGTGCTGCAACTTTGGCAGGGTGGCGGGCATGAACTCTGCCGCAAAGCCCTTGAGCTTTTCAAACTGTTCCCGCGAATCAATCCGGATGGTTTGCACGCTGTCACTGACGACGTCGCGCAGCACCCGCTGCAGCAAATTCAAATCCTGGTGCAACACAGACCCTGGTTTGACGCGCAGCGCGCCAGACTTGATCCGGCTCCAGGTTTTTCTCAGATAAGCAATATCCTCGGCGAGTTCTTCATCCAGCGCGTCTTCTGCATTGGTGCGCAAAATAAACCCGCCGCCCAAATCGCCTGCCAGCACCTGCATGCGCTTGCGCAGCTCGTCGCGTTGATTGACCGGAATTTTTTGGGACACCCCGATGTGATTGTCCTGAGGCAGAAAAACCAGCAGACGCCCTGCAATGCTGATCTGCGCAGTGAGCCGGGCGCCTTTGGTGCCGATAGGGTCTTTGAGCACCTGCACCATCACGGCCTGCCCCTCGAAGAGTTGCTTTTCAATCGGTTGAGGCAAAGCTGCCGGCACCGTTGCATCGACATCAGCGTGGCGGCTGTTGATGCTGCTCATCAAATCGGCCACATGCAAAAACGCCGCGCGGTCCAGGCCGATGTCAATGAAGGCCGACTGCATGCCAGGCAACACACGGGCAACCTTGCCCATGTAGACATTGCCCACCAGCCCGCGCTCCAGCGCGCGCTCTACCTGCAGCTCTTGGACTGCACCGTTTTCGATGACCGCAACGCGCGTTTCCTGGGGCGACCAGTTGATCAGAATGTCTTGGGACATGGCAGGAGCGATGGTGTTATGTCAGACGGCCAGACCGGCCGCACGAAGGAGTTGCGCAGTTTCGTAAAGCGGCAGTCCCATGATGCTACTGTAGCTGCCGCTGATGCGGGTGATGTGCATAGCCGCCCTGCCCTGCACGGCATAGGCGCCTGCCTTGCCCATGGGCTCGCCTGTGGCTACGTAAGCCTTGATCTGCGCAGTGGTCATGGCTTCAAATTGAACCTGCGACACACTGCAGTCGGCATAACGCGCACCTGGGGCGCCCGTTTCACCAAGCCCTTGCACTGCGACAGCCGTCAACACGCGGTGCGTACGACCCGCCAACGCTGCCAGCATTCGCTGGGCATCGCTCACGGACGCCGGTTTTCCGAAAATGCTGCGCCCGAGCGCTACAGTGGTGTCGCAACACAATACCGGCGCGGGTGGCAAACCTCTGCGGGCCATGCGCGCGACTGCAGCGTCCAGCTTGAGCGCAGTGACCCGTTTGACATAGGCGGCTGGCGCCTCGTTGGGCTTGACGTCCTCCAGCGCTTCAGCGTCCTCACTGCTATCGGCCAGCAGCAGTTCATGGCGCACACCCAACTGCGACAGCAATTGCGCCCGTCGGGGGCTTTGCGACGCCAGATACACAAACTCAGCACGTGCAGTCATGGTCATTCGCGATGATAAGGATGATTGATGGTGATGCTCCAGGCGCGGTAGAGCTGCTCGATCAGCAGGACACGCACCAGGGCATGTGGAAGTGTGAGGTCTGAGAGTCGCAGGCGTTCGTGGGCTGATTTTTTGAATTCACCGTCCAGGCCGTCAGGCCCGCCAATCACGATGGCGACGTCATCGCCTGAGAGCTGCCAGCCTTTGAGTCGCTCAGCCAACGCCACCGTGGTGACTGCAGTGCCGCGCTCATCCAACGCCACAACCCGAACGCCTTTGGCAAGCGCACCTTCAATGCGGCTGCGCTCTGCGATCAGCAAATTCTCTAGCGTCTTGGATGCCCGCGGTTCGGTCTTGACCGCCTTGAGTTCGACCTTTAACTCTGGCGGGAAACGCTTGGCGTAGTCGTCATACGCCGTCTGCGCCCAATCGGGGACTTTCTGGCCAACCGCAACAATCGTCAGCCTCATGCGCTCCAGGCTGTCGTTTTCTTGGCTGCAGGCTTTTTGGTGGCTGGTTTGGCAGCGGCCTTTGCAGCCGTCTTTGACGCAGCGACTTTCTTTGCAACCGGCACTTTCACCAGCGGAATTTTGGCTGCGGCGGGCGACGATTTTGCGCGTGGTTTGGCCGCAGGTTTGACCACTGCGCCCACCGCAGCAGCTTTGGCCGATGGTTTGCGCGCCACTGGCTTGGGAGCAGGCTCCAGAGCGGTTTCGGTGGCGTTGCGCTTGGCAGTCCAATCGTTGGTCTTTCCGACGCGGCCAATGTAGTTCGGGTCTTGCGACATCGTCGGCATGGCCGGCAAGGGCTTGCTAACGGCCGTTTTCTTGGCCGGTGCGCGAACGCCTTTTTTCGCAGCGGCCTTGACAGCCGTTGTCGCCGTTGATTTAGCCGCTGGCTTGCGCTTGGGCGCCGGCTCGGCAACCACGTCGGCCATTACCTTGGCAGCTTTGACGAGCGGCGCGGGAGCGCCGAGTTTGAGCTTGACGGGCTTGTCGCCCCACAGCTCTTCCAGGTGGTAATACTGGCGAATCGTCGGCTGCATGATGTGCGCCACGGCCGATCCGCAGTCCACAATAATCCACTCGCCGTTTTCTTCGCCCTCGATGCGTGGCTTGGAAAAGCCGGCGTCGCGCACCGCGTCACGCACGCTGGCGGCCAACGCTTTCGTCTGGCGATTTGAGGTGCCCGAGGCGATGATCACGCGCTCGAACAAAGACGTGATGTGCTCGGTGTCGAACACCTGAATATCCTGCCCTTTGACGTCTTCCAAGCCGTCAATGATGGCGCGCTGGAGCTTTTGAACATCTTTTTTGTCGGCTGAGGCGGGTTTGACGGGAGTAGAGGTCATGCAAATCTTTGCGTAAATGAAAATATGAAAGCGTGTGGGCAACAGCTGCGTGTGAATCACGCCGCTTTGTAAAGCGCATGGTCTGCAATATAACGCGCAACGGGAGACGGAACCAGCGCGGAAATTTCGGCAAACCCAGTGGTGCGCTGGGCGCACACCTGGCGCACTTGCGTCGCACTGAGGGCCCATTCAGGCATCGAGAGACTGCAAAAGCGGCCTTTTTGATCGAAAAATGAGCCAAAAAGGCCTGACGTCCGCGTGTTGATTGCCCGCTCAGCTACACAAATTATAGCAACTTCGAGAATTGCCTCCCAGCGGTGCCATTGCCTGAACGCCGCAAACTGGTCTGCACCCATGAGGAGATAGAGCTGCGCCGTTGGATTTTCCTGTTGCAGCGTCGTCAGGGTATCGATGGTGAAGGTGGGCCCGGCGCGTTTGAGCTCGCGGTCATCAATCACCACTGCCGGTATGTCGGCAAATGCCAGCTGCGTCATCGTCAGCCGATCTTCGGGCGCGCTCAGTTCGCGTGTTTTGTGCCAAGCATTGCCGGTGGGCACCACATGCAGTTCGTCGAGCGCGAGCTGCGCCAGCGCCGCCTGGGCCAGCGCGACATGCGCATTGTGGGGCGGGTCAAACGAGCCGCCGAACACGCCGATGCGCCTTTTACCGACACCGGGGCTGAGCGGGTGCGTGCTGATGGTCTCGCTCAAAGCCAGTCTCGCCGGATGATGAAGTCGCTGTAAAGCGCCGCCTCGGGCGAGCCCGCTTCGATGGGTCGTTGGTACGACCAACTCGCCAGCGGCGGCATGGACATCAGGATCGACTCTGTTCGCCCGCCCGACTGCAAACCGAAGTGCGTACCACGGTCCCACACCAGGTTGAACTCGACGTAGCGGCCACGCCGGTAGAGCTGAAACTCCCGCTCTTTCGCGCCGTAGACGGTGTTCATGCGGCGCTCGGCGATGGGCATGTAAGCGGTGAGAAAAGCGTCGGCCACAGATTGCAGCATGGCAAAACTGCGCTCGGGGCCCAACTCCTGAAAATCGTCAAAGAATACGCCGCCGATACCGCGCTGCTCCTGGCGGTGCTTCAGGAAAAAATATTCGTCGCACCAGGTTTTGAAGCGCGGGTATTTGTCGGCCCCAAAAGGCGCGAGCGCGTCGTGGCAGGTTTGGTGAAAATGAACTGCGTCTGCTTCGAAGCCGTAATACGGCGTCAGGTCCATGCCGCCGCCAAACCAGCATACTGGCGCGCCTCCGTCGGCGGGTGTGGCGGTGATCATTCGGACATTCATGTGAACTGTTGGCACAAACGGGTTGCGCGGGTGAAACACCAGCGACACGCCCAGTGCCTCAAACGGCGCGCCCGCTAGCTCCGGGCGATGCTGCGTCGCCGAGGGCGGCAGCCTGGGCCCGCGTACATGCGAAAACCCACATCCAGCGCGCTCGAACACCGCGCCGTTTTCCAGAATCTGGGTCACGCCGTCACCCTGGAGCGCGTCGGCAGGCGCTTTCTGCCAGGCGTCAACCGCGAAAGCTCGCCCATCGAGCGCGCTGACGGCACCGGTAATGCGCGACTGCAGGCTGAGCAAATACGTGCGAACCCGCTCAGCGCTGACCACGTCGGCATCGCCTGTTGCAGGCGCCTTGTTGCTCAAGACTTGATCGCCCGGTAGCCGATGTCGCGGCGATATTGCGCGCCGTCGAAACCGATGCCCTGCGCCACCTCGTACGCACGCTGCTGAGCGGCCTTCACCGTGTCGCCCAACGCCGTGACGCACAGCACGCGGCCGCCGCCGGTCAGCGTCTCGCTGCCACTGGCCACTGTGCCTGCGTGGAACACCATCGCGTCATCGCTGGCGTTTGATGTCGGCAAGCCGTGAATCACATCGCCCTTGCGCGGGCTTAGCGGGTAGCCGTGTGCCGCCATCACCACACCAAGTGCCGGGCGGCGGTCCCATTCGAGTTCCACGCTGTCCAGGCCGCCAGACGTAGCCGCCATCATCACGTCGAAAAAGTCTGACTTCAACCGCATCATGATGGGCTGGGTTTCCGGGTCGCCCATGCGGCAGTTGAATTCGAGCGTTTTCGGCTTGCCGTGAGCGTCAATCATCAACCCGGCGTACAAAAAGCCGGTGAAGGTGATGCCGTCCTGCTCCATGCCGCGGATGGTCGGCAAAATAATTTCGCGCATGGCGCGGCCGTGCACCTCGGGTGTGACCACGGGCGCTGGTGAATAAGCGCCCATGCCGCCTGTGTTCGGGCCCTGGTCGCCGTTGAGCAGGCGTTTGTGGTCCTGGCTGGTGGCCATGACGGCCACGTTTTTGCCATCGCACATGACGATGAAGCTGGCTTCCTCGCCCTGCAAAAACTCCTCGATCACCACACGCGGCGTAGCCTTGCCGTCACTACCTGCGTTGTGGGTCACACCCAGGGGGTTGAAGCTTGGGTCGGGCGCCAGCATGAACTCAATGGCTTCGTGCGCCTCATGCAGCGTCATGGCCACGACCACGCCCTTGCCGGCGGCCAGGCCGTCGGCCTTGACAACGATGGGTGCGCCTTTTTCATCAACATACGCGTGGGCAGCCGTAGCGTCGGTGAAGGTTTCGTACTCGGCCGTGGGAATGCCGTGGCGCTTCATGAAGGCTTTTGAAAACGCTTTTGAGCTTTCGAGCTGCGCCGCCGCCTGGGTTGGCCCGAACACCCGCAGGCCATGGGCACGGAAAGCATCGACGATGCCGGCAGCCAGCGGCTGCTCCGGGCCGACCACTGTGAGCGCTATCTTTTCTGTAGCGGCCCAGGCAAGCAACTCCTGGACGTCGGTGATGTTGACGTTTTGAAGACGGGCATCCAGGGCGGTGCCG
>JANLUZ010000142.1:0-12694 GCA_031363755.1 Polaromonas sp.
CAAATGCAAAAACCGCAGCAAGGCAGGTCGCGGGTGCGCCGTGCAGACGCCCAGCCGGCGGCGGTGCGTGATCCGCGTTTCGACACGGAGGCCCTTGCTGTGCCGGGCTTTGATGCACCTGAGGCTGGTGTTGATGGGGGAGCTGCTGATGGCGGTGATGCGCCAGTTAAAAAACGCCGCCGTCGCCGCAAACCAGTCAACCGCGACAACGCCGGTGGTGACAGTGGTAGCGAGTCCGGCGGCTCGTCGGATGGCGCGCCCGGTGTTTGACGCGTTTTTGAGGCAAGGCCCTGCTGTGCCCGAGACAAGCGCCGTGGAAGCGGTGACCGCTTACATCGGGCTGGGCGCCAACCTTGGTGACGCTGCCGCCGCAATGAAGCGCGCGGTGCACGCCCTGCGCCGCCTGCCGCACACGCAGCTTGTACGCTGCTCCCCGGTGTACAAAACCAGCCCTTTGGACACCGACAACGGCCGCGAGGTGGCGGCTGACGGCAACGACTACCTCAATGCCGTGGCAGCGCTTTCAACCTACCTCACGCCGCTGGCTCTGCTCGACGAACTCCAGCAGATCGAACAGGCCGCAGGCCGGGAACGCCCCTACCGCAACGCCCCGCGTACGTTGGACCTGGACCTGCTGCTTTACGGCAACGAACGCATCGAAACTGCCCGCCTGAGCGTGCCGCACCCGCGCATGGCGCAGCGTGCTTTTGTGCTGGTGCCGCTGGCTAATATTGCCCCTGCGCTGGTCACCGCCGCACAGCTCGCGGCGGTCGCGCATCAGCGGGTAGAACAAGCGGCTGTGTCGGCGCCCTGAACGGCCGCCAAGCCGTCGCGATCACGGAGCCAGCCGCTCCATCAGCCAAGCACCATCGCGCTGCAGCACATAGCGAAGGCGATCGTGCAGGCGGCTTTTGCGACCCTGCCAGAACTCCCAGCGGTCGGGCTTGAGGCGGTAGCCACCCCAGTGCGGCGGGCGCGGCGGGTGCTCGCCGAACTGTTCGGCAAAAGCCTTTTCGCGGGCTTCCAGCACGTCGCGATCCGCCACAACCTCGCTTTGCGGGCTGGCCCAGGCCCCAATGCGGGAGCCCAGCGGGCGGCTGTTGAAGTAAGCGTCGCTTTCTTCAGAAGAGATTTTCTCGACCATGCCTTCAATGCGCACCACGCGCTCCATCTCTACCCAGTGAAATTGCAGCGCCGCAAACGGGTTGCCTGCCAGGTCACGCCCTTTGCGGCTGTCGTAGTTGGTAAACCAGACGGGCCCACTCGCATCCAGACCCTTGATGAGCACGATGCGCGAGGACGGACGCAAATCACCGCCGACCGTGGCCAGCGTCATGGCGTTGGGCTCGGGGATTTTTTCGGCAATGGCTTCGTCCAGCCACAGCTGAAAAAGAGGCAACGGGCTGGCGCTGGCATCGCGTTCATCGAGTTGAGCGCGCTCGTAACTTTGCCGAAGGTCGGCGATGGCGGTGGCAGTGTGGGCGGTGGGCAATGTCATGGCCTTGATTGTGCATGGGGGCCGCAGTGCAGCGCCTGCGCTGGATCAATCATGGTGGCCCGGCGATGGGAATATGAATGCTATAGAAATTATAGCTATCCAGGCAATAAACGCATGGGCTAGAAGGCTATTTGATGCTTAAAAATCGATTTTGACAAGCTCCGGGGTCCTGCCGAGCGCTTTCTGCTTGACGCCATCATTTCCCGCTGGCGGTGACGGACCACACCACGTTTCCGACGTCGTCGGCGATCAGCAGCGCGCCGTCGGCAGCTTGTGCGAGGCCGACGGGGGCGCCAAACAGCGACTTCTCATCAGCTGAAGCAAAGCCTGTCACGACCGGTATTTTCTGACCCGTGGGTCGTCCATCCACAAATTTGACATAGCTCACCTCATAGCCTCTCAGCGGCGAGCGCTCCCAGCTCCCGTGCTCACCAATGAGGGCGCTGCCCCGGTACAGGGCGGGCAGGTTGGTGCCGGAGCGCACAAACCAGACGAGGGCCAGATTGAAGAGTCAAGGCACTACTGCGAAAAAAAGCCCGATTGAAATCAGCCAGGCGGCGGACTTGAACCACATGACATCCGCGCTGTTGATGTACACCGCGTCGAAAATCAACCATCAGCACCAAAAAACCAAAAGGAATGGGATCAAGCACATCGAACAAGACGGCTGCCGTGGCGGAGTTTCGCTTTTGAACAGGGGGCGCATACAGATGTCGGCTCGCATTGTTAATGACAAGCGAGTCGCAGGGTTGGTGAGCAGCATCAAGAATAATGTGGATCGGGCCATAAAAGCCGTCGCAAACGCTGCAGAAGTCGCTGGACCACACCCACTCAAGGCAGCGGCGAAGCGAGCCACGCACACCAGCAAAACTTCCCTGATCAAGACCGAATACCTGACATGCACCACACCCTTGACGATGCACCCCGCTGCGGGAACAGAACCTGATGGCGCCGCCAACCGTGCTCGTGCTGGCGTCGGGTCGAGGCGCGCGATTTGCCGCTTCCGGCGGCGCCGTGTACAAGCTGCAGGCCATGCTGGCGGGTAAGCCCGTGCTGCAGCACACGCTGGACGCGGTGCGCGCCAGCGGCCTTCCCTGGCACCTCGAAGGTCTGGGTGATGGCAGCGCCGGTCACGCGGGCATGGGCGACACGATCGCCGCTGCTGTGCGGGCTACGCCAGGCGCGGCAGGCTGGCTTGTCCTTCCCGGAGATCTGCCCCTGGTGCAGCCCGAAACGCTGCGGCTCATCGCCAACGCGGCGCCCAGCCGCGCATTGGTGCCCCTGTATCAGCGCCAGCGCGGCCACCCGGTGCGTTTTGCGACCAACTGTGGCCCCGAACTGATGAATTTAACGGGAAAAATGGGTGCAGCCCAGGTGTTATCTGCCTGTGCAGCTATGAATTCAGTAGCATTTTTAGAGGTGGCTGACATTGGCGTCGTGACCGACATTGACACGCTGGCGGACTTGCTGCGGGCTGAACAGTTGCTGGCTGGGCGCTGAATTCTCAGAGTCCAGACTGCGGCACGCCAGTCGATGTTAGTCAGCGTCGGGCGGCAGCAGCGCCATCAGCCGCGTCAGGGCTGCGTCCTTCAGGCCCAGCGACTGCAGCGTGTCATGGGTGCGTTTCGCGTAGTCGCGGGTGAAGCCATAACGGCCTTTGGCTTCTGCAAAAATCCGCGCATAGGCGGCGTCGGGCAATGCGCCGGTGTAATTTGGGCTTCGGCGCGACAGCGTAAAAGCCAGCGCCCGCACCGGGCCGTCGGGCGTGCGGCAGTGCAGCCATTTGGGGTCGTACACGCCGTTAGGCATTTCACGTGCCCACAGCGCGGGCAGCACAGCGGCCACCTGATGCTGTGGCAGCCTGAATGCCACGCCCTGGCAGCTGCCGCCACTGAGCAGTGCAAACACCAGCCCGGGGCATTCGGGGCTGCCGCGGTTCACACGGCTCCACATTTTCAGGGCCCGGTGGTAGCCGTGTACGGTGGCCGGGCGCTGCTCTGCAAAGTCAAATTCCGGCCGCCAGATCAATGACGCGTAACCGAAAACCCACAAGTCGGAGCCACCTCCCCACTGTGCAAACACGGTGTTGAACAGGCTGCCTGCGTCGCGGAGCGCGGGCGGGGCTGGCGCCGAATCGCGCAGTGGGTGGGGCGTTGGTTCAGTCACCCAGCCACTTTACAATGCGCCGCGAGCCACTGTGGTTTGAACAAGGACAAAAAAGCATGTACTCCGAAGACGAAGACACCCCCAAACGCGCGTCACTGATCGTGGTTTTTGGCGTGGTCGCCGCTGTGGTGGTCGCCGTGGTGGCGTATGGCGCGGCGCATCGCAAGGCTGCCACGGCACCTGCAACTGTTTTTGCCGCGGCCACCGCCATGGTCAAAGCCACGCAAGCCCGCAGTGCCGCCGCTCCGGCTGCAGATGTATCGGTTGCCGCGCTGGCCGCACTGGATGCCGCCAGCATCAAGGTTGAAAACGGTGTGGTGAAGTTCTACTTTGCCTCTGGCAAAGCAGACCTGGCAAGCGGGGCCGGCGAAGCCCTGGCCGATGTGGTCAAGCAGGCCAAAGACGGCGCATCGAGCGGGCGCAAGCTGCTGGTGTCGGGTTTTCATGATGCCACGGGTGGCGCCGCCAAGAACGCTGGGCTGGCCAGGCAGCGCGCAATGGCGGTGCGTGATGCGCTGGTCGCTGCTGGCGTCAGTGCAGCTCAGGTCGAGCTGAAAAAACCTGAACAAACCCAGGCCGGTGGCAACGACGCTGAAGCGCGCCGTGTGGAAGTGAGCGTTCAATAAGCCCGCATTGACCTGTGCCTGCTGAGGGCGGTGGGTGCGTTGTCATGGTGCGTCTGGACCACCGCCTACACCGCCGCACGGGTGTCAGGCTTTAATATCAAAGCTGCGGTTGTTCCCTGACCGCCCGACCTGAAAGGTGCTTGTCATGGCGCTTCATCCCACGATTTCAGCCATCACGATGCGTATCGTGCAGCGCAGCCGGGCCGGCCGCAGCGCTTACTTGCAGCAGGTGCACGATGCAGGCCACCGCAGCCGAAGCACCGATCGCATGGGCTGCGCCAATCTGGCGCATGCGGTGGCGGGTATGCCGATCGATGACCGCTTCAAGGTGGTCACCCAACGCGCCCCCAACATTGGTATTGTCACGGCCTACAACGACATGCTGTCGGCGCACACGCCGATGCAGCGCTACCCCGATCTGATCAAGCACGAGGCACGGCTGCACGGCGCCACCGCGCAGGTGGCAGGCGGCGTGCCCGCCATGTGCGACGGCGTGACGCAAGGCACCTCCGGCATGGAGCTCAGCCTGTTCAGCCGCGACGTGATCGCCATGGCCACGGCAGTGGCGCTGTCCCACGACATGTTTGATGCCGCCTTGATGCTCGGCGTTTGCGACAAGATCGTGCCTGGCCTGCTGATTGGCGCTTTGCACTTCGGCCACTTGCCCACTGTGTTCGTGCCTGCAGGGCCGATGCCGACGGGCATTGCCAACAAGGAAAAAGCCTTTGTGCGTGAACAAGCCGCGCAGGGCCTGGTCGGGCGCGAGGCTCTGCTGGAGTCGGAGATGAAGAGCTATCACGCGCCGGGCACCTGCACCTTTTATGGCACGGCCAACAGCAACCAGATGCTGCTGGAAGCCATGGGGCTGCACGTGCCCGGCACGGCGTTTGTAGCCCCTGGCGGCGAGCTGCGCGACGAGCTCACACGGGAGGCCGCGCGCACGGTGCTGGGGATCGTCAAAGCCAAACGATATGCGCCCATCGGGTGGGTGGTGGATGAAAAAGCCATCGTCAATGCCATGGTCGCGTTGCTGGCCACCGGCGGGTCGACCAACCACCTGATTCACTGGGTCGCCGTGGCGCATTCAGCTGGCATTATGATCAATTGGGATGATTTTTCGGACCTCTCGGACGTCGTGCCGACACTCGCGCACGTCTACCCCAACGGCAGTGCTGATGTGAACCAGTTTCAGGCGGCGGGCGGCACCGGCTACATCCTTCGGGAACTGCTTGATGCCGGACTGATGCACGAGGACGTATTGACGGTACGCGCCGCCGGCATTCGCGATTACACCGCGGAGCCTGACCTCAGCGGCGCGCAACTCGTGTGGCACACGGCAGGCGCCTCGAAAGACACCGGCATTGTCCGCCCGGCTGCGGCGCCGTTCAGCGCCACTGGTGGCTTGCGCCTTTTGACTGGCAACCTGGGGCGCAGCGTGATCAAGGTTTCGTCGATTCCTGACGACCGCCACCTCGTCGAAGCGCCCGCGCAGGTGTTTGATTCCCAGGAAGCCATGCTGGACGCCTTCACGGCAGACACCTTGAACCGCGACGTGGTGTGTGTGGTGCGTTGGCAAGGCCCGCAGGCCAACGGCATGCCGGAGCTGCACAAGCTGACCCCCGCGCTTGGCGTGCTCCAGGGCAGGGGCCACAGGGTTGCGCTGGTCACCGACGGGCGCATGAGCGGTGCGTCGGGCAAGGTACCGGCAGCGATTCATGTGTCGCCCGAGGCGGCGGCAGGTGGCCCGCTGGCCAAGGTGCGCACAGGCGATGTGGTTCGCGTTGATGCCGTGGCGGGACACTTTAGCGTCATGGTGGCGCCGGACGAATGGGCGGCGCGTACGCCTGACAGAATGCCTGCTGGTCTGGTGCAGTCCAACAGTGTGGGCATGGGCCGTGACCTGTTTGCGGGCATGCGGCAACGCAGCCTGACCGCCGAAGAAGGGGCGCTGTCATGGTGCTGAACACAGGCGTGCGGCTTAACGCGCATACACCGTTCACCGCGCTGCAGATCATGCAGGACGCGCCGGTGATTCCGGTGATCGTGGTGCACGATGTCAGGCTGGCTGTGCTGCTGGCGCGCGCGCTGGTGGCCGGCGGAATTCGCATGCTGGAAGTCACGCTGCGAACGCCTCAGGCGCTCGAATGCATCGAAGCGATTGCCCGTCAGGTGCCCGAAGCGGTGGTGGGTGCAGGAACCGTCCGCACAGCCTCAGATGCTCAGGCCTGTGCCATGGCTGGAGCCCGCTTTGCAGTCAGCCCGGGTTACACAGCGGCAGTGAGTCAGGCTTGCCGCGACGCGGGCTTGCCTCTTCTGCCAGGTGTGGCAACAGGCAGTGAAATCATGGCGGCACAGGAGGAAGGCTTGACTGAACTCAAGTTTTTCCCGGCACTACAGGCGGGTGGGTGCGCAATGCTGAAAGCCTGGAACGGCCCGTTTGGCGACGTGCGTTTTTGCCCGACTGGCGGTGTGACTCTGGCCAACGCTGGTGATTTCCTGGCACTTGGTAATGTCGCTTGCGTGGGCGGTTCGTGGCTGACCCCGCCGGATGCCGTCGCACAGGGCGACTGGGCGCGTGTCACTGCGCTGGCGCTGGCGGCAAGCCAGTTGCCGCGCGACCCTGCCTGAGCGTGCCAAGCGCCTACAGCCGAGCCCACTCCGAATAGTTGACCAGCGCAGGGTTAGGCGTGACCATGAGCAACGTTCGCAGTGCGCTGCACAGCTCACCTAGGTCAATGGTTTTGCTGATCACCAGTGACGCACCAGCCGCTGTTGCCTGCGTGCGCAATGCGTCGTCGACATAGCCCGAAATGATGATGGTTGGCACGTCAAGCTTGTGGTCTCTGAGCTGGTTTAGCAGATCAACCCCCGTCAAACCCTGTAATTTGTAGTCGCTCACCACCGCCGAATACTTGGTGGGCGCGGCGAGCAGGGCCTGCAGTGCGGCTTTACAGTTTTCGAAACAGGTGACTTGGAAACCGGCATCTGGCAGGGTTTCCCGAACTAGTTCGCGCATGGCTTCGTAGTCATCGACGTAGATGATGTGTTTAACGCCTGAGCCCGACGCGTCGATCGCGGCGATATCCAGCGGCTGTGCAGCGGGCAGGAAAATATCAAACGCTGTGCCTTTGCCGGGTTCGGGCGCCGCAGTGACCCAGCCGTGGTGATGCTCAACGACCTCGCGAATGTCGTGCATCTTGAGGCGCCTGGCGCTGCCGGGGCTTTCGTCCATCAATTTGGGCGCGGCAATCACGGTGCAGAACGGCCCTGCCTGGCTGCGGGCGCTGTTGGTGATCAGGAGCCAGGCGTACTTGCGGGGAGGCAGACCGCCTTGAAGCGTCTGTGCCTGAGGGTCCAGCACGATGTCGTCGAGCAGAACGTCTTTCATCTCAACAATGATCTGATTCGCGGCACCCCCCATGGATTGCCAGGCAATAAGGCAGGCACTGAGCAGAGACTCTTCCAGCTGCTTGGCGTACGCACGAACTCGGATCTCGTCATTGAGAAGGTCCACCACCAGCTCGACCTCGCGTGGCAGCAGGGCGCGAAAACGCGTGATCGCGCGTGTCAGGATCGGTTCCAGTGCGGTGTTGACGATGTCCTCGTTGTGCAAAGACTGGATAGACATAAAGCAACCTTGTGAAATGACTGAAGCATTGACAGTCGAAAAACGTGATGCAGTCGGGTTCGTGACTCACGCGCAAAGCAGGGAGCATAGGAACATCACGCCAAATCGCTCTTCGCTCAATGTTAGTTTAAATCTAAAAATTGGTAAATATGTAGACTAAATGTTAATTTAATCAATTTAGGGCGATGGAAGGTTTGTGTCGGACGGGCTTAACGCAGTCCGCCGCCTCCAGCGCCTTCGGCACGCTGAATCAGTTCAATCTTGTAGCCATCAGGGTCAGTGACGAAGGCGATCACAGTGTTGCCCCCCATGACTGGTCCTGCTTCACGGGTCACGTTGCCACCGGCCGATTTGATTTTTGCGCAGGCGGCATAAGCGTCCGGCACTCCCAGTGCGATGTGGCCGTAAGCGGTTCCCATGTCATAGCTGTCAACGCCGTGGTTGTAGGTCAGCTCAATCTCCGCCTGGGCGGGATTGCCTTCAAAGCCCACGAAAGCCAGGCTGTAGTGGTACTGGGTGTTTTCCGAAGTTCTCAGTAGTGCCATACCCAGTACCTGGGTGTAAAAGTCGATGGAACGCTGTAGATTGCCAACGCGAAGCATGGTGTGGAGGAGTCGCATAAATAAACGCTTTCAAAGTTATAAATAGATAAAAAAAGCGCACTTGCAGGCAGGTGTCCGGTCAGCACGGTCTGCGTCAAGGGCGCGGGTGTGTCATTTATGCCATGGCTTTTGAAGAAGACCAACGTTTGACGCGCACTTGTCACGCTGGGCAGCGCGTCAGGCTCTTATCATGGCGTGGACGGCTTCCAAGCCTTGCGCGTCGACAGGGATGTGTTCAAAGAACAAACACCACATTGATTTTCACCGCTGATGCCATTTTTTTTTGAATCACCCGCACGAGACGCTCCATCCTTGTGGCTATCGTCCACCCGGCTGGTTGATTTGAACGACCCCAAGCTGCGGATTTTGGCCATGAGCCTGACCCAGTTGGCTGATACCGACACGCAGAAGGTGATGGCCATTCACGGATTCATCAAAACCATGCCATTCGGCTGCGCGACCAGCTTTGAGCACATGTCTGCTGGCGATGTGCTGCGCAGCGGGCAGGGCGATTGCCACACCAAGGGAACTTTGTTTGTTGCTCTCATGCGCTGCGCGGGTCTGCCCGCGCGGCTTCGGTTTGTAACCATGCCCAGTGATTTTTTGCACGGCATCATTTCCCTGCCCAAGATCAATGTCGTCCACGCGATTGGCGAGGTGTACGTTGGCGAGCGCTGGGTTCGCACTGACACCTATGTGGCCGACGACGTTCTGGAAGCTGAAGCCGCAAGGCTCTTGACTAGGGAAGGGCGGCATGTGGGCTACGGCATTCACCTCAACGGCGCTCGCCAGTGGGATGCGTTTCACGATGCTTTTGGCCAATCGGCTGTTTCGGACCCCGCCAGCCTGCCGCTACAGGACTGGGGCGTGGCGCATGACCCCGAGCAGTTTTATGCTGCGGCAACCGACCCGTCCTTGAAAATGGGCTGGATGACGCGCGTGAAATGGATGCTGGCTGCAGCGCTGGTGAACCGCCGCACCCAGTGGGTTCGCCTGCAGACCCATGACAGGATATAAATGACTTCTGCGACCGTCGCACGAAGTCGCTGCTCACCGCTTATTTATTCACAACTTGTTATGTCCCTGGTTCGGAGTCAATATTCATGCTGAAAAAACTTGTTGCGGTCGCGTTCTCCATCGGTCTGACTGCTTGCGGGGGCGGTAGCGGAAACCCGGGAAGTTGTGCGGGCAGCGATGTCGTGTGCGGGCGCATCGTGTCGACAACACCTGTTGGCACCACGCCTGTGGCCACCCCTGGCACCTATGTCGAATCGGCGGCTCAGACACTGGCCAATGTGGCTCAGCAGTGTTCAGCACCGCGGCCCTCCAGCGTTATCAACCCGGCAACAGGCCAGTCATACGGCGACAGCCAGGGGTCAGCAACCGCCGAAAAACTATGGATTCGCGCCTTCATCAACGACACCTATCTTTGGTATGACGAGGTAGTGCCGCAAGATCCGGCGCTTTTTGTGGCGGGCGCTTCGGCACCTTTTGTGGAGCCCTCCGACAACAGCCGCCGTACGGTGCTGCTGACGAGTGACCGAGACGCGGTGAGCACTTATTTCAACAGCCAACGCACGGTGCAGCTGACAGGCACCGGTCAGCCCAAGGACAGGTTTCATTTCACAATTCCAACCAGCGACTACACCGCCCAGTCCACAACAGGCATTGCATCGGGATTCGGCTTTCATGTGGCGTTGCTGGCCAGCACCCCACCGCGCCGCGCGCTGGCGGCCTACAGCGACCCTGGATCTGCCGCAGCGCAGGGCGGCGTGAACCGCGGGGCCGAATTCGTTTCAGTCAATGGTGTGGCGGTGGCAGACGGTTCTGCAGCCGCTTTGAACGAAGGCCTGTTTTCGCCGGTGATCGGTCAAAGTTACCGCTTTGAGGTGCGTGATCAGGGCAGCACCACCACGCGCACGGTGGCGCTCACAGCTGCAGCCGTGACGTCCATACCCGTGCAAAACGTGCGCACATTGCCTGAGCCCAACAGCACGGTGGGCTACCTCCAGTTCAACGATCACATTGCGACGGCAGAGGGGCAACTGGCCGCTGCTGTCGCCCAGCTCAAGGCCGCCAACAACGGCGCCGGCATTTCTGATCTGGTGTTGGACATGCGCTACAACGGTGGCGGCCTGCTGGCCATTGCCAGCGAGCTGGCTTACATGGTGGCGGGCTCTGCCAGCACCACGGGCAAGGTGTTTGAAAAACTCAGCTTTAACGACAAAAATCCGTTTGGCGTCACCGATGCCCAGACGTCGACACCGTTCTACACTCAGACGCAGGGCTTGTTGGGTGCAGCCGGGCAGGTGCTGCCGCAACTCGGTTTGTCCCGCGTGTTTGTGCTGACCGGTGCGGGCACTTGTTCCGCCAGCGAATCGGTCATGAATGGCTTGGCTGGCGCCGGTGTCCAGGTGATTCAGATTGGTGCCACAACTTGTGGCAAGCCGTACGGCTTTTTGCCCCAGGATAACTGCGGTGTCACGTACTTTGCAGTGCAGTTCAAGGGGGTCAATCAACTGGGCTATGGTGACTACGCGAGTGGTTTCACCCCTGGTGCAGGCCCTGCCAACAACCAGTTCGCAGGGTGTGTGGTGGCGGACGACTTCACCAAAACACTGGGTGACCCGGCCGAGGCGCGTCTGGCGGCAGCCCTGCAGTTTCGTCAAAATGGGCGTTGTACGGTTGCGGCGGCTTTGGGCATCAGCACGGCCGCCCTGATCACCGTACCAGAGCCAGTGCTGGTGCGCAGCTTCATGCGCGAAAACCGGTTGATCCCTGGTTTGTTGGCACGATAGATCGATAAATCGATAGATCGATGCGCCGGTGTATCAGTTAAGAGAATGCCGCACTTGAAAGCGCCTGCCTTCAAGCGGCAGTGGTGTAGTTCAACGCCATGCGCCCGCCGTCCACCACCACAATTTCGCCGGTGATGTAGCTGGCGGCGTCGCTGGCAAGGTAGGCGACGGTGTCGGCAATTTCAGACGGTAAACCCAGCCGCCTCATAGGGGTGCGGCTCAAGATTCGCGCTTTGGCCTCGTCGCTTGTCAGCACCGCCGCCGCCGCCAGTTCGGTGGCGATGGTGCCGGGTGCCACGGCGTTCACCCGAATGCCGTGGTCGCTCAGAGCCAGAGCCATCACCCGTGTGAGCTGGTTGATGCCGCCCTTGCTGACGTTATAGCTGGCGATGGTGGGAATGGCCAGCACGCCGTTGACCGAGCTCATGTTGATGATGCTGCCGCGTGCCGGGATACCGCCCACATCGGCACTTGCCCGCCCAGCCGTGCCCACCATGACACGCGCTACGGCCTGGGCAACCAGGAACGAGCCTTTGAGGTTGACCCGCAAGACGGCGTCGAAATCGGCCTCAAGAATGTCCAGGAAGTCAGCTGCCTTGAAAATACCAGCGTTGTTCACCAGCACATCCACACCGCCATGGGTTTGCACCGTGAGCGCTACCAAAGCGTCAACCTGCGCCTTGTCGCCCACGTCGCACGGCACAAACATGGCGCCCAGCTCCGCTGCCAGCGCTGCGCCACGCACGGCGTCGGTGTCAGCGATCACCACACGCGCGTTCTCGCGGGCAAACCGGCGGCAGCAGGCCTCGCCAATACCTTGCGCACCGCCCGTGACGATGCAAACGCGGCCCGTCAGGCCAAAACTGATTTCAGACGGCATGGGGACCTCGTTTTTAGATCATTTCGGCTTCTAGTCCAGGTGTTTGCTGCCTGTCTAGCTACTAAATTAATAGCAATCAAGCACCTGACAGCGGTCAACGCCGCTGCCCGTGCTCAGGTCAGTAGCCGCCCGAGCGGCGCTGCCCACCACCGCCGCCACCATTGCCGCGGCCACCACCACCGCCGCCACCAGTGCGTGGGCCGCGGAAGTTATTGCGATTGCCCGTCGGCTGGCCCGAAGAGGGGAAGCCTGATGAGGCATGGCTGGCGGGTTGCTGGTTGTCAAAGTCACCGCGGGGTTCGCTGCGGTGCCCGTTTTGTGCTTCCATCCGCGGATCGAATCGCGGCTGGGCGTCGCGCTGTGCTTCGCGCGGCGGGCGTGGCGCTTGCGCCTGCGTGTTGCGCGGTTGACCGCCCTGTGGGTAGCCTGCATTCTGGCGCGGCTGGCCTGGGTTAGGCGTGCGCGGGCCACGCCCGAAGTTGCCGCCACCACCACC
>JANLUZ010000179.1:0-4517 GCA_031363755.1 Polaromonas sp.
AGCCAGGTGGTGCTGAGCTTTCAGCTGCCGTTTGCGATGTGGCCGCTGATTCGCTTCACCAGCAGCCGCACGCTGATGGGCGAGTTTGCCAACGGGCCGCTGCGCAAGGCGGTGGCCTGGGGCCTGTTTGGCGTGATCAGCGTGGCCAATGTGTGGCTGGTGGGGTCGGTGCTGTCGGGCTGACGCTTCCCGACAGCCACCGATAACTACCGATAGCCACGGCGATTCGACGCTCACCGTTGGCTACGGTGATTCAAGGGCTACGTGCGAAACAGCTTCTTCAATTCACGCGGTTGCGAGCGCCAGTACTGCGGTGGCGCGTCAATTTGCGCGCCCAGCTCGGCGGCGGCGTGCCACGGCCAGCGCGGGTCGTACAGCATGCCGCGCGCCAGGGCGATCAGGTCGGCTTTGCCTGACGTCAGAATCGCCTCGGCCTGCTGCGGCTCGGTGATCAGGCCGACGGCAATGGTCGGCACGCCGGTGGCGCTGCGCACTTGCTCGGCAAATGGCACCTGGTAGTCGGGGCCGAGCGGAATGTTTTGCAGCGGCGACAAGCCCCCGGTGGACACATGCACATAGGCGCAGCCGCGCGAGAGCAGCGCCTGGCTCAGCACCACGGTTTGCGCGCCGTCCCAGCTGCCGTCCACCCAGTCGGTGGCCGACACGCGCACGCCCACTGGAATTGACGCGGGCAGTGCGGCGCGCACGGCGTCGAACACCTGCAGCACAAAGCGCATGCGGTTTTCAAGCGATCCGCCATACGCATCGCTGCGCTGGTTGGACAGCGGCGACAAGAACTGGTGCATCAGGTAACCATGCGCGGCGTGCAGCTCAATGACCTGCAAGCCCAGGCGCTCGGCGCGCTTGGCGGTGGCCACAAAGGCGTCGGTGATGCGCGCAATGCCCGCTTCGTCCAGCGCCTCGGGCGCCTGGTCGTCGGGGTTGAACGGCAGGGCCGACGGTGCGACGACTTGCCAGCCGCCTTGCTCGGGCGCAATCGCGCGGCCACCGACCCACGGCACCGGCGTGGACGCCTTGCGCCCCGCGTGGCTGATCTGGATGCCGATCGGCATGGCCGAGTAGCGGCGCAGCGCCTTGAGCACGCCAGCCAGTGCGGCTTCGTTGTCGTCGTTCCACAGGCCCAGGTCTTGCGCTGAAATGCGGCCAATGGCTTCCACCGCCGTGGCTTCGAGCAGCAGCAGGCCCGCGCCGGAAGTCGCCATCTGGCCCAGGTGCATGAGGTGCCAGTCGGTGGCGTTGCCGTCTTCGGCGGAGTACTGGCACATGGGGGCAATGACGATGCGGTTGGGCAGCGTGAGCGGCCCGAGGGCGTAGGGGGTGAAGAGCTGGCTCATGGGATAGTTTCAAAAAAACAGAGGTTGAACAAGGCGCGGCGCGCGGGCCCGGGTGGTGGAAAGCAGTGTCACTGAAAAGCGTCAAACGTGTCCCGCAACTCGCGCTTGAGCACCTTGCCGATCGCGCTGCGGGGCAACTCGCCGATAAAACGCAGCGCCGACAGCCGCTGAGTTTTGCCCGCGCGGGCGTTGTACCAGGCCATCACGTCGGCCGCCAGCGGGGTGGCACCGGGGCGCAGCACGACGCAGGCCACCGGCGTTTCGCCCCACTGCGCCGACGGCACGCCGATCACGGCGGCCTCCAGCACATCCGGGTGGCCGCGCAGTTCGGCCTCGATGTCGCTGGGGTAGATGTTGAAGCCGCCGCTGATCACCATGTCCTTGCGGCGGTCCATCAGCGTCAAGAAACCGTCGGCGTCAAAGCGGCCCACGTCGCCGGTGCGGATGAAGCGCTTGCCCGCGCTGTCGAACCACTCGACCTCGCGCGTTTTGTCGGGCTGCTGGTGGTAGCCGGTCATCATGCCGGGGGAATTCCCGACAATTTCGCCGACGATCTCGCCCATCTGATCGGGGTGCGCGCTCAGCTCGCGGCCGTCTTCGTCGATCAAACGAATGTCGCTGCCGGGCCCGGGCTGGCCGACGGTGTGCAGTTTGTCGGGGTGCGCATGCGCCAGCAGGATGCAGGTGCCGCCGCCTTCCGTCATGCCGTAGTACTCGATCAGCTGGCCCGGCCAGCGCGCCAGCAGGTCGGCCTTGAGCGCCGCATGAAACGGCGCGCTGGTGCAAAACTTGGCCAAAAAACGCGACAAATCGAAGTCGCCAAACTCGGGCAGCGCCATGATGCGCTGGTACTGCACCGGCACCAGCATGGTGTGCGTGGCGCCCACGCGCTGGGCCAGCTGCAGGTAGCGCAGCGCGTCGAACTTGGGCATCAAATACACGCTGCCGCCCCAGCCCAGCGTGGGGAAAAACGACACTAGCGTGGTGTTGGAATACAGCGGCGTGGCCAGCAGCGTGGCGCTGCCCGGTGCGTACAAATAATTGGCCGCGCGGTGAATGTGCGCCCAGCGCATGCCGTGCGACTGCACGATGCCCTTGGGCGTGCCGGTGGTGCCTGAGGAATAGATGATGTTGAACGGGTGCGCGGCCGTGACGGTGACCGGCGTGGGCGTTGCGGGCGCGTCGGCGAGCCAGGCCTCGAACGGCATGCCCGCGTCCGAATCGTCCAGCGCGATGCATGGCGGCAACTGCGTCGACGCGCCGGGCTCGGCCAGCAGGTGCCGGGCCACCTCTGCGTCTAAAAACAGCCGCTGTGCCGGGCCGTCGCGCAGCATGGCCAGCAGGCTGGCGGCGGTGGACGACGGGGCCAGCGGCGCGACCACCACGCCCGCGCGCAACGCGCCGACAAACACGGCGGCGTAGCGGGTTGAAGCGGCGGCGCAAATGCCGATCACATCGCCCGGCAGCAGGCCCGCGTGCTGCAACGCTGCTGCAATGCGGTCGGCCAGCGCGGTCAGCTCGGCGTAACTCACCGCCAGCACGCCGTCGTCTACGGCAAGGTTGTGCGGGGTGTGCTGCGCATGCTCTCGGATCAGGTCCAACAGGCTGCGGAACGGAGGCAGCGGCTGCAAGAGCGGCGTGGGGGTGGCAAGTGCGGTCAAGGGCGTGTCTCAGAGGGTGGGTGAGCAGCTGGAAGAAAGGCTGGCAGCCTTCGCGCGACTGTAAAGGCCGCGTGGCCAGCGGCCTGTCGCCTAACGGTCGCCTGGCCGCGTTCAAACGCGTCGTTGCGGCACATTGGCGGGCTTCCACACGCCAAAAACCGGGTTTTCAGGCCTAAATCGGCCGCTAGCCCATGCATTTACTGCCTGTGCAACTATTAAAAACAGAGCAAATGCCCAGGCTCACAACGCTGTGTCCTGCGCGTCCACCACCTCCAGCACCTCGACCTGCATGTCGGTGATCTGCAGCGGCTGCGCACCGTAGTCGGACATGAAGGCCACGTCGGCGGCGTCGCGCCCGTAGGCCAGCACAATGCGCCCGCCGCGCGGAGCGTCTTGCGTGGCGTCAAAGGTGTACCACCGCCCGCCCACAAAGGCTTCAAACCAGGCGTGCAGGTCCATGGGCTGCAGGTTGTGCAGGTAGCCGACCACGATGCGCGCGGGAATCTGCAGGCTGCGGCACAGCGCAATGCCAACGTGGGCAAAGTCGCGGCACACGCCAGCGCCCTGGTTCAGGGTGTCCAGCGCGTCGGTGGTGGCGGTGCTCACGCCGTACTGGTAGATCAGCATCGCGTGAATCCAGGCGCGGATCTGCTCGGCCTGGTCGTAGCCCGGCAGGGCGTTGCCGACGATGTTGTGCGCCCGCTCGTTCATCTTGTCAGACGGGCAGTAGCGGCTTTGCAGCAGGTAGGCCAGCACGTCATGCGGCAGTTGCTCCACCGGAGTGCGCGGCGCTTGCGGTGCCACGTCGATGTGGCGCTCCACCGCCATCAGCACCGACACCTGCAGTTGCAGCTCCCCCTGCGGCACCACAAAGCGCTGGCACAGGTTGCCGAAGTTGTCGGCGTACTGGGCCAGGGGCACGGCGGGTTGCAGGGCGTAGCTGTCAGCCAATACGGTTTGCGCTGCCCCACCGCGCGGGCGCAGCATGGCAATGACGGGGCAGTCGGCGTGGGCCGTGGCCGTCAGCGTGCAGGTGGCTTGAAGTTTCATGCGGAGCCCGGAAGGAAGGTGGAATGAAGTGATTGCGCACAGCCTACCGGCTCGGTGTGACAGCCGCTGTAGGCCAAGCACCGCAGTCGCTGACACACGGCCGCTTTTTTCGCGATCTTGCGCCAGCCCCGGTCGTATCCAAAGACGGCGGTGGGCGCGGGATTGAAAATCCCGCACACTGCGTGCCCTTCGCTGCACCTGCGTCCGTCGCCTCCAACTCCTCATGACCCCTGCCACCCCACCCAACGCCACGCCACCACCTGTTGTCGCTGCCATCATCCCCGCGCTGCCCGCGTCGTTGGTGCTGCTGCTGGCGGGCGGCGCGGGGCTGTCGGTGGCCTCGCTGTACTACGCGCAGCCCATGCTGGGTGTGCTGGGTGCCGACATGCACGTCAGCGCGCACGACGCGGGGCTGATCCCTACGCTTACGCAGCTCGGCTATGCGCTGGGC
>JANLUZ010000019.1:0-7295 GCA_031363755.1 Polaromonas sp.
GCCGGTGAGCTTGTCGTGAGCGCAGCGTGGTGCCTGCACGATCTGACCCACCCCATCCGCCCCGCCAAACCTCTTCAACCGCTCGCGTGCGCCTCAACTCCATCAAACTGGCCGGCTTCAAGTCGTTTGCCGAGCCCACCAACTTTGTGCTGCCGGGGCAGCTCGTGGGTGTGGTGGGGCCCAACGGCTGCGGCAAGTCCAACATCATGGACGCGGTCCGCTGGGTGTTGGGGGAAAGCAAGGCGTCCGAGCTGCGCGGCGAGTCGATGCAGGACGTCATCTTCAACGGCACCACCACCCGTAAACCGGCCAGTCGCTCCAGCGTGGAGCTGGTGTTTGACAACGCCGACCACCGCGCGGGCGGCCAGTGGGGCCAGTTTTTAGAAATTGCTGTCAAACGCGTGCTGACCCGCGACGGAACTTCCAGCTACTACATCAACAACCAGCCCGTGCGCCGCCGCGACGTGCAGGACGTGTTTTTGGGCACCGGCCTGGGGCCACGCGCCTACGCCATCATTGGCCAGGGCACCATCAGCCGCATCATCGAGTCCAAGCCCGAAGAGCTGCGCTTGTTTCTGGAGGAAGCCGCGGGCGTGTCCAAATACAAGGAGCGCCGCCGCGAAACCGCTCACCGCCTGAGCGACACGCGCGAGAACCTAACCCGCGTCGAAGACATCCTGCGCGAGCTGAACGCCATCCTCGAACGGCTGGAAAAGCAGGCCGAAGTCGCGCTGCGCTACAACGCGCTGCAGGCCAGCGGCGCCCTGAAGCAGTATCAGCTGTGGTGGTTGAAACGGGTCGACGCCGAGACCGACCAGGCTCGCATCAAGGTCGACGCCGACAAGGCGGTGAACGACCTGGAAAGCCGCATGGCTGATCTGCGCCACATCGAGGCAGATCTGGAAACTATCCGCCAGGCGCACTACGCCGCTGGCGACCAGGTTAACCAGGCGCAAGGCAAGCTCTATGAGGCCAGCACCGAGGTGGGCCGCCTGGAGGCTGAAATTCGCTTTGTGGTCGATGGCCGCGTGCGCGTCGAGCAGCGGCTGGTGCAACTCAACGAGCAAACGGCGCAATGGGCCACGCGCCAGGAAGACGCCGCCATCGAGTCTGAAACCCTGGCCGGTCAGGCCATGGACGCCGAGGAAAAAGCCGAGTTGCTGGCGGCCCAAAGTGAAGAGCAGGCCGACCAGCTGCCCGCGCTGGAAGACGCCTGGCGCGCCGCCCAAGGCAAAGCCAACGATCAGCGGGTGCAGGCCAGCCAGGTGCAGCAGCACATCCAGGTGCTGTCCGCGGACCAGCGGAACATTGAAGAGCAATCCCGCACCCTGAACGTGCGGCTGGAAAAGCTCACCACCGACCGCAACGCCTTGAACGCGCCCGAAGAAACCCGGCTGCTCAGCCTGCAAAGCCAGCTTGAGTCTGCCCAGCTGGCCCAGGCCGAGGCGGAGGCCCGGCTGGAAGCGCTGACAGACTCCGTGCCGCAGCGCGATGAGGAGCGGCGCACGCTTCAGCAGGCCGTCAACACGCAAGCAGCCAAACGCGCCGAGCTGTCGGCCCGGCTCGAAGCCCTCAAGGCGCTGCAAGAAAAAGTCAAGACCGATGGCAAGCTGCGCCCCTGGCTGGCCCGGCACGGGCTCGAAAGCCTCCAAGGCCTGTGGAGCCGCGTGCAGATTGCCCAAGGCTGGGAAAACGCATTGGAAGCGGCGCTGCGCGAGCGCCTGGGTTCGCTGGAGGTGTCGCGGCTTGACATGGTGCGCGGCCTTCTTAGCGCTGATGGCACTGGCGCGCCGCCTGCCAAGCTGTCGTTCTACACCCCGCCGATGGGCGGTGCAACTCCGGCCGCAGCGTCGGCGTCGCCACTGAAGCCGCTGTTTGACTGGTTGCGCTTGCACGACGCCGCGCAGGCCGCGCTACTGGCCGACTGGCTGCAGGGCTGCTATACCGCGCAGACGCTTGACGAGGCGCTGACCGCGCGACACATGCTCCCCAGCGGGGGAGTGATTTATGTGCCCGGCGGGCACGCCGTGACGCAGCACAGCGTGAGTTTTTACGCTCCCGACTCCGAGCAGGCTGGCTTGCTGGGCCGCGCGCAAGAGATCGACAACCTCGCCCTCGAGCTGCGCGCCCAGGTGCTGATTCACGACGAGGCCAAAAGCGCGCTGATCCGTGCCGAAGCCGCCTACCAGGACGCGGCCCAGCGCCTGGTCGCCGCCCGACGCGAATCGGCTGAAGGCCAAAGCCGCGCCCACAGCCTGCAGGTCGAAACCCTGCGCATGACCCAGCTGGCGGAGCAAACCCGTGCCCGCAGCGGGCAGATCAACGCCGACATGGCGGAAGTCACCGCGCAGCTGGACCACCTGCAAGAGCGCCGGGTGGTTGCCGAGTCACGGTTCGAAGAACTTGACATGCAATTGGCCGACAGCCAAGAGCGGCACGCCCAGCTCGAGGATAGGGTGATCGAACTTGAGCGCCGCCTGGGCGAAGCGCGCGAACAGCAGCGCGCCCTGGAGCGCCAGGCGCAAGAAGCCCAGTTTGGCCTGCGCGCATTGAGCGCACGCCAGGGCGAGTTGACCCGGTCCATTGCCATCGCGGGCCAGCAGGCTGCCACGATTGCGGCCGAGCAAGAGCGGGCGCAGGCAGAGTTGCTGCGCCTGAATGACGCGGCCGCGCAAGGCGGCTTGCAAAGCGCACTGAACACCAAACTGGAGCGTGAAGCCGACCTGGGTGCCCGCCGCAGCCAGTACGACGACCTGACCGCCAGGCTGCGCGCCAGTGACGAGCGCCGCCTTCAGCTCGAACGTGAACTGGACCCGCTGCGCCAGCGCATCACCGACTTTCAGCTCAAGGAACAAGCCGCGCGCCTGGGCCTGGAGCAGTACAGCCAATTGCTGGTTGACGCGCAGGCTGACTTGGTGGCGGTGGCTCAGTCGGTTGACAGCGGCGGCGTGAAGCTGGCCGGGCTGCAGGGCGAGATTGACCGTATCCAGCGTGACATCCAGGCGCTGGGTGCCGTCAACCTGGCCGCACTGAGCGAGCTGGCCACCGCGCGCGAGCGCAAGCAGTTTCTCGACGCGCAGTCGGCCGACCTGAACGAAGCCATGGCCACGCTGGAAGACGCGATCAAGAAAATCGACATGGAAACGCGCGACCTGCTGGCCAGCACGTTTGAGGCCGTCAACGGGCATTTCGGCCGCATGTTCCCCGAGCTGTTTGGCGGCGGCAACGCCAAGCTGATGATGACCGGTGACGAGATTCTGGACGCGGGTGTGCAGGTGATGGCGCAGCCACCCGGCAAGAAAAACCAGACGATCCATCTGCTGTCGGGCGGCGAGAAAGCATTGACCGCAATTGCCCTGGTGTTTGCGATTTTCCAGCTCAACCCAGCGCCGTTTTGCCTGCTCGACGAAGTGGACGCGCCGCTGGACGACGCCAACACAGAACGCTATGCCAAACTGGTGACGGCCATGAGCACAGGCACCCAGTTTTTGTTCATCAGCCACAACAAAATTGCCATGGAAATGGCCCAACAGCTGATTGGCGTGACCATGCAGGAGCAGGGCGTGTCGCGCATCGTGGCGGTGGATATGGAAGCCGCCCTTGGCTTCGCGGCGGCGTAGTCAGGCCGGGCCAGGCAATATTTTCAATAAAATCGGAACCGATGAGCACACTTCAAATCAGTCTGGCGGTGGCCGGTGGCCTGATCCTCGCAGGCGTTGTCGCCCACAGCGCATGGTCGGCCCGCCGTAATGCCCCCCGGCAACCTACGCCGCCCAACAGCAATGAAACCGGCGCCATGCCGCTGCAACCGCTTGGGCAGCAGGACGCGCCCGGCACCACCGGGCGCACACCCGGTGCTACGCTGCCAAGCGATGACGCCGAGCGGCGCGAGCCCAGCTTTGACACCGGCCCGGACACCGTGCCAGGCGGGAATCCGATGCCGTCTTTCGCGCAGTCGCTGGGCTTGGCCACACCCGAAAAAAGCCCGGTGCTGGACGCACTGATCGACGTCATCGCGCCCGTGGCCATCGATGGCGTGGTGTCTGGTGAGGCCGCCCTGGCCGCCATGCCCAGCACCCGCCGCGCTGGCAGCAAGCCGTTCGGCGTGGAAGGCCTGAGCGCGACTACGGGCGAATGGCAATTCCCGGTGGCCGGCCAGCGCTACAGCGCATTTCAATGTGGGGTGCAACTGGCCAACCGCACCGGCGCGCTGAACCAGATCGAATATTCCGAGTTCGTGATGAAGGCGCAGGCCTTTGCCGATGCACTGAGCGGCGAGGCCGAATTTCCGGACATGCTGGAAGAAGTTGCCCGTGCCCGCGAGCTAGACCAGTTCGCCAGCGGCCACGACGCGCAATTGAGCTTTGGTTTGCGCGCCATTAGCACCGCCTGGAGCCCTGGTTACGTGCAGCAGTGCGCCGGCCGCATCGGCTTTGTCGCCGGCGCCTTGCCGGGGCGCATGGTGTTGCCGGGTAGCCAGCATGGCTTGGGGCCGGTGCTGGGCCTGTTATTTGACGCCCAGGCCGCCATGGCCGAAGCGCCCGAAGACACCGCGCTGCGCGACATCACGCTGTCGCTCGACGTGCCACAAGTGCCGCACAGCGAACGGCCGTTTGCACGCCTTTGCGAGTCTGCCATTGCGCTGGCCAAAGCCATGGGCGGCGTGATCATCGACGACAACGGCGCACCGATTCGCCCCGAAGCGATGGAAGCCATCAACAACGACCTGGAAACGCTGTACACCACGCTGGAAGCACGCGACTTGGCTGCGGGCTCGGTACTGGCACGGCGCTTGTTTTCGTGAGCGACCTGTTCCACGCAGACCCGCCCGCAGATGCCAGCCCAGTGGCAGCACGGGCAAGCGTGCTGCGCCAGACGCTAGCCCATCACGCCCACCGCTATTACGTGCTCGACGAGCCCAGCCTGCCGGATGCTGAATACGACCACCTGTTCAAGGAATTGCAGGTCATCGAGGCCGCGCACCCCGAGCTGCTGACGGCTGATTCCCCGACCCAGCGGGTGGGCGGCAAGCCGCTGGCCCAGTTTTCCCCGGTGCGCCACCGCGTGCCCATGCTCAGCATTCGCACGGAAACCGACACCGAAGCCACCGGCGCGCAGAACTTCGACACCCGCGTGCGCAAGGAGCTCGGACTGGCCCTTGATGCCCCCCCAGTGGAATATGTTGCCGAGCTGAAGTTTGACGGGCTGGCCATGAGCCTGCGCTATGAGAACGGCGTGCTGGTGCAGGCGGCCACCCGCGGCGACGGCGAAACCGGCGAAGACGTGACGCAGAACATCCGCACGATTTCGCAGATCCCGCTGCGCCTGCCGTCAGAGTGCCCGCCAGTGCTGGAAGTGCGCGGCGAGGTCTACATGGGCCGGGCCGATTTTGAGGCCCTGAACGCCAAACAGCGGGCCAAAATCGCGGCCGGGGCCAAGGGCGAAAAGACCTTCGTCAATCCGCGAAACGCCGCCGCCGGTGCGGTGCGCCAGCTCGACCCCACGGTAGCGGCCCAGCGCCGCTTGAGCTTTTTTGCCTACGGCCTGGGCGAGGTCAGCGCGGCTAAAGCAGGCGGCCCCGCCTTTGAAACGCACTTTGAACTGCTCCAAACCCTGAAAAAATGGGGTTTTCCGGTCGCAGCCCAGACATCCATTGCCTCGGGTGCTTCTGAATTGATAGCGTTTCACCAGCGCATCGGCGCAAGCCGGGACCAACTGCCTTATGACATTGACGGCGTGGTCTACAAGGTCAACCGGCTTGACCTGCAGCGCCAGCTCGGGTTTGTCACGCGCGAACCGCGCTGGGCGGTGGCCCACAAATACCCGGCGCAAGAGCAGCTCACCACTGTGCTGGCCATTGACGTGCAGGTGGGCCGCACCGGAAAGCTCACGCCCGTGGCCAAGCTGGCGCCAGTGTTTGTGGGTGGCGTTACCGTGACCAACGCCACGCTGCACAACGAGGATGAAGCCCGCCGCAAGGACGTGCGGGTCGGCGACACGGTGACGGTGCGGCGCGCCGGGGACGTGATTCCCGAGGTGGTTGGCGTATTGCTGGACCAACGCCACCACGATGCGCCTGCTTTCACCATGCCGCGCCAGTGCCCAGTGTGCGGCTCTGACGCGGTGCGCGAAGAAGTTAACGGGGAGGTTATGGCCGACTACCGCTGCACCGGCGGGCTGTTTTGTGGTGCCCAGCGCAAGGAAGCCATCCTGCACTTTGCCCACCGACGCGCGGTCGAGGTCGACGGCCTGGGCGACAAGCTGGTCGAGCAACTGGTGGACGCCCACCTGATCCGCACGCTGCCCGACTTGTACAAGCTGGGCTTTACCGCGCTGGCCGGCCTGGAGCGCATGGCTGACAAGTCGGCAAAAAATCTGGTCGATGCTCTCGAAAAATCCAAACAAACTACCTTACCTCGATTCATTTTCGGCCTGGGTATTCGCCACGTGGGTGAGGCCACCGCCAAGGCGCTGGCCCATCACTTCGGCCAGCTTGACGCCGTCATTAGCGCCACCGAGGCGCAGCTGCTGGACGTGGCCGATGTCGGTCCCATCGTGGCCACCAGCATTCGCACCTTTTTTGACCAGCTGCACAATCGCGAAGTGGTCGAACAGCTGCGTGCTTGCGGCTTAACCTGGGCAGAAGGCCCGCCCGCCGCTGTAAGCCCGAAGCCGCTCAGCGGCAGGACCTTTGTCATCACCGGCACACTGCCCACCCTGAGCCGCGACGAGGCCAAAGACCTGCTCGAAGCCGCTGGCGCCAAAGTGGCCGGCAGCGTCAGCAAGAAAACCGACTACCTGCTGGCGGGTGCGGAGGCGGGCAGCAAGCTGACCAAGGCGCAGGAGTTGGGGGTGGCGGTGATTGACGAGGAACAGATGAAAGCGCTGATATGACCGTTCGAGACATCCTCAAAATGGGCGACGCCCGCCTGTTGCGTGTGGCGCAGCCCGTGCCTGAGTTCGACACCGATGCGCTGCACCTGCTGATCACCGACATGTTTGACACGATGCGTGCGGCCAACGGTGCAGGGCTGGCCGCGCCGCAAATTGGGGTGAACTTGCAGCTGGTAATTTTTGGCACCAACACCGTGAATCCGCGCTACCCCGACGCACCAGCAGTGCCGCGCACCGTGCTGCTGAACCCGGTCATCACGCCGCTGGGTGATGAGGAAGAAGACGGCTGGGAAGGGTGCTTGTCAGTGCCGGGCCTGCGCGGCGTGGTACCGCGCTGGTCGCGCATCCGCTACACCGGGTTTGATCAATATGGCGACGCAATTGACCGCACAGTGGACGGC
>JANLUZ010000026.1:0-13976 GCA_031363755.1 Polaromonas sp.
GACCTCCGTCTCCCTTAGGGAAACATAAGTGCGCTACATCCTCAAAAAAAGCAGGGGAATGTAGCTGGTTAATTAACCTTCCGCGATCACGGCTGAACCGGTTAGCGGGTGCGATTGCGCCTGGAAGGGCTTGTCAAGACATCCCGAATTGTGCCATCGAACACCTGCAACCCTGCAATTTTCACAAACGGCGATGGCGTCAGCATGGACATCAATACACAGAACGAGGGCAAATGATCAACAACCGGTCAGCAGCCCAGATATTTATACCGCTACGGTTTTAATAGCTATAAAGGCATTAAATACGAGGGATAGAGCCGTAAATGACTGAAATTATTGCCGCATCATCTGTTCGGCAATGGCACCGAGCGCTTCTGTAAGGCACTTTTGTCAAGGGCCAGCTTTTTCGGTGTATGACAGGCCGGCCGCCAAAGCCACCGGCACTGAATTCACGTCGGCGGTGGCAGCTCGCAGACTTCACCGGTCGCCGCCAGGCCGGCCAACGTCTTGCCGACGGCCACATCGACCGCCCTGGGCAAGTCCACGGCATTTTTTACCGCCGTCAGCTCGGCAAGAATCGAAATGGCGATTTCGGGTGGTGTCTTGCTGCCGATGTACAGGCCGATCGGGCCATGCAGTTTGTTGAGTTGTGCTGTTGTGAGGTCGAAGTGCTCGGCCAGCCGCTCACGGCGGCGCTGATTGTTCAGGCGTGAGCCGATCGCGCCGACATAAAAGGCCTCCGAGCGCAGGGCTTCCATCAACGCCAGGTCATCGAGTTTGGGGTCATGGGTGAGGGCGATGACGGCGCAGCGTGCGTCCAGGCGCATAGCTTGCACCACGTCGTCAGGCATGTCGGTGGCCAACTCTACGCCGGGCACCTGCCAAGCGTCGCGGTATTCCGCCCGGGGTTCACACACCGTGACCGCGTAGTTCATGCCCAGCGCGATTTGCGCCACAAATCGAGAAAGCTGGCCCGCACCAATGATCAACAGTCGCCAACGCGGCCCGTGCAGGGTGACCAGCGCCGAGCCCGAGACCTGCATGGACTGGCTGGGCAGTGCCGTCTGCAGCGTGACAGCGCCCGAGAGCATGTCCAGGCGCCGCGCCACCAGCTCACCAGCGTCGAGTCGCTGCAGCAACTCGGCCATGTGCCCAGACGCCAGACCGGGGGCCAGCGGTTCAATGGCTAGCTCAATCGTGCCGCCGCACGGCAGTCCAAACTGGTGCGCCTCGTCCGCTGTCATCCCGTAAGTGACGACGCCCGGCGTGCTGCGATTCAGACCTTCGCGCCTGGCATGATCGATCATGTCGTCTTCGATACAGCCGCCAGACACGGACCCCACCACCCGTCCGTCAGCGCAGATGGCCAACATCGACCCCTCGGGGCGCGGGCTGGAACCCCAGGTTTTGAGCACCGTGACCAGCTCGCACGACAGACCCGCACCCAGCCACTGGGATGCGGTCTTCAGAACCTCCAGATCAATGTTGTCCATCACCGATGCCAGGCAACGGCCAGTACGTCGTCAAGCCTTGAGCAGGTTGGCATGCAGCGGCAAGCTGCGAACGCGCTTGCCCGTGGCTGCAAACAGCGCGTTGGCCAGGGCCGGGGCGACCAGCGCGGTAGCGGGCTCGCCCACACCGCCAGGTTTTTCAGTGCTCTGAATCAGCGTGATGTCCATCACGGGCACCTCGTACATTCGCAGCACGGGGTAGTCTGCAAAATTGGTCTGTTGCACGCGGCCTTTGTCCAGGGTAATTTCGTTGTTCAACGCGGCAGACATTCCAAAAATAACGCTGGACATGATTTGCGCCTGCACGGTGTCAGGGTTGATCATTTGTCCTGCGTCGGCGACCACGGTGACCTTGTGCACGGTCACCTGGTTGTCCTTGACCGAAATCTCGACAACCTGCGCCAGGTAGGTGTCGTAGCCGTCCATCAGGGCCATACCGCGAAAACGACCGGCTGGCGCAGGCGTTGCCCAGCCTGATCGTTCGGCCGCCTGCTTGAGCACGTTGGCAAAGCGCGGTTGCTTTTCCAGCATGGCCATGCGGTAGGCATAAGGGTCCTGGCCAGCTGCTGCCGCCATTTCGTCGACAAAACTTTCATTGGCAAATGCGTTGAGCGCATGGCTCACCGAGCGCCAGTAGCCCACGCGCAACCCGCTGTCGTGAATCACCACATCATGGCGCGTGTTCGCAATGTCGTAGGGCGCCACACCAGCTTCGACCATGAATGCGTCGAGCGTGTCTTTTGGCAGGCCGAAGGCGCGCTGCGTGATGGATTGCGACGTCAGCTTGAAGGTCATTGCGGTTGGCTTGCCATCCGGCCCAAGGGTGGCGGCCAGCTGGTTCAGCGCCATGGGGCGATAAAAGTCGTTCTGGGTGTCGTCTTCACGGCTCCAGATCAACTTGACGGGCTTGCCGACAGCCTTGGAAATCTGAGCTGCCTGCACGATGAAATCAACCTCCAGGCGGCGCCCGAAACCGCCGCCAAGAAAGGTGGTTTTCAGCGTAATGTCTTCCGGCTTGATGCCCAGCGCTGCGGCCACATTGCCCACCGCGCCTTGCTGAAACTGGGTCGAGCCGATCAGCAAGCACTTGCCGTTTTTGTAGTCGGCGGTGAAGTTTTGTGGCTCCAGCGTGGCGTGCGCCAGCAGTTGCGACACATATTCGGCCTTGACCAGATTGCCTTCGCCCTTGGCAATGGCCGACACGTCGCCTTTGGCCGGAATGATTGCGATGGGTTTGCCCGTGTCGGCCGCTTTGCGGATGCCGCCCAACATGCTCGCATTGCTGATGGCCACGCCAGCACCCTCATCCCACTGCACCGTCAAAGACTGGCGAGCCTTGAAGGCATGCCAGTAGGTGTCGGCCACCACCGCCACGCCGTCAGGAATTTGCACCACGTCAATCACGCCAGGCATGGCCTTGGCCTTGGCCGCATCGAAACTTTTCACGGTGCCGCCAATGACAGGGCATTGTTGCAAGCTGGCGTACACCATGCCGGGCAACTTCACGTCGATGCCGAACTCGGTTGTGCCGTTGACCTTGCCCGGGGTGTCCAGACGCTTGGTGGACTTGCCCACCAAGCGGAAATCTTTCGGGTCTTTCAGCGCCACTTTTTCGGGCACGGGCAACTTTGATGCAGCGCCAGCCAGCGCGCCATAAGTGGCTTTTTTGCCGTTCGGGCCGAACACAACGCCCATGTCGGCCTTCAACGTCGACGGGTCCACATTCCACTGAGTAGCAGCCGCGGAAATCAGCATCGTGCGCACCTGCGCGCCGGCAATGCGCAATTTTTCCCAACCGTCGCGCACCGACGACGAGCCGCCGGTGATCTGTGCGCCCAGCAACGCATTGGTGTAGGCCGCACCCGGCGGTGCCACTTCCACCTTGATCTTGCGAATGTCCACACTGAGCTCTTCGGCGATCAACATGGGCAGTGCGGTGTAGACGCCCTGCCCCATTTCCGAGCGCGCGGTGAGTAGCGTGATGGTGTTGTCATCAGCAATGTGCACCCACGCATTCGGCGTGTAGAGCGTGCCAGCAGCATGGCTGGCGCCTGACAGCAGGGGCAGGCCAACGCCCAACATCAGCCCGCCTGTGATGACGGACGATGTCTTAAGAAAGCTGCGGCGATTCAGGCCCGAAGACTCGGACTGCAGGGTGGATTGATCTTGAGTTTTCATGGGGATTCCTTGATGGTTTGGGCTGTCAGCGTGGGCAGTGGGGGCCTGCTGGCATTAAGCTTTGCGCATGGTGGAAGCCGCATCCTTGATGGCAGCCTTGATGCGCGGATAGGTGCCGCAACGGCAGATGTTGCCACTCATGGCCGCGTCAATGTCGGCGTCGCTGGGGTTTTTGTTGCTGTTGAGCAAGGCGGCTGCGCTCATCAGCTGGCCCGACTGGCAGTAGCCGCACTGCGGCACGTCGTGCTTGATCCAGGCAACCTGCAGCGGGTGCGTACTGGTTTTCGACAGGCTCTCGATCGTCGCAATTTTCTGCCCCACAGCCGCCGACAAAGGTGTCTGGCACGAACGCACGGGCTGGCCGTTCAAATGCACGGTGCACGCACCGCACAGCGCAGCACCGCAGCCAAACTTGGTGCCGGTCATGCCCAGCTCGTCACGAATGACCCACAGGAGCGGCGTGTCCGCCTCTGCGTTCACAGCGACCGTACGGCCGTTCACATTGATGTTCGTCGTCATGGTGATTGCTTCTTTCGTGGCTTTGTTGTGGAAAAACTCGCTCGAGGCAGCACGGCTGGGACTGCCGCCTTGCGATGCTAGGGGCGCACTGTGCCACACAACCCCGCGTAAACCCTCGGTCAGCCAAAAAGCAGGTAGATTTTCTCAAGTTGAGACACTGCAAAGCACAGCAGCCGGGTTGACCGGGCCAACTCACTGGCGCAGTCAGACCCACCAGCCGACAGCGCGCGGCGCCCTATTCGGCTCAGGGCAGCTCGACCTGGCGCGAGCGCGCTGCGGGCACCTGGCCGATCTGTTCGCTGATCTGTTGCAAGGCGGCCGGGTCGTCCATGGTGGTCAGGTCGCCGGCATCACGCCCCTCGCACACCGCCTGAATCGCGCGGCGCAGCAGCTTGCCGCTGCGGGTTTTGGGCAGCGCCGTGACAAAGCGCACCCGCGCGGGCCGGGCCACTGCGCCCAGGTCGCCATCGACCCGCTTCATGATGTCGCCTTCGAGCTTCAAGGCCGCTGCTGCGTCGTGCAGCACCGCCGAGTCCTTGGGCACTACAAATGCCATCGCGACCTGGCCCTTGAGCGCATCGGCCACGCCGACCACGGCCACTTCAGCCACAGCGGTGTGGCCCGAAATGCTTTCCTCGATCTCGCGTGTGCCCAGCCGGTGGCCCGCCACGTTGATCACGTCGTCGGTGCGGCCCAGGATGAAGTAGTAGCCGTCTTCGTCGCGAATGCCCCAGTCAAAGGTGCTGTACACCGTTTTGCCAGGCACGCTTTTCCAGTAGGTGCTGACGAAGCGGGCGTCGTCCTGCCAGATGGTTTGCATGAAGCCGGGCGGGGTCGGGCCAACGATCACGACCACGCCTTTTTCATTCGGCTGGGTCAGCTCTTCGCCGGTGCTTTCGTGCAGCAGCTTGATGTTGTAGCCGTACATGGGCACGCCGGGGCTGCCGAATTTGCTGGGCTTTTTCTCGACACCGTTTGCGATGGTGATGATCGGCCAGCCCGACTCGGTCTGCCAGTAGTTGTCGATGATGGGCACGCCCAGGCCATCGCTGATCCAGCGGGCGGTGGGTTCGTCCAGCGGCTCACCGGCCAGGAAGAGCGCACGCAGGCTGCTCAGGTCGTATTTTTTGAGCAGCGCCGGGTCTTGCTTTTTGAGCACGCGCACGGCGGTGGGCGCGCTGAACATGGCCGTGACGCCGTACTTCTCCACCAGGCTCCACCAGATGCCGCCATTGGGCTGGCCGTCCATGCCCTGGGTGGGCAGACCTTCGTACATGATGGTGGCCATGCCTGCAATCAGCGGGCCATAGACGATGTAGCTGTGGCCGACGACCCAGCCGATATCGCTGGTAGAAAAGAACGTTTCACCGGGTTTACCGTCAAAAATGTGCGTCATACTGGCCGCCAGGGCCACCGCATAGCCTCCGGTGTCGCGCTGTACGCCCTTGGGCTTGCCCGTGGTGCCGCTGGTGTAGATGGTGTAGCTGATGTCCGTAGACTGCATAGGCTCGCACGGCACCTGGGCCTCGAGGTGGGCGGCGCGTACCTCGCCCCACAGTTGGTCGCGCCCGGTCACCAGAGTCATGGGGGCCAGGCCGCGGTCGACCATCAGCACAGCTTGCGGCTGGTGGGTTGACAGGGCAATGGCTTCGTCCAGCAGCGGTTTGTAGGCCACCACCTTGCCACCGCGCGAGCCGGCGTCGGCCGAGATGATGACCTTGGGCGACGCATCATCGATGCGCGACGCCAGCGAGCCGCTGGCAAAGCCGCCAAACACCACGCAATGAATCGCCCCGATGCGCGCGCAGGCCAACATGGCAAACGCGGCCTCGGCAATCATCGGCATGTAGATCAGCACGCGGTCGCCTTTGCCTACGCCCATGGCCAGCAAGCCAGCCGCCATGCGCTGCACCTCCGCGTGCAGCTCGGCAAAGCTGTATGTTTGTTCGATGCCGGTTTCACTCGACACATAAATCAGCGCGGCCTGGTCGGCGCGCGTGGCCAGATGCCGGTCAACGGCGTTGTGGCACAGGTTTGTGGTGCCGCCTTCGAACCAGTGCACAAATGGCGGGTTGTCGTGGTTGCACACCCGGGTGAAGGGCGTGAACCAGTCGATCAGTTGGGCCTGCTCGGCCCAGAAGGCGTCAGGCTGGTCAATTGATTGCCTGTAGAACTCGGCATAAGGTGTGGTGGGGGCCGTTGTGGGTGTCATGGGTGTCTCCGCTTTTTTTTGTTCTTCAGATTTTCACGATCACGCGGCCGCGCACGGTGCCGGCCATGAGGGCAGCGGCCTTTTCGACAGCCTGCGACAAAGGCACCTCGACCGCGATGGCTTCAAGCTTGGCGGCGTCCAGGTCAATGGCCAGCCGGTCCCAGGCCTGCTGGCGTTTGGCCAAGGGGGCCATCACGCTGTCAATGCCCGCCAGCGTGACGCCGCGCAAGATGAAGGGCATCACGGTGGCGGGGAAATCGGCGCCCTGCGCCAGGCCGCAGGCCGCCACCACGCCGCCGTAGCGGGTTTGCGCGCAGGCGTTGGCCAGCGTGTGGGAACCCACCGCGTCCACCACGGCGGCCCAGCGCTCTTTTTGCAGCGGCTTGCCCGGCGCCGACAACGCGGCGCGGTCGATGATGCTGGCCGCGCCCAGCTGGGTCAAATACGCGGCTTCATCGGCTTTGCCTGTGGCGGCCACCACGGCGTAGCCGAGCTTGCTGAGCAGCGCTACCGCCACGCTGCCCACACCGCCGGTGGCACCGGTGACCAGCACCTCGCCGTCGCCTGGCGTCAAGCCGTTTTTCTCCAGCGCCAGCACGCACAGCATGGCGGTGTAGCCCGCGGTGCCAATGGCCATCGCCTGGCGGGTGGTGAAGGCTGCGGGTAATTTGACCAACCAGTCGCCCTGCAAGCGCGCCCGCTCGCTCATCAGCCCCCAGCGCGTTTCACCCAGGCCCCAGCCGTTGTGCACAAACTTGTCGCCCGCCTGCCAAGCGGGGTGGGTTGACTCTAATACCGTGCCCGCGCCGTCGATGCCCGCCACCATGGGCCAGCAGCGCACTACCGGGCCGGTGTTGGTGATGGCCAGGCCGTCTTTGTAGTTGAGCGTGGAGTACTCCACCGCCACCAGCACATCGCCCGCGGGCAGCTGCGATTCGGAGGTGTCGGTGATGGCGGCCTCAATGAGCGCGTCGGTTTTGCTGAGCTGAAGGGATTTGAACAAGGGCTGGTCTCCGTCGGTGGGGTTGCGTCAAGCTGGCCGATCTGGCGCGGCATCGTCTCAAGCGCATTATGGGCAGCGCGCTTGCGGCTGGCTGACGGCGCACTGCACCCGGCACTGGCGTTGCCAGCCTTGGCGCGGCAATGCTACTGAATAGAGAGCTACCCAGGCAATAAACGCCTGGGCTAGAACCCTAAAACACCTAAAAAACAAGCTGTGATGACCCCCGCAGAGGCCCGCCAGCCCCGCAAAGCCGCCCGTGAACGCCTATTTCAAGCTAAAACAAGCGCTAGTCCAGGCGTTTTCTGCCTGCATTGCTATGAATAACGAAGCACCCTGCAATCAGGGCATTGCGGGGTGCCCCTACCCACCCACAACCCGCCCGCCAACTTTCAGGCGGCCGGGTTCACGCTTTTGGGAAAGGTCGGTGCGCGTCGGCGACGGGAGGCCTGCTCATACGCATAAGCCATGCCGATCAGTGCGGCATCGCTCCAGGCGGGGCCGACAAAGGACAAGCCGCACGGCAAGCCATGCACAAAACCGGCGGGAACCGTGATGTGCGGGTAGCCGGCCACGGCAGCCGGCGATGTGAAGCTGGCGCCACTGTTGTCACCGTTGATGAAGTCAGTCAGCCACGGCAGGCCGCCCGTGGGCGCCACCAGGGCGTCGAGCTGGTGGGCGGCCAGCACGGCGTCAATACCTTCTTTGCCTGCGTACTTCTGATTGGTGGCCAGCGCCTCGAGGTAGGCCTTGCTGCTCAACTCGCCCAGGGCCTGGGCCTTGATGAACAGCTCCTGACCAAAATGCGTCAACTCCCGCGCCGCGTGCTTTTCATTGAAGGCAATCACGTCGGCCAGGGTTTTGACGGGGGAGTTGGGGGCATAGGCTACCAGGTACTTGGGCAAGTCCGCTTTCAGTTCATACAACAACACCGCAAGCTCGGTGTCGCCGTACTTGGCAGTGTTCGGAATTTCGGCCACATCCACCAGCGTGGCGCCCTGCGCCGTCAACACCGCCAACTCGGCCAGCACCACCGCCGCGACCTGGTCGTTCTGGCCAGCGAACTGGCTGCGCACCACACCAATGCGCTTGCCGCGCAAGGCGTTGGTGTCGAGCGCTTTCACAAAATCACTTTTGCGTGGGTTGGCCGCAGCTGTGGCAGCGTCCTGCGGGTCGGTGCCCGCCAGCACCGTGAGCAGCGCCGCCGCATCGGCCACGCAACGCGCCATCGGCCCGGCGGTGTCTTGCGAATGGGCAATCGGAATCACCCCCGCGCGGCTGACCAGCCCCAGGGTCGGCTTCATGCCGACCAGACTGGTCAGCGAGGCAGGCGACGTGATGGAGCCGTCGGTTTCAGTGCCCACCGCAATAGCAGCCAAGCTGGCCGCCATGGCCGCGCCCGAGCCAGAGCTGGAGCCACTGGTGTTGCGGTCCAGCGCGTAGGGGTTGCGGGTCAGGCCCCCGCGTGCACTCCAGCCGCTGGTGGAGCGCGTCGAGCGAATGTTGGCCCATTCCGACAGGTTGGTTTTGCCCAGAATCACCGCCCCGGCAGCGCGCAGTTGCTGAACCAAAAACGCATCTTTCGCAGCCGGAGTGCCTGCCAACGCCAGCGACCCGGCGGTGGTCAGCATGCGGTCACCGGTGGCAATGTTGTCCTTGAGCAGCACCGCAATGCCGTGCAGCGGGCCACGCGGGCCTTTGGCTTGGCGCTCTTTGTCCAACGCGTCGGCAATGGCGCGGGCATCCGGGTTCAGCTCGATGATGGCGTTCAGGCGCGGCCCGGCCTTGTCGATGGCCTGAATGCGCGCCAGATAAGCATCGACCAGCGCCAACGCCGTGACGGTGCCTGCCGTCATGGCCGCCTGAAGGTCAGCGACGGTGGTTTCCACCACGTCGAATTTGCCGTTATTTTTGCCTGCGCGCATATCAGTCGCCGCCATTGTTGGGTGTCCTGTTAAGGCAGCTGCGCTGCTAAGCAAACCAAGGTGAATCAGGTGGCGTCGTTTCAGGGTCATTTCAGGGTCCAGATCATGATCAAAAACACAAGGTGAAACGTCTGTTCGAGCCCAACAGGCTTGCGGCTGCGGCTATTTCAAGTCCTTGTCTTCGCTTTTCGCCTCGGCCATCGCCTCAGGCTCCAATACCTCAGCGTAAACATTGAGCCGGACGAAAACACCCCATGCTGCTAGCAGCACACCCGCCGCCACCAGAATGCTGGCCGCGTACACCAGCTGAATCGGCTCTTCATGGGCCGCACGAAACGTGGCCACCAGCGCCTCAATCGAGATCGCCACGACCACCACCACCAAAAACCGCGACAAAAACCGCCGCACCCGCGTCGGGCCGCTGATGTGCGCGTCACGTGCCACCTCTTCTTCGGCAATCGTCTGCGCGATCTGAAGCGCCACCACCGCCGCTGCCAGCAGGCCAATTGCCTCAATGATCTGCTGCGCCGCCTCGTTGTCCAGGCCGCCCGCCAACGCCAGCCAGGCGCCTTTGGCGGCAATCGCCATCAGCAACAGCGCCGCAATGGCGAACAGGGCCGCCATGCAGGCGTGAATGGCGGCAAAGAGTCGGCTGAAAAATTTCATGACTTATTTTGTACCGGGATCGTCACGCGTGTGGCGTGCGGGGATTTACTTCACCAGCGCGTGCAGCGCCTTGAACGCGGGGTGTTCTGCCGTGCGCAGCCACTCGAACGCCACCATCTCGGTGGTCACCAGCTCGGCGCCGTTGCCGGCCAGGCGGTCAAAGGCGGCGTCGCGGTTGCGCTCGGTGCGGGCGCTGCAGGCGTCTGTCACCACCCAGACGTCAAACTCTTCTTCGAGCAAATCCAGCGCGGTTTGCAGCAGGCAGACATGCGCCTCGCAGCCGGCCAGCACGATGATGTTGCGGCCCTCCTCCGGCTCGGGCTCGGTTTTTTGCATGTGTTTGGGCAGGCTGCGGGCGTTCGGGCCTTGGGCTGGCTTGCGCGACGGAGGGCGCAGCCACTCACCCAGGCCGTCAGCTACCGCGCTGAAATGGTTTTTGTGCAACGTGCGGCCACCAGCGGCTTCAATGGCGGCCAGCACATCGGGCATGTTGTGGCCCAGCTTGTCGGGCGTTTGCTCGGTGGCCCACACGGGCACCTGCATGGCGCGCGCCATGTGCGCCAAGCGCAGCGCGTTGGCCAGCACCGCCTCGTGCTCAAAAATCGCGGGCATCAGGCGGGTCTGGTAGTCCACCAGCACCAGCTGGCAATCGTCGGCATCTAACAACATAGGGAGTCCTTTTTTACGAAAAATTCAAGCGGTGGCATACAGCAGCGCAATGGCTTCGCGCACCTGCAGGGCAACCTCTGCATCCACTTTGCCTATGGTTTTTTGCAGGCGCTGCTTGCTTACGGTTCGGATTTGATCGATCGCGATTTCACCCGGCCGACCATCGCACTCGCAGGGCACGCGGCTGGCCCACGTGGGATGCAATTGGCTGGTCAGCGGGCACACCACCACGGTTTCAATGCGCTTGTTCATGGCGTCCGGGCTGACCACAATCACCGGGCGCGTTTTGGCGATTTCACTGCCTTGTGTCGGGTCCAGCTGCGCCCAGTACAGGCAATAGCGTTGAATTTTGCGCGGGGCGGCGGCCGTCACCACACAAGCTTGTCCAGCCCGTCGGCTGACGCCGCGTCAAACTCTTGCCAGTCTTCAGAGGCTGGCTGGGCTGAACGCTTTTGAGCCTTCGCCATTTCGATGAAAGTTTGCTCAAGCGTGGCCTTGCCTTGCGCGGCGCCGCGCAGCAACAAGCCGTCCGGGCGCTGCTCAGCCACCACCGAATGCTCCATGCCGTATTTGACCAACAAGGGCCGGGACAAACGCACGCCCACAGAGTTGCCGATTGGCACCAGCTTGAGGTTCAGTGTTTCAGTCTTGGCACGTTCGGCAGGCAGCGGCATGGTTTGCTTTCGACGGGGGAACTTTTTTGTAATTACTGTAATTACAAAATGTTGGCGCAATTATCGCGCATTGTCGGTTTCACCGCCTTCAACCGCGCCACAAGATTCGTCGTGTAGAGCTGAAACAGCACGGAGGCATCTTGCCCAAACATGCGGATACGCCCAGTGTGCTGCATGAGCAGCAGCCCCACGCCGTGCGCAAATAAAGACGTATTTTCGCGCAGGGCGGCGTCCGGGCTCAGGCCCATCGCTTGCAGCGCGGCTTCGCAGGGGCGAAGCGCGTCGTGCAGGCGGTCGTTGAGCTGAAAGTTCAGCTCGACGGTCAGCCCACGGGGCTGCAGGCCCTGCACCAAATAAAAGCCCAGATCCAGGTCGCGCGGGTTAGCGGCGAAAAAACCAAACCACGCGCAGGCCTTGGCGTTGAGCTGGTCTGCGGGTGGCAATGCATCGTGGCCCGCCGCGTCCACCGCAGCGTTCAGCCGCTCCAGCGATTCGCCCAGCAGCGCGCCGTAAATCGCTTCCTTGTTGTCAAAGTACGAGTAAATCGCCCCGGGCGTGTAGCCCGCTTCTTTGGCGATTTCGCGGATGCTGGCTCCCTCAATGCCCAACCGCTGGAACACCGCGCGAGCGGCGTCAAGCACCCCGGCGCGGCGGGAATCGATCTGGGCCTGTTGGCGGTTCAGTCTGGCTTGCATGGGGTGACTGTAAACGCATCGGATTGAACGCATGTCAAATAAATTAAACGCTGTTTAATATTTGACTAGAATGATTTAAAACACCACCGGAGACCTCCATGAACGCCCCTACCCCCAGCGCCACACTGGTGTCTGGCGACGACTTTCGCGAGTCGCTGCGCCGCTACAAACCCCGCGTGTTCCTGGACGGGCGTTTGGTGGACAGCGTGGCGGACGAGCGCGGCTTCGGCCCCGGCATCAATGCGATTGCGCTGACGTACGACTACGCCCTCAAGCCGCAATACGCCCCGCTCATGACGGCGGTGCAGCACACCAGTGGCAAACGGGTGAACCGGCTCAGCCACATCAACACCAGCAGCGGCGACCTGCTCAACAAACTGGAAGCCGTGCGACTGGTGTGTCAGGAAACCGGCTGCGCCCAGCGCTACCTGACACACGACGCACTGAACGCGATTGGCCAGGTCTCAAGCCGCATTGACGACGCGCGCGGCAGCACCGAGCACACCGCCCGCTTTTTGAACTACCTGCACCGCGTGCAAGACCAGGACCTGACGCTGGGCATCGCCATGACCGACGCCAAGGGCGACCGCAGCAGACGCCCGCATGAGCAAAGCAACGTGGACAGCTACCTGCACATCGTCGAACGTAACGCCCAGGGCATCGTGATTTCAGGCACCAAAGCCATCGTCACAGGCGCGCCCTATGTGCATGAACTGCTGGTGATGCCCTGCCGCAACATGGGCCGGGAAGACGCCGACTTTGCCGTGTGCTGCGCCGTGCCAGTGGACGCGCCCGGCATCACCATCATTGCGCGGCCAGCGGGCCGGCCAGGTGAAAAAGTCGAGCACGGCGCGGCACTGTTCAGCCGCAAATACGGCCAAAGCACCGGCGTGGTGATGTTCGACAAGGTGTTCGTGCCCTGGGATGCCGTGTTTTACGCGGGAGAGTGGGAACACACCGGCCACCTGACCTACAGCTACGCCACGCACCACCGCCACACCTGCATTGGCGCGCGCGCGGGCTTTGGCGACCTGCTGATTGGCGCGGGCGCGCTGATGTGCGAGGCCAACGGGTTTGACCCGGCCAAGGAAACCCACCTGCGCGAGCAAATGGTGGAGCTGATCACGATCACGGAGAGCTTTTTCGCGTGCGGCGTGGCCGCCAGCGTGTACGGCAAGGCGGACGAGCACAGCAAAACCTTCATGCCCGACCCGGTGTTTTCCAACATCGGCAAGCTGCTGCTGGCCACCAAAATCTACGACATGCACCGCATTGCGCACTACGTCAGCGGCGGGCTGATCGTTACCCTGCCCGGCCCCGACGAAGACCACAACCCCGAAACCGGCGCCAAGCTGTCGGAAGTGCTGCGTGCCAACCCCGATGTGCCCTATGAGCAGCGCATTGAGACCGCCCGCTTCATCGAAGACCTCACGGCAGGCTACCAGGGCGGCTGGTACAGCGTCATCAGCATGCACGGCGGCGGCTCCCCGGCGGCCATGAAGCAGGAAATTTATCGCAACTACCCGATTGGCAGCAAAGTGGAACTGGTCGAGCGCCTGCTGGAGCGAGGTGTGGCTGGCGAAGGCGTGCCGCACGACCCGAACCGCGCCATCACTAAAAACCGCCAGCCCGGCAAATGCTGCGACACCGGTTGCACCACCCCTGGCCAGCCGGTGATGGTGGACCTGCCCGATGTGGTGGCAACGCTGCCATCTCGGCTTGACGCATCGGCACAGCAGAAAGCGTAGAAGCTGGTTTAAAAAAGGAACAGTTTGGATGGTTTTTTAACCAAATTGGCTGCTAGCCCAGGCGTTTACTTCCTTCTATGCTATGAAAAACAGAGTAAGCCTCACGGCAGCGGCTGAATCACCGACGGCTCTTTCGGCATCTCGGCAAAGCGCAGCAGGCGCGTGGCCAGCATGGTTTC
>JANLUZ010000042.1:0-38867 GCA_031363755.1 Polaromonas sp.
GCGCTGATCACGCCGAGCAGCTCACGCAGCGAGGCCACGCTGTTCCCGCCAGACTCTTCAATCTTTCCCCACGCCTCGATGCAGGCTTGCTTCGCATCAGGGGCACGCCGCAAGTCGATTTTGTAGTCCGCTCCAAACTCGATCAGCACCATGCCCAGCACACGCGCGCGCTGCGCCTGCGCTTGGCGATGCAGGTGAAAAGCCTGGCCGAGCGGCACGCCATTGGCTTCTGCCTGAGCGGCCTTCTTGCGGTCAGTTCTGGCTTGTTTGGACACCTTCACCGGCTTGTCAATGCGCCGGGCCAGCGCCTGAATCAGCAGGCGGGCGTTCTGAAAGTCCCCGCGCCACAGCAAGCCCGTGCCTTCGCAGGCCAGACGGTAAGCGGCGTCGGCGCTCAGGGTGTCGTCAGCCAGCACCACGCGTTTGGGGGCCGGTGCGCCGCGCTCAGAGCGCCAGTGGGCGGTACGCGCCTGGCCGTCCTCGGACCAGGAAATCAAGGTGGGCGCAGCGACGGGGGAAGGGACGGCAGACGGTGTAGACATGAGAAAACCAACTTTTTAAAAGAACCCGGTGTTTTAACAGATGGGACCGGTTGGCAGCGCCCACGCTGGCGTGAAAACGATGATTTACAGGTCAAAACCTGCCCTAGCCCAGGTAAAAACTGCCTGAACAGCTCTTTATTTTGTAGCAATGACCGGCGCAGGCCTTTGACCCATGGTTTTCAAAAATTGCTGCTGTGACGCCCACAGCTGGGCGTAGTTAAGCTGGCGGTAGGGCAGCCGGTGCTGCCCCGCCACCCGGCACACGATGCGGGCCAGCGCCGGGTAATGGCGGTGGCTGTAAGTGGGGAACAGGTGGTGCGTCAGGTGCGCATTGAGCCCGCCCAGCCAGTACGCCGCCCAGGCGGGGCGGGGCATCCAGTCGCAGGCCGTGTGAAAACTGTGCTCGTACCAGGTGTGCGGCAGTGTGCCGCTGGCGGGCGGCTGAAAAAACTCGACTTCGGCCCAGTGAGTGCCCAAAATCAGCGCCACCAAAAAACTCGACGCCAGCATTTGCCCCACCACGTAGCACCCCAGCACCGTGCCCCAGCCGATGGGCGTGCCCGCCAGCGCCCCCATGGGCAGCCCCAGCAGCAGCGCTGCGTGCGTGGCCTTGCCCAATAAAAACAGGCCCCAACCCGTGGGGTGAACCGGGCCATTGAGCTGGTGCAACTTGGTGGCTTGCAGGCGGTCAGCCCAGTCGCTGTACCAGCACAAATAGGGCAATGACAAGGCCGCCACCACGGGCCAGTACCGGTGTTGCCAGCGGTACTGGGGCGACCATGGCTGGAACGGGGTTTGGCGTAAAAACGGGTTGGGTTCGGTGTCCAGGTCGTAGCCATCAATGTTGGCGTAGGTGTGGTGAACATGAACATGGCGGGCCGTCCAGTAGCCCGCGTCAATGCCCACGGGCAGGGCCACCAGGCGCCGTACCACTGCGTTGGCACGGGCCGACTTGAACAGGGCGCCGTGGGCCGCGTCGTGAAGGGCGTTCATACCCAGTGCCATGGCCAGGCAGACCGCGCCGATGTAGGCCAGCGCAAAACCGCCGGGCGTGCTGGCGTGCAGCGCCGCAGCGTATGCCGCTGCCATGGTCAGCGCCAGCCCAAACACCTTGGCGTACATCCAGCCGTCGCCGTGCCGTGCGCCAGCGCCGCTTTGCAGGTACAGCGCGGCTTCGCGCAGCAAGTCGCGCCGAAAAGCCAGGTCTGCGGCGTGTCGAAAGCGTAGCTTGCGCAGCGCCTGGGTAGCTTCTTTCACATGGGTCATGATTTTTTTGCCTCGTCAGCAGCATCCACCAACTGCTGCCCGGGGCCGCCGCTCTGCGCAACGCCACCCCAGCGCAGCCACCCCACCACCCCGTGCAAGCACAGGGCAGTGGCGATAGGAAACAGGCCGTGTGCCCATCCGCCCCACGCCGCCCACACGCCCACTGGCAGGCCGAGCGTCAGGGCACACCACACCGGCAGAGCCCAACGCCGCCCGTCAGACTGGCCGCCCAGCGCCATGGTTCCCAGCACCAGCGCGGCAAAAAGCGCGGCCTGGCGTGCGCCGTCAAGGCGTGCCTCGGCGTTGACATAGGCAATCACTAACGCAAACAGCAGCACGCCGCCCGCGCCGATGTAGCCGTCGGGCACGCGCTGCGCGGCGGGTGCTGACTGAAACCGGCGCTGCCACCAAACCCACAGCGGCGGGTGACTGGCCCACGCCGGGTTGCAGCTGCTGGCGGCGGGAGCGCCGGGCATTTGCACCAGCCCGTAGTGCATGGGAATGTCGCGTCGCTCGGCCTGGTGGGAGCCAAAAACCTTGTCCCACAGCAGCAGCGTGCCGCCAAAGTTTTTGTTGATGTAGAGCGGGTGCGTGCCGTGGTGAACCCGGTGATTGGACGGTGTGACCAGCACGCGGTCCAGCCAGCCAGAACGGCCCACCACGGCGTTGTGGTTGTAGAACTGCACCGAATAATGCAGCGACGACACCACCACAAACACCTCCAGCGGCACGCCCAACACCGCCAGAATCGCCATGAAGGGGAAGGAGCTGAGGGACGAATACCAGGAGTTGCGGATGCCCAGGGACAAATCAAAGTGCTCCCCGGTGTGGTGCACCTGGTGAACCGCCCACAGCAGCGGCACAGTGTGGTGCAGCCGATGCATCCAGTAAAAACACAGGTCCCAGGCCACCCACGCAAACAGCCACTGCCACGCGGCCGGCCAGCGGCCCACCCAGCTCAGGCTGGCGTGCTGCAGCACCAGCGCAAAGGCCAGCACCTCCACCCCCCGAAACGCCCACATCACCACGTGGCCGGAGTTGAGGTTGAACACCACCGCGTGCCACGGAGCCACGCGGCGCTTGAGCGCCCGCAACAGCGTGCGCTCAGCCAGCACCAGCACCAACATGCCCAAAAAAGACAGTGCAAATATATTCATGACCACACCTTTCGCGTCAAGCTGACCTGCCACGCTGCTGCGCCGTACCGCGCCGCGCCCCACCAACTGGCCCACCCCACCGCCAGCCCAGCGGCCAGATCCACACTGAGGTGGCGGCGCAGCTGAACCACCGACACGCAAATACCGGCCCCCACCGCCCAAACGGCTGCCGAGTGCCAGGGCCGCTGGCGATCGGTCAACGCCAGCAGGCACAGCAATGTCAACGCGCCGTGCAGCGATGGCAAGCAGTGATGGGGCGTGTCTGCCACCCGCAGCAGACGCAGCAGCGCCAGGCACACGCCCTCACCCGCCGCTGAAGGGTAGGCCATCGTGGTCGGCCACGCCAGAAACACCGCGAAACCGAGCAGTGCGCTGGCCTGCATGGCGTGTTGCAACCGGCGCAGCCGCTCGGCGCGCAGCACGGCATAGGTGTAGGGGACCAAGCCAAAAAACATCAAATAGGCCCAAATGCCCGCTGGGTTAAACGGCACCCACCGGTCCAGCACGGACTCTTGCAACACCGTGGGCGTGGCCAGGCGGGCGGCCAGCGCCATGCTCAAGCCATACGCCAAGCCCACACTGCCCCAGCCCAGCAGCAGGCAGCGCAGGCGGGTGGCAAAGCTAGCAAGAGAGCGATGAAGTGGGTCAGGCATGGCTTGGCTGAACAGGTAGCGGGTGCAATCGGTAAATTCGCCGGCGTTTGTGGGCGGGCTCAAAAGCCGCCAGCTCCCGGTGCAAGGCCCAGCACAATGCTGCGGTGTGAACGCCCAACGCCTGCAGCGTGGCCTGCAGATGCAGCCGCACACGTTCCAGCTCTGGCAGTGCCAGGTCGGCGTGCAGGTGCAGCAGGGCTGGGCCGTGCTGCACCAGACGGTAGTGTGCTGTCAGCGGCAGCACCTGTGCCAGGGCGCGGCTGAGCACGTCTGAAAACACCACCACCGCCCGCCCCTGCGCGTCGGCCAGCTGCAGCTGGTCGTCACAGCGGCCTTCAATGCGCAGCAGGGCACGGGTGGCTTGCCCGCAGGGGCACGGCGCGGGGCGCAGCACCAGCACATCGTCCAGCCGGTAGCGCACGATGGGCTGGGTCATGCGGTTGAAGTCCGTGATGATGGGCACAAAGCGGGTGTGGGCGTCGTCCAGCCATTGCGGCTCAATGTGCAGATGGGCTTCATGCAGGTGCAGCGTGCCGTGGGAGCAGGTGCTGGCCAAAAACCCTTCGGTGGCCTGGTACACCTCATGCACCGCGCCAAAGGCCTGCTCGATCAGCGTGCGGTCTTGCGGCTCCAACACTTCCGCCACCGAAATCACCCGCTGCGGGGTGATGCGAAGTTGCCCGCCCAACTGCGCCAGCGCCAGTTGCCGCAGCACCTGTGCGGGGGCCACCAACAGCGTGGGCTGGTAGTTCGCCAGCCGGGCAACGTGGCTGTCAAATGGTTCAAACAAATCAAAAAACTCAAACGCCAGCCAGCGGCTGCCCACGGCGGTGTACAGGTTGCTATTGGCACGCAAAAACAGCGCCGCACGCTGGCCACTGCGCAAGCCGTGGGGCAGCACGTGGGCCAGCAGCACACCGGCCCACTGGGCCTGCTCTCGGGCACTGACGGCAAACACCGCCCGCTGACCAGTTGTGCCTGACGACAGGCCCACGGTGATCAGCGCACCGCTGCGGCTGGCCAGCGTCGGCGTGAAGTCCCGCTGCTGCTCGGCCTGCTGGGCTGCGGCCAGCACGTCGCCCAGCGCTAGCGACTGGGTGTTCATGGTGTCGAAGTGAGCCATCATGATGGCTTTGTCCATCACAGGCCACTGGTCCAACGGCAGGTGTTTGTACGCGCTGAAATACGGGCTTTGCGCACACAGCCGCGCCTTAAACCGCGCCAGGGCCCGCGCTTGGTGCGCCTGCAGCGCGGGGCGGCTGGCGAACCGCAAGCACCTGGCCTGCCAGTAGGCCAGCAGCAACCAGGCGATGTGGCGCAGGCGTGCCAGGCGCATCACGGCGCGGCTCCCAGCAGGTCAGGCTGCGCATCGCTTTCATGCGTGAGCCAGATTGCTGCCTGACCTGACTGGTGCAGCGTGTTCAGCTGGCGCAGGGTTTGGTAGTAAGCACTGCGGTGGTGCTGCACCGCAAACGTCAGCTCGGACGGGCCGCGCAGCTGCTGGTAGCCCTCAGGCATCCAGGCCGCGTCAGACGCCAGCAGCACCCAGCCGGTGTCAGCCGCCACAAAAGCCCCCAGGTGGCCGGGCGCATGGCCGGGCAAGTCCACCACCAGCAAATCGCCCGTGCCCAGCACGTCACGCGCCTGGGCGAAGGGGTGCAGAGCAGCCGGCAGCGGCACGCTCGGGCAAGCCTCGACAAAATGCAGGCGGGCCTCGATGTCAGGCGGCAGCAAGCCGGGCACAAAACCTCGCCGCACAGCGCCCAGCCCCCGCAGGCCGCGCACGGCGTTCCAGCCTTCAGCACTGCACACCAGCCGCGCCTGGGGGAAGTCGCGCAGGCCGGCCACGTGGTCGGCATGAAAGTGCGACAGCACCAGCGTGTGAATGTCGCGGGGCGCGAGGCCATGCGCGCGCAGCTGCGCCACCAGCGCGTCCTTGGGCTCAAACGTCACCGGCGTCACCCAGGGGTACAGCCGGTACACGCCGTGGGCGGTGGCATCATGAAAGTGGCTGGCGTAGCCGGTGTCCCACAGCACCCAGCCCACGCGGGTGTGAATCAAATACGCCCGGGACGGAAAGCACAAACTTCGCAGCCCCGCGCCCTTGAGCACCATGCACGCCGGATGGGTGCAGTGGCCGACGCGAAAAGCGCGCACATGAACCGCGTTGGTCTGCTCATTGATCACGGCGCATGCTCCAGGCTGTGCGGGCCAGGCCTTCGTCGACCGACACGGCAGGCACGTAGCCCAGCACCTCGGTGGCCTTGCGGTTGCACAGCGTCATGTCAAACGCCAGCGTGCCCACGCTGTAGGGCGTCAGCAGGGGCTCGCGCTGTGTGAGGGCCGCGCAGGCCTGCAGCACGTGCGCTGCGCCCAGCATCACCGGGTAGGGCACAGCCTGAATGCGACACGGCCGCCCCAGCAACTGGGCAAACAGCTGGTGGAGCACATCCCGCAGCACCATGGGCTGGTGGTTGGTGATGTTGAAAGCCGCGCCGCTGGGCATGCGATGCGGGGCGTCGCGTGCGCTGGCCAACTGCATGGCCTGCACCACGTTGTCGACATAGGTGATGTCCAGCACGGCCCGCCCGCCGCGTGGCAAGGGCAAGCGCCCGCCGCGCAGCGCCAGCACACGGGCAAGGCGCGGCATCAGCACCTGGTCGTAGCGGCCAAAAATCGCGCGCGGGCGAAGCACGGTGCAGTGCATGCCGGGGTGCTGCTGCACGGCCAGTACCACACAGGCTTCGCCCTGAGCCTTGGTGCGGGCATAGGCGTTGGCATAGCGGTGGCGCGTGGTTGGCCCGGGGTCGTGGCTGTCCTCCGTGACCCGCCAGCGTGCGGTGTAGTCAAAGTAAATCGCCGGGCTGGAAATGTGAACAAACCGCGTCACCCCGGCCGCCCCGGCAGCAGCCAGCAGGCGCTCGGTCACCACCACATTGGCCGCCACAAAATCAGCCGCCCGGCCCCAGGGCGACGACAACGCGGCGCAGTGCCACACCACGTCCACCCCGACCAGCAGTTGCTGCCAATCAGCCGGGCTGGCCAGCACCAGGTCCAACGGCACGAACTGAGCCCCCTGGCCAGACAGCACACGCCCCACAGCAGCGTTGCGGCCCGTGGCCACCACCGCCGCGCCCTGCCCCAGCAAGGCGTCCACCGCGCTACGGCCCAGCCCGCCAGTGGCTCCAGTGACCAGCACGCGCCTCACAACTGCAGCACCAGGCCACCCACCGCCACCCCGGCCGCCGTGCCAATGAGCAGCGCGCGCGTGCCTGGTGGCGTGCGGCCCGCCCTGCGCGCCTCATGCAGGGCGGTGGGCAAGGACGCGGCCACCTGGTTGCCATGCGTGGCGTAAATATTGACCACTTTGTCCGCCTGCAAGCCCAGCTTGCGGGCAACGTGCGCCATGGCCAGGTGGCTAGCCTGGTGGGGCACCACCACGTCGATGGACGCCAGGCCACCGGGAACGTGCGCCATCAGCTCCGCCAAAAACTCCGGCAGCACCTGCGCGGCCAGCTTGAACACCGCCTTGCCGTTCATGCGAAAAAGATGGTCTTGCAGGGTGATGCCCTGCCCCGGGTTGCAGCGAGTGCCCCCGGCGCGGATCTCGCAGTAGGCCCGGCCCTCCGGGTAGGTGGCGAGCTTGAACGCGGCAATGCCCTGCATGCCGTCACCACGCTCCAGAATCACAGCGGCAGCGCCATCACCCAGAATCAGGGACGACTCGGCATCTGACCAGTCTGCCCCGCGCGAGGCCAGGTCCGACGACACCAGCGCAATGCGGCGGTAGGTGCCCAGCGCCAGCAACCCGGCTGCCACCTGCAGACCGGTTAAAAACCCCAGGCAGCTGGCGTTCACATCAAAGGCCGGGGTGCCGCGCATCAAGCCCGCGTGGTGGGCGATCAGCGCGCCGGTGCACGGCAAGGCCTGCTCGGGCACGCCGCACGCCGAAATCAGCAAGTCAATGCTGCCGACCGCTATGTCAGCATGACGCAGCGCATCGGCCAGGGCGTCCGCACCCAGCTGGCTCTGACTCTCATGCGACGCCGCCAGGTAGCGCTGACGCACACCGCTTTGCCGCCAAGTCGTGCCCGCCGCCAACCCCAGGCGCAGGTCCAGGTCGCTGGCGGTCACGCACTGTGACGGCAGCGCCTTGCCGGAGGCGACCACCCGCAGCGGCGCTAAACCAAGAGGTTCATGGGCTAACACAAGGGGCGGGGAAATGGTTGGACGCCATGTGGGGATAGCGGGACACGCCTGCCATGCGAATGACCCAGTGTGACCACGCCGACAAAGGCGGTTTCAACCGGCGCTGGGGGTTTGGGGCGGGGGGTCATGCGTGGTTGGGGCGGCAGGGTGTAGGCGGTAGGTGACTTTAATGCATGGGCGGCTTGCGGGGTTGGGGTCCGCAAGCGTTGGCTGGGCTTGCAGGGCCTAGGGGTAGGCAGATGTTTGCCCGCTGAATTTTGCTATTTATTCAGGAGCTACGCAGGCAATGAATACATCGGCTAGAGGCATATTTCAACCTTAAAACAACTATTTTGGGTTGCCTTTTGGCTTTTGGAGGCTGCTGGAGGCTTAGAAACACGCACAGAAAGCTTAGAAACAGCTTTTTAGGCACCAAATAATCCTGTAGCCCACATATTCATTGCCTATGTAGCTCCTGGATTAATGGCAATATCCAAGACCGCTGGATTTTGGGTTGGGTGTTTTAGGCTCGCCCGCTTTGCCTTGCAGGGCGTGTCGGGAGTCGCCTGACAGCGAGTCACTTGTTACTTTCTTCGCCAACGAAAAGCCACGCAAAAAAAGCGACCCGCCATCTGGCCCGGTTCGCGGCCTCTAGGAGCCTGGGCGGCAGAACGGACGTCGGCTGCAAACCGGCCGCAGCGGTCCATCTTTCGCCGCTTTCTTGGTGAATATCCAGATATTTACCGGCGAAATCGTCAAAAGCTGTCCTTGCAGGGGCCAGTTTTATCGAAACCTTCGGTTTTCGCTTCGACGCCTTCTGCCGCCCAGACTCCTAGCAGTGTTGCAACCAAGCGGGGGGCGTATGCAGCGTTGTTGCTGACTTGCTAGCGCTTCTTCAAACCCAACCTCCCCCCAGCGCCCGAATCAGCCCCACCGTGGCCTGGTACTGGGCGGCGCGCACTTGCAGGGCTTGGCGGCGGTTGCGCAGTTCGCTGCGTTGGGCGTCGAGTAGCTCCAGCTGGCTGACGTAGCCGTTGCGGTAGCGCGCGTCCGACAGCACGGTGGCGCGGCTGGCGGCGTCGACGGAGCGTTGTTGTGCGCCAGACTGGTCGGCCAACAGGCGCAGGGCGGACAGCTGGTCTTCGACGTCTTTGAACGCGACCAGCACCTGTTCGCGGTAGCTGGCCAGGGCGATGTCGAGTTCGGCGTTGGCGTTTTGCACACCGGCCTCCCGCCGCCCGCCGTCGAGCAGCGGCAGGGACAGCAATGCGCCCACGCCCCAGGCTCCGGCCGACAGCTTGAACAGGTCTTTGAGGTCCGGGGCGGCATAGCCGCCGCTGGCGGTCAGCAAAATGTCGGGAAACCACGCGGCTTGCGCCACGCCGACGCGGGTTTGCGCGGCCTGTAAGCTGCTTTGCGCAGCGGACACGTCGGGCCGCCGGGTCAACACGTTGCTGGGCACCCCAGCCGGGATGGTGGGCAGCGCGGTGGCCCAGGCGATCGGTGCGACTTCAAAGCTGCTGGCGACCTGCCCGACCAGCACGGCCAGGGCGTTTTGCAGCTGGGCGCGGCGCTGGTCCAGGGCCAGGCTGTCAGACTCGGTGGCGGCGACTTCGGCGCGCACACGGGCCACGTCCAGCTCGGCCACGTCGCCTTCACGCAAGCGCACTTCCGTCAGCCGCAGGGTGTTGCGGTAAGCAACCAGCGTGCTTTGCACCAGCGCACGTTCGGTGTCGATGGCGCGCGGGCTGAGGTAGTTGCTGCCACTAGCTTGTTCGACCAGCTGGCTGAGCACTGGGGCGGCAAACACGCACCACCAGGGGCCTTGCAAGGCAGGCGCGGTGGTAGTGCTGGCTTCGCGGAAGGCAGCGGGCTTGGCAGGCAGGCTGGCGGTGTCAATGACGGCCGGTGTGGCGCAACCGGCCAGCAGCGGGACCAGTGCCCTGCGGAAATGGGATGTGTACTTCATGAGAACTCCGTCGTGTGTTTTATTCGTATTGCTTCACTGCATCAGCGGACTGGGCGGCGTGGCCCGCACCCCCTGCGGCGTGCGGCACCTCGCCATGCAGCTTGAGCGGGCGGTTGCCCGTCATGGCGCGCAGCGTGACGTAGAACACGGGTGTTGAGAACAGGCCGAACGCGGTCACGCCGATCATTCCGAAAAACACTGCCACGCCCATGGCGTTCCGCCCAACCGGCACCTGAGCAAAAAAGTGCGCGTGTTTGTGGACTGGATCGCCGAGCTGTTTGAAAAGCACGACCTGATACAGCGCAAAAGCTCGCTCGGTTGCAGCGCGGCCATCGCCGCCCAACAACTCAAAAATCGCAACGCTGAGATCGCTGAGATCGCTGAAACCGCCGCTGCCGAATCAACCCCGGCTTGAGAGCTTCTTGAACAGCTGCACCGTCGCCAGCACCACCGCCCCAGCGACGACACCAACGGCCGCATCCAGCAACAGCGGCGTGACCCATGCCAGCGCCGCCCCAACGGTCGGCACACCGCCTGCAGCCGCTGTGATGCGCTCGACTGCGTGATTCAGCGGCGTGAAGCCGTGCGTCAAAATGCCGCCGCCCACCAGAAACATGGCGGCCGTGCCTGCCACCGACAGCGCTTTCATCAGCCACGGGGCCAGCCACAAGATGCCGCGCCCGATGCTGCGGTGCACGGCGCTACCCGCTTGGCTGAGGTAGAGGCCCGCATCGTCGAGCTTGACGATGCCCGCGACCAGCCCGTAGACGCCCACCGTCATGACCACCGCGATGGTGCTCAGCACAACAACCTGTGTTGAAAATCCGCTGGCCTGCACTGTCCCCAGGGTAATGGCGATGATCTCGGCCGACAAAATGAAGTCGGTGCGTATCGCCCCCTTCACCTTGTCTTTTTCCAGCGTCAGCAAGTCCACGTTCGGGCTGGAGGCGGCTGCGAGCAGCGCATCATCTTCCGCGGCCTGATGGGCCTGGCTGTGGATGAATTTGTGGGCCAGTTTTTCAAAGCCCTCAAAGCACAAAAACGCACCACCCACCATGAGCAGCGGCGTCACAGCCCAAGGCGCGAAAGCGCTAATGGCCAGCGCAGACGGCACCAAAATTGCCTTGTTGACCAACGAGCCTTTGGCTACTGCCCACACCACGGGAAGTTCGCGGTCAGCGTTCACGCCCGAGACCTGCTGCGCGTTCAGCGCCAGGTCATCGCCCAGCACGCCGGCGGTTTTTTTGGCCGCGACTTTGGAGAGCAACGCCACATCGTCCAGGATGGTGGTGATGTCGTCGATCAGAGCGAGCAAACTGGTGGCCATAAAGCGTTTCCGTGCATGAATTGGGATGGTGCAACAGCGAGCCGGCGCGGCGGGCGATGCATAAAAAAACCGCCCGAAGGCGGTGGTGGATGAGGCAGTAGATCGTGCGGAAAAGTCGAAGGATGTCAGCGCATCAACCGGCCGATTAAAAAGCCAATGGCCAGCGCAGCACCCACGGCCTCGAGCGGCTTGTCCTGAACCCACGACTTTGAATACTCGAGCGCTTCAGACGGAGCGGCTTTTACGCGCCGGGCATCATCAGCGAAGCGGTCGGCCACATGGCTGGCACTGCTGGCGAGTTTGTCGACCGTGTGGTGCGCCGCGTCTGCGAATTTGGCCACGGACGACAGTGTGGGATCGGTGACCTTGTCGATCGTGCTGTGCAGCGCCGCGCTGGCGGTGTCGACGCCCGCTTGCAGGGGGTTGCCGGTAGCGTCTGCTGGAAGGGTGTTGGTCAAAACAGGGGGCTGGTTCATGGCGGTGCTTTCGTGAGGACTTGAGTGCTGAGAAACTGCTCGATTCGCTGCTTGCGCGGCGATGTGACATTTGAATGTACCGACGCGGGCGCCACTGCCGCGTGCGCTGCCAGAGACCGCCGCTGTAGGACAAAAGAGCGTGTTTCGGCTGTCAGTTCCTGCTGACACGCCAAGGCGCCAAGCGCCTAGCCCCGAAAGGCTCTGCGCGCCTGACGATGCAGTGGCTGCACAACACCCCCCTTGTTGTGCGCCGCAGACCCTACCGAAGGCTCACCACCATGCCCATATTGATGTCTTATGCCGCCCGTCCTGACGGTTCCGCCTCAGTCTCCCACTCAGCCACCGCTCCTGCGCGCAGGGCGAGCGTGCCTGCACGTCCGCTGATCAACCCGCTTGTCAGGCCGCTTCGCAGCTGGCCGTTTTTGTCGTCAGCGTTCTACGCCGCCAACAAGCCCAAGGCGCCGCCGCCTGAGCTAGAAACCGACAGCGAAGACGGTCTGGCGCTGCCGGTAGAGCCGGACGAAGGCACGGTGCTGATTCCAGACGACGAGCGTGTGATCAACGTGCCGTCCTGAGGCCAAGCGCTCAGTCGACGGCGCGCTTTAGCCGAATCTCTTCGAGTCGCGCACTGCCAAAGGCGGTGGTTCGCAACGATGGCATTTCGCGCTTAAAGCCTGCGGTGTGTTCGAAAAAATCCAATGCCGGTGCATTGTTCAGCAGCGCCCAGGCTGTGACCTGGGTACAGCCTTCCTCTTTGAGCCCATCGCGGGCACCGTCCCACAGTGCCACGCCAGCACCCTGGCGCCATTGGGTGGGCGCAACGTAGAGCGCCCAGATTTCGCCGACGGTCGAGCGCGTGCCAGGGTCTCGGGAGCGGTCAAATCCGACGAAACCCACAACCTGGTTGTCTGCCACGGCCACCAGCGTTTGGGGCTCGCTGTATTCAATGGCTTCACGCCAGAACGCCAGACGCTTCTCGACCGTCATGGCGGCAAGAAAATCTTCGGGCATGAGCGCGCTGTAGGCGGCTTTCCAGGTGGCGACGTGAATATCGGCAATGGCTTTGGCGTCGCGGGCGGTGGCGGGTCGAACGGAATAACTGGACAGGGTGCTGGACATGAAAAATCGCTTCTGGAAATCGCCAGGATCGGCGTTGAAGCCCTAAAAGGGCGGGTGGCGTCAGGGCAGTGAATAATCTAAGGGAGCGGAATTGTCGCCCAATTCCGCTGCACCCCGCGCTCCTGCCCCGGCTCATCCCTTCGCGCCATGCCGCCGACAAGCCCTCAACTCCCTCCCGATCTGCCCCCCGACTCGCCCCTGCAGACGCGTCTGTCAGCAGCCTTCCTTGTCCGCCTGCAACCCGGCGGGCAGCAGTTCGTCGCCCCCGCTGACGTGCCGCTGCTGCTGGCGGCGCAGCAGTCGGGGGTTGCCATGCCAAGTTCCTGCCGCAACGGCTCCTGCCGCGCCTGCCTGCGCCAGCTGGTGAGCGGCGCGGTCATCTACCGCATGGCCTGGCCAGGCGTGAGTGCCGAAGAAAAACGGGACGGACTGATCCTGCCTTGCGTGGCCTTCGCCGCGTCGGATCTGGTGATTGCACCGCCAGACAACACCTGATTTTTAACCATTTCAGCTTCCAGCCCACGTATTTAATGCCTGAGCTGCTACTTAATAAATAGCAGTCAAAGAAATTATGGGCTATGTAGTGTTTTGTCAAACGCTTGTGCCAGCATGGCCGCATGCCGCCTTTTTTGCCACTGCAAGCACCAGCCCCGCAAGTCAACGACACCGCAGCCTTCAGCCCCACGCTGGACGCCGCCAGCACCTTCGCAGAGCATGAGTCGTTCAAGGCCATTTTGCGGGCGGGCGCCGCGCACTTTGACGTGCAAGCCGTGTGCCAGGTGCACGCCGGCCGTAGCGCCCACCCAGTGCAGTTTCCGGTGTTTGTGGCCAGCCTCGGCAGCACCGACCCGCTCGCCCCCGCCGTTGGGTTTTTCGGCGGCATTCACGGGCTGGAGCGCATTGGCACCGAGGTCATTCTTCATTACCTGCGGGCGCTGTTGTTTCGCCTGGCGTGGGACACATTGCTGCAAAAACAGCTGCAAAAGATGCGCTTGGTCTTCATGCCCATCGTCAACCCCGGCGGCATGTGGGCCCACACCCGCGCCAACCCGCAGGGCGTGGACCTGATGCGCAACGCGCCGCAGCGGGCCGAGTCGCGGGTGCCATTTTTGGCGGGTGGCCAAACCATCACGCGCATGCTGCCTTGGTATTGCGGCCAGCCTGGCGAGCCCATGCAAGCCGAGAGCGCCGCGTTGCTGCAGGTGGTGCAGCAGCAGCTGGCCAGCCGCCCCTTCAGCCTGGCACTGGACTGCCATTCGGGCTATGGTTTCGCCGACAGCATCTGGTTTCCGTATGCCAAGACCCGGCGGCTGCTGCCACATCTGCCCGAGATGTTTGCGCTCAAAACGATTCTGGAGCAATCGATGCCGCACCACGACTACAGCTTCGAGCCACAAAGCAACCAGTACCTGCTGCACGGCGACCTGTGGGACCACGCCTATGACCAGTCGCCCAGCGCCAATGTGTTCCTGCCGATGACGCTCGAACTCGGCTCCTGGCTGTGGATTCGCAAAAACCCGCGCCAGCTGTTTTCACGCCACGGCATCTTCAACCCCATCAAGGCCCACCGCATCAAACGTGTGCTGCGCCGCCACGCCGATCTGCTCGACTTTTTGACCCGCGCCGCCTATGCCGCTCCCCAGTGGCTACCCGACGCCGCGCGCCGCACCCAGCTGCAACAACTCGCCATCGCCCACTGGCGGCCCCGGCGGATGCCATGACGGTGCGCAGTACGCCCTGGGTACTGCTGCGCGGGCTGACGCGGGAGGCCCGCCATTGGGGCAACTTCCCCGCGCAGATGGGAGAGGTGCTGGGGCAAGCCGTCATCACCCTGGACTTGCCTGGCAGCGGCCAGTTCAGCACGCTGCCCTCCCCCGCCAACGTGCGCAGCATGACCGAGTTTGTCCGCGCCCAACTGCAGGCCATGGGCCACGCCCCGCCCCACTCCCTGCTCGCGATGTCGCTGGGCGGTATGGTCGCTACCGCCTGGGCGCAAACCTGGCCGCTCGAAGTCACCCGGCTGGTGCTCATCAACACCAGCATGCGCCCCTTCAGCAGGGTGACCGAACGCCTGCGCCCTGCCAACTGGCTCCAGCTTGCCCTGCTTGCCGCCCGCTGGCACGACGCCGACTACGCCGAACGCGTCACCCACACCCTGACCTGCCAGCGCCTGGACACCCGGCAGACGGACATCGCTACCTGGCAACACATTCGCAAAACCGCTCCTGTGCTGGAGGCCAACGCCCAACGCCAGCTCTGGGCCGCCGCCCGATTTGCTTGCGCGCCGCGGCCGCCCGCTTGCCCCACCCTCATCCTGTCATCGGCCGGCGACCAGCTGGTGCACCCCAACTGTTCAAAACGCCTGGCCAACGCCTGGCGGGTAGCGCACCAGCAGCACCCGTGGGCCGGGCACGATGTGCCGCACGATGATGCGGCTTGGGTGGTGGCGCAGCTTGCAGCCTGGCTGCCGGGTTGAGGGACGTGGCCTGCCGACGCCTCGAATTTTTTCATTTTCGATAGCAAGCGAGGCAGTAAACACCTGGGCTAGAAGCTGATTTGGTTCAAAATTCGGCCGCTGACCAATGCCCATGACGCTGTGGCGGCACGTGTCGCCCGTTACGCCACCGCGCAGCCGCAAGGTGCAAAATTCAGCAGTTTCACCACTTTGGTGTGCACCCCACCGGACCGCGTGACGAACCCCTTTTTATGACCTCTTGTACTTTTCCCAGATGGCTGGCGGCTGCGGGTCTGGCCAGCCTGTTGAGCTTGTGCACCTTCACCCGCGCAGCGACCGCTGGCCAGACACCTGCTTTCGAAGACACCATTGCCCAGCGCACCCAGGCCTGCACGGCCTGCCACGGCAGCCAGGGGCGTGCGGCGTCTGATGGCTACTACCCGCGCTTGGCGGGCAAGCCTGCCGGCTATCTGTACAACCAACTGCTCAACTTCAAGGCGGGACGGCGGCACTATGGGCTGATGACGCAACTCGTTGACCCACTCAGCGATGCCTATCTGATGGAAATTGCACAGTACTTTTCACAGATTGAAGCGCCCTACCCGGCGCCGCAGCGCAGCACGGCATCGGCCGAGGTGCTGGAAAAAGGGCGTCAGTTGGTCATGCGGGGCGACATAGCGCGCCAGGTTCCGGCCTGCGTGCAGTGCCACGGACCGGCCATGACGGGGGTGCTGCCCGCCACGCCCGGGTTGCTCGGCCTGCCGCGGGACTACCTCAATGCGCAGCTGGGCGCGTGGCGCGCGGGGCAGCGGCGCGCGCAAGCACCCGACTGCATGAAAGCGGTGGTCGCCAAGCTCAGTGACGAGGACATCAACGCCGCCAGCAGCTGGCTGTCGGCGCAGCCGGTGCCGGCCGATGCCCACGCGGTGGCTTTGCCGCCCGCGCTGGCACCTGGTGCCACAGCGGTGGTGTGCGGCACGGCCGAAGTGCCGGTAGCTGCGAAAGGCCAGCCATGAAGCGCATCACGCAAGCTGCTTTTGTTCTGGCGCTGCTCATCACCGGGGCAGCTGCCGCGCTGTGGGCGGTCAATGTGCGCGGTGAGGTGGATGTCAATGCCCCACTGGCCAGCGTTGACGCCACGCCAGCGTTGATTGAACGCGGGGCCTACCTGGCCCGCGCTGGCAACTGCATGACGTGCCACACCGCGCGCGGCGGCACGCCCTACGCCGGGGGCCGGGCGATTGACACGCCGTTTGGTGCGGTCTACACCCCCAACCTGACGCCTCATGACACTACGGGCCTGGGCACCTGGAACGCGGCGCACTTTTACCGCGCCCTGCACAACGGGCGCTCCAAAGACGGGCACCTGCTGAACCCGGTGTTCCCCTACACCAACTACACGCTGGTGACGCGCGGCGACTCTGACGCGCTGTTTGCGTATCTCAAAAGCCTGCCCGCCGCCCACAGCCCAGCCCAACCCAGCGGCTTGCGGTTTCCATACAACCTGCAGGCCTCATTAGCTGTGTGGCGGGCGCTTTACTTCACGCCCGGGCGCTCAGGGCCGGACATTGCCACAGCGCCCGCACCCGCCAACACGACCGCTGAATGGCAACGCGGCGCCTACCTCGTCAATGGCATGGGCCATTGCAGCGCCTGCCACACCCCGCGTGATGCGCTGGGTGGCGAGAACGCCTCCAAAAACCTCGCGGGCGGCATGATTCCGGTGCAAAACTGGTATGCGTCCTCCCTGCTGTCACCGCATGAGGCGGGCACGGCTCGTTGGAGCACCGAAGAGACCGTCCGGTTGCTCAAAACCGGAGTGGCGCGTGAGGCGTCCATCGGCGGGCCGATGGCCGAGGTGGTGCAAGGCAGCACCCAATACCTGACCGATCAGGACCTGGGCGCCATGGCGGTGTACTTGAAGTCATTACCGCAAGACACCCGACCGCCAAAAACAGAAGTGGCCCGCCCGCCCAGCGCCGTGGCCAAACAAGGCGCGCTGCTGTACGAACAGCAATGCGCCCAGTGCCATGGCGCGGACGGCAAAGGCCAGCGGCTGGCGGAGTCGGCTGGACTGGCCGGACTCGCTGGAGGAAGCATGGCCTACCCGGCACTGGCTGGCAACCGCGCGGTGACGATGCCGCAAACGGCCAATCTGGTGCAGGTGGTGCTCAATGGCGGCTACCCGCCCTCAACCGCTGGCAACCCGCGCCCATTCGGCATGCCGCCGTTTGTGCTGCTGCTCAATGATGACGACATCGCGGCCGTGCTGACGCATATTCGCAGCGCTTGGGGCAACCAGGCCGCGACGGTGTCGCCACTGGACGTGAACCGCATCCGGGCCAAGCAGGCCGATGGGTCTTAGCCCGCCGCGCCTGCCGTATGGGGTTTCGGGCTGCACCAGCGTCTGGTAGCCCGTCGTCTCAAACAGGTGGGTAAATCACGTGGCCATGCAAGCGCTCAGGCGGGTCGGGTTGGCGAAGCTACCTGGGAGCAGGCGCTCTGGCCGCCGATGGCCGGGCGCGGCTATAGCCGTCAAGCTGATTGTAGGGATGTCATTGATCCACCCGCACAAAGGGAGTCGTTTGCTCCTTAAATAATAGCTACACAGGCAATAGATACCTGGACTAGCAGTGGTTTTTATCATTTTTTTCGGCCTGGGAAGGTTCCAACCATCAAAAGCTGACCTCTGGAAGGCTCCTGCCTGCGGCGCTACCATGCAGACAAGGGAAAACCATGGACACACCACTGACCACACCGCCTTTGACACCGGCTGCCGCCCCATCAGGCCGTCCACGCGTCGTCATTGTGGGCGGCGGCGCGGGCGGTTTGTCGCTCGCCACACAGCTGGGCAACAAACTCGGCAAAAAAGGGCTGGCCGAAATCACGCTGGTGGATGCCGCCCGCACCCATGTGTGGAAGCCCTTGCTGCACCAGCTGGCGGCGGGCAGCTTTGACACCCATGCCGAGGAAATTGAGTACCTGGCGCAGGCGCGCTGGAACCATTTCAAGTTCCGGCTGGGTCACCTCACGGCGGTAGACAGGCACACCAAAACCCTGCAACTGGCGGCCAGCCACGACGCCGCTGGCCGCGAGATCACGCCCGCACAAGCCCTGGGCTACGACACCCTGGTGATCGCCGTGGGCAGCCAGACCAACGATTTCGGCACGCGTGGCGCGGCGCAGCACACCATCAAGCTTGACAGCCCGGCGGCGGCCAAACACTTCAACGAACAGCTGATCAATGCCTGCATTCGCGCGCAAAGCGTGCCGCGCACGGCGGGCAGCGGCCGACTCACGGTGGCGATTGTGGGCGGCGGTGCCACGGGTGTGGAGCTGGCCGCCGAGCTGCATGCCGCCGCGCGCGTGCTGGGCAACTACGGCTTTGACCACATTGACCCCGAAAAAGACCTGCAAATCGTGCTGGTGGAAGCGGGCCCACGCCTACTGGCCCAGCTGCCGGAGCGCCTGGGCCTGGCGGCCGAACGCGAGCTGCGAAAGCTCGCGGTGGAAGTCCACACCAACGAGAAAGTGGTGGAAGTGACCGCCACTGGGCTGAACATGGCCAGCGGCAAGTTCATCTCGTCGGCGCTGACGGTATGGGCGGCTGGTGTGAAGGCGCCAGACTTCCTCAAGGGCATCGGCGCAGACGCGCTGGGTGCGGGCGCGCTGGACGTCAACCGACTGAACCAGTTGATGGTCAACGGCAATTTGCAAAGCACGCTGGACGCCAGCATCTACGCTTTTGGCGACTGCGCGGCATGCCCGCAGCCTGGCGGCACCTGGGTGCCGCCAAGGGCCCAGGCGGCCTACCAGCAGGCCATGTACCTCGCCAAGGCGCTGCCCAAGCTGATGGCGGGCAAACCGGTGCCATCCTATGTGTACAAAGACCAGGGCTCACTGGTGTCGCTGGCCAACTATTCCTCTGTCGGCAGCCTGATGGGCAGTTTGAGCCAGGGCAGCTTTTTTGTGGAAGGTCAGCTGGCCAAGGTCATGTACTGGGCGCTGCACAAACAGCACCAGCTGGCGCTGGGCGGTATCCGCAAAACAGCGCTGATCACCCTGTCGGAAATGATTGATCGCGCACACCGGCCACGCATCAAGTTGCACTGATAATTTGGGAACTTGCGCAAAACCGCTCCAGCAGCATTGCAACCACTTACCGTGCCCGAGCACTGCCTGCACCACTGCGCCTTGCTGGGACAATTTTGCGCAAGTCCCGACTCAAGATATTCGTCAACCACCGGAGAACACCATGGCAAAAGGTCAACAAAACAGCGGCAAGATGGTCAAAAAGCCCAAGAAAGACACGTCGCCCCCGAAAACCGTGTCACCGGACGCAGTGCGCCCCACCGTCGTCACCACCGTGCCGGTGCGCGGCAAGCTGAAAAACAAGTGATCGCGCTATGACAGGGGACGCTGCTGCAAGCGGTGCAGACAACCCGCTGGCCACCGGTCAGCCCGGCAACCCGCTGCATGGCGTCAAGCTCGAATCCATCGTCACGGCGCTGTCGCTGCACTACGGCTGGGAAAGCCTGGGCCAGCGCATCAATATTCGCTGCTTCACCAGCGAGCCGAGCGTGGCGTCCAGCCTGAAGTTTTTGCGCAAAACGCCCTGGGCGCGCGAGAAGGTCGAAAGTCTGTATCTGTTCATGCTGCGGGAACAACGTCGCAGCAGCCCACCGGCTCACAACTTCCCGCCACCCAGGGTGGCTTTGGCTCGGGACACATCTGGCGCCGATTGAACTTGTCTACCAAGACGACCACCTACTCGTCCTGAACAAGCCCTCGGGCTTGCTGTCAGTGCCTGGCCGGGGTGAGGACAAGCAGGACTGCCTGAGCCGCCGCGCCCAGCAGCAATTCCCGGACGCACTGATCGTTCATCGCCTGGACATGGCCACGTCGGGCCTGCTGCTGATGGCACGCAGCCCCGCGCTGCAGCGCCAGCTCAGTGCCCAGTTTGAAGCGCGAACCGTGGCCAAGCAGTACGTGGCCGTGGTGGACGGCTGCATGGCCACCCATTCAGGCGCGTGGCAACTCATTGACCTGCCGATTGCCCTGGACTGGCCGCGCCGCCCGCTGCGTATCATTGATGCGGCCCTGGGCAAGCCCAGCCAGACGCGCTGGCAGGTGGTGTCCGTCAATGCGCTGGCTTGTAGCACCCGGGTGGCGCTGGCACCCATCACCGGCCGGTCGCATCAACTGCGCGTGCATTTGCAAGCTATCGGCCACCCGATTCTGGGCGACGCACTGTACGCACCGTCCGATGTGCAGGGCCGCGCGCCGCGCCTGATGTTGCATGCCCAACTGTTGGCGTTTGAGCACCCGGCCACAAAAGAGCCGCTGACTTTCTCAAGCCTGCCGCCGTTTTAAAAAGCCTCCGCCAGCGTTGGTTTCAGTAGATCTCGGGAATCACGATGTCCGGGGCGACCGGGTGACGCACATAGTCCTGGTGGCGAACCCGCTCGGGCAGTACCACCGGCGGGTGCTCGGTTTCGCTGTACGGCATCTGTTCGAGCAGGTGGTGGATGCAATTGAGCCGGGCCTTTTTCTTGTCGTCAGCCTGCACCACCCACCACGGCGCTTCGGCGATGTGGGTGCGCTCCAGCATGATTTCCTTGGCCTTGGTGTACTCCTCCCAACGGCGACGCGACTCCAGGTCCATCGGGCTCAATTTCCACTGCTTCAGCGGGTCATGAATACGCCCCAAAAAGCGCGAATGCTGTTCATCATCAGAAATTGAAAACCAGTATTTGATAAGTTGAATGCCGCTGTCCACCAGCATTTTTTCAAACTCGGGCACCGTGCGGAAAAAGGCTTCGTATTGTTCGTCCGAGCAAAAACCCATCACCCGCTCAACGCCTGCGCGGTTGTACCAGCTGCGATCAAACAATACCATTTCACCCGCCGCCGGCAGGTGCGACACATAGCGTTGAAAGTACCACTGCGTGCGCTCGCGGTCGTTGGGTGCGGGCAGCGCAGCCACGCGGCACACGCGCGGGTTCAGTCGCTGGGTGATGCGCTTGATCACGCCGCCCTTGCCCGCAGCGTCTCGGCCTTCAAACAAAATCACCACTTTGTGGCCGGTGGCCACCACCCAGTCCTGCAGCTTGACCAGCTCACCCTGCAAGCGAAACAGCTCACGAAAATACTGGCGCCGGTCGTCCTTGTCCTGCTCGGTTCGGCCTGCCTTGCAAACGCCCGTGAGCTCTTCAATGGTGCGGTCTTCAAACTCCATCTCCAGCTCTTCGTCGTAGCTGTCGATAAGGTCATTGCGAATGCGCCGCATGAGCTCCTGGTCGCTCGTTGCCACGGCGGGCTTTGCTGTTGTTGAATTAATCATTGCGAGAGGGTAGCGCAGCGGTATTTCAACCGTGTGAAAACCGCCTTGCTTGACTCACCAGTGGCACCCTTGGTGCACTGCCAACACTCAGCCCATCGTCAACCTAGCAAGATCTGGTAAATCGCGTCCTTGGTGGCCAAGCGCTTTTTTTTCAGCCCCTCCAGGGCGTCGTCGCTGATAACATCGGCCCCCAACTCGTACTTGGCGATAGCGTGGTTGTCCTCGTCGTACTCGGTGAATAACTTGGCAAAGTGGGCGTCGGACATTTTTAGCGCGCGCATTTTTTCAACGTGCTCGGGAAACTCATGCGCGAGGTCGTGGTTCAGCAAATCCATGGGGGTTCCTTGAAAGGTAAAAATGAAAAAGTAGACGTTGGCTTGCAGATGGGGTCAGGCGCGCACCACCATCACTGGCAAATGGCTGTGTGACAGCACCTGCGCGGTGACGCTCCCCAAAATGAGTTTTTCCAGGCCTTTGCGGCCGTGGGAACCCATGATGATCATGTCGGCACCGGCGGCTTCTGCGGCTTCAATGATGCTGCTGTAGACGGCCTGCCCTTCCACAACGGAGGAAGTGACTTCAACACCACTGTCGGCGCAGTGGCGCCTGCCTGCCTGAATCGCCACATTGGCCTGCGCATGGGCGGCTTCAAGGTACTCGTTTTGGCCATAGGCCATGTCTGAGCCCACGCCCGTGAACGCAAACGGATCAATCACCGAAACAATGGCGACGCTGGCATGCAGGGGCAGTGCCATCGCAATGGCGGTCGCCACCGCGTGATCCGAGGCGGCGGAGCCATCAACCGGCACCAAAATGCGAGAAAACATGGCGGGCCTTTCTTCAGCGAGTCAATCAGGCCTCGTTTGTAGACCCAAGCCGAGCTGATGGCTATCAGACAACGCCCCGAGCACTGCAGGGTGCCGCACCGGAGAAAACGCATGCAACATCCACGCCACCCAAAAAATCCACGTCAGCGCTTCAAGACTCGATCTTGACGCCTTTCCAGAAGGCGACGCGCCCGGTGATGTTTTCTGCCGCCAGCTTGGGCTCGGGGTAGTACCAGGCCGCATCGGTGTTCATTTCGCCATTGACCAGCAGCGAGTAATAGCTGGCCTGGCCCTTCCAGGAGCACATGGTGTGGTGGTTGCTGAAGGATACATAGTCGCGGTTGAGCGATTCTGCGGGGAAATAGTGGTTGCCTTCAACCACGACGGTGTCGTCGCTTTGCGCAATGACCGCGCCGTTCCAGATTGCTTTCATATTGAATTCCTGTGGAGTGCTAGGGAGAGAGAAAACGCCGTGTCTTTTTCACGGCTTTCACATGACCAGCTGTGTCGAGTCGGTCAGGCGGCTTCAGCGAAGAAGAGACAAATTTTGACTCATTTGACACCTGGCCATGAAAAAAGCCAGCGGATTTCACTGGCTCGTCGTCGCCTTACAAGAGGCGATTGCATTCCACACGCCTGTCAATCGTCGTGCTTGCCGTTGCCATGGCCGTTGCCCCTGCCGTTACCGTGCTGCTTGTCCTTGAACTTGTTTTTCTTGCCGTAGTCGTCCTCATCCCCACCGCGGTCGCCGTAATCCTGTCGGCCACCTTCCCTGACGAAGTAAACCGGTTGGCCGCAGGCGTTGTATTTGCGGCAATGCTTGTCCCAGTGCTTCTCGTGGCCAGGTGGCACACGCAGGTACAAAGGCTGTTGTTCGACATACACCGGCGCCCTCTGGATGATGATCGGCTGGGCGTAAATCACCGGTGGCGGCGGCGCATTGCCAATGTCGATACGGCCGTAAATCCCCGGCGCCAGAACGCCTTGCACGGTGGTGGTGACTTGCGCCTGGGCCGCCAGCGCGGACAACGCCAGTGCGCTTGCAGCAAGTAATCGGTGCGTGGTGGTCATCATGGTGAAATGCACTTTCAAGTCGTGAATAAAATTTACAAACGCCGCGTAACAGTGTTGGGTTGACATCCGGTGTCGGGCGCAAGTGCTTGTCCTACACGGTGCTGGCGGTCTCAGGTTGCGCCGGTCGGGTGCGTTGGGTCCACCCACAGCACCGTGCTGGGTTTTTCAACCGGTTCGATGTCGAGGTTTACCGCCACCGCCTCGCCGTCGCTGCGGCACAGCACGCATTCGAGTAATTCTGTCGCACTGGCGTTGATTTCCTGGTGCGGCACGTAAGGCGGCACATAGATGAAGTCGCCTGGGCCAGCTTCTGCAGTGAACTCCAGGTGATCGCCCCAGCGCATCCGGGCGCGCCCTTTGATCACGTAAATCACGCTTTCCAGATGCCCGTGGTGGTGGGCGCCGGTTTTGGCGTCGGCATGAATCGTGACAGTGCCAGCCCACAGTTTTTGCGCCCCGACGCGCGCGAAATTGATAGCCGCACTGCGGCTCATGCCGGGTGTCTGCGCGGTGTTGTTGTCCAGCTGGTTGGCTTTGACAACCCGCACGCCGTCGTGCTGCCAGGGCGTGGGCGGGTGCTCGTGTGTGTGCGTCATGCAAAAAATCCTTTGCTCAATGTAGTCATCACGGGCTGATCGATCAGGTCAATCGAGCAAGGCGGCGTACACCAGGCTGCGAAACAGTGGACGGTAGTACTCGCGCTGGTTGGGAGCCTGAATCATCATCAGCGCGAAAAGCTCCTGCGCGGGATCGACAAAAAACGTGGTGCCCGCAATGCCGCCCCAGTAGTACAAGCCCTTGGAGCCGGGCGCCGACGCCAGACCTGCTTCCAGCCGCACCGCAAAGCCCAGCCCGAAGCCGTGCCCAGGCGGCAACACCGCGGTGGAACTGCCCACTGCGTGGATCGGCAACTTGCCCAGGTGGTCGGCGGTCATGAAGTCCACGGTGGCACCGCTGAGCAAACGCACGCCACCCAACTCGCCCCGGTTGAGCATGAACTGCAAAAACCGCGCGTAGTCTGCGGCGGTAGACACCAACCCGCCACCGCCAGACTCGAGCATCGCGCCGCTGCCCGAGTCCTTGCACACATCAATCAACGCCATCGGCACACCGCCATCGGGATCGTGGGCAAAGGGCTCGGCAATCCGGTGCTGCTGCGCTGGCGGCACTGAAAAACCGGTGTCCACCATGCCCAGCGGCATCAAAATTTGATGGCGCAGGTAAGAGCCCAGCGTTTGCCCGCTCAGCACCTCGACGAGCCGACCCAGCACGTCCGTGGCGCGGCTGTACTCCCAGGCAGTGCCGGGCTCGGTCAGCAGGGGCAGCGCGGCCAGCGCTTGCGAGAACTCGGCGTTGTTGCGGTGACGCGAGCCGATGCGCGCGTCGGCATACATCTTTTGCACGGGTGACGTGCCCATAAACTCGTAAGTTAGCCCGGCCGTGTGCCGCAGCAAATCGTGCACGGTAGCGGGCCGCGCCGGGCGGTGGAGCTTGAGCTTTTTCTTACCGCTCACCACCTCGCCGACCTGTTGGTCCGCATACTCCGACAGGTATTTGGCCACCGGGTCAGCCAGCAGCACGCGGCCCTGCTCCATCAGCATCAAGATAGCTACCGACACCAGCGGCTTGGTCATGGAATAGATGCGGAAAATGCTGTCCTTGTGCATCGGGATGCCTGTCGCAGGGTCTTGTTCGCCCAGGCTTTCAAAAAGCGCCACCTTGCCGCGCCGCGACACCAGCAACACTGCACCGGGCAGTCGCTGGCTGTCAATTTCGCGCTGCAACACGCACAGCAAGTCGGCCGTGCGTTGCGGGCACATGCCCACCGCTGCAGGCTGCGCCGCAGCAAGATTTTTCGGCTTTTTCAGCGTTGCCGTGGCCGTTGCCCGATGACTGATGGTGGTGTTCATGGTGAGCTCCTGTCACTGGGCATCGCCGTAACGCTGGCGGGCCAGTGCCGCGCCTTGCGCGAGTGCTTGGAGTTTTTGCATCGCGATGCCACGGTCCATTGGCGCCATGCCGCAGTTGGTGCAGGCAATCAAGCGTGCCCTGGGCACAAACTCCAGCGCTCGGCCGATGGTCTCGGCGATCTGCTCAGGCGTTTCCACCACGTCGCTGGCCACATCAATCACGCCAACCATGACGTCCTTGCCCTCCAACAGCGCCATCAGGTGCGGCGGCACATGCGACTGGTAGCACTCCAGGCTGACCTGCTGAATGCTGCTTTTGGCCAGGGCTGGAAGGACCTCTTCATATTGCCGCCATTCGTCGCCTAAGGTTTCTTTCCAGTCGTTGTTGGCCTTGATGCCGTAGCCGTAGCAGATGTGAACAGCGGTGGTGCACCTCAAGCCGCGCACCGCACGCTCCAGCGCTTGCACGCCCCACTCGGCGGCTTCCTTCATGTAGACGTTGAACGCTGGCTCGTCAAACTGGATGATGTCTACACCCTCGGCCTGAAGCGCCAACGCCTCCTGATTCAGCAGGTCGGCAAAGGCCATCGCCAGCTGGATGCGGTCGCCATAGAACTGGTCGGCCACGGTGTCCACAATCGTCATGGGGCCGGGCAGCGTGAACTTGATTTTTCGGTTCGTGTGGGCGCGCAGAAATGTCGCTTCCGTCTGATGCACGCGGCCTTTGAGCCTCAAGGCGGCCACCACCTGCGGCACCATCGCGTCGTAGCGGTTGTTGCGGATGCCCATCTTCACCTTGTGCTCGAAGTCGATGCCGCCCACCTGCTCCAGGAAGCCGTGAACGAAGTGCTGGCGCGACTGTTCGCCGTCGCCGATCACGTCCAGGCCAGCATCTTCCTGCGCTTTGATCCACAGCAGCGTCGCATCCAGCTTGGCCTGGGCCAGCTCTGCGCCTTCAGCCTTCCATTGCGGCCAGAGTTTGTTGGTCTCTGACAGCCAGGCCGGCTTGGGCAGGCTACCGGCGATGGCGGTATTGAAGAACGTGGCGCTCATGGAGGTCTCTTTCTGGCTTGTCAAATGGCGAGTTGCGAGAGTGCTCCCAAACTATAGCGACACCGGCCCAGGCGCGGGCGCTCTGTTCCAATACGCGCTGTCCCGATTCAAAAGAATGTTCACCATGGCACTTAAAGCCACCATCTACAAAGCCCAGCTCCAGCTCACCGACATGGACCGCAACGTCTATGCCGACCACAACGTGATCATTGCCCGCCACCCGTCGGAAACCGATGAACGCATGATGATTCGTCTGCTGGCATTCGCCCTCAACGTGCCCGCCGACGACAAGCAAGGCAACCTCGAATTCGCCAAGGACCTCTGGGACGTGGACGAACCCGCGCTGTGGCACAAGGATTACACCGAGCAGATTCGCCAGTGGATCGACGTTGGCCAGCCGGACGACAAGCGGCTGATGCGCGCCGCTGGCCGCGCCGAGCGCGTGACGGCCTACAGCTTTTCCAGCAGCACGCCGGTGTGGTGGAAGGCGATCGAGACCAAGCTCACGCGGGCTGCCAACCTGGTGGTGTGGCAGATCGAGGCCGCCGAGAGCCAGGCCCTGGCCAAGCTGGCTGAACGCAGCATGCAGCTGCAAGTGACCGTACAAGACGGCAGCGTGTGGATGAGCACGGCGCTGGGCTCGGTCGACATCACGCCCAGGCGCCTGACGGCCAGCAGCTAGACGCGCGGCAACAGACGCTTCTTTTTTAATAGCTAGACAGGCAGTAAATACCTGGACTAGAGGCCTATTTGGCTATAAATTTGACATTAAACAGGCTCTGGGCGGATTGGCGGCGGCCGCGCTGCCTTGGGCCCGACAGCCGCCGCGCACGCCACTGTCAGCGCCAATCACCCCTCGAATCACGCGGTCTGTCGCAAGCGGCTGCAGCTCGTCGCACGGCGCGTGCATGGCCTGCCCTGCGTCCCTAAAGTCGCGTCATCGCAGTGCAAACAGGCCTGCGACCTGGCACCTAAGTCCGCATCGGCAGCCAGCACCCTGGTGACTTTTTCGAGGAGATTTTCATGACCGCACCCACCCCATCCGCTTTGGCCTACCCAAAAACCGTGGCGCTTCTGCTCAGCATGGTGACCACCACGGTGTGGTTGGGCGCCGTCACCGCCAGCTTTACCGATGCCGCCAAAATCCGCCCTCGCCAGATCGAGCTGGCCAGTGTCACGGTGGTGTACAAAGCCCCCGCGAAAGTCGCCCAGCTGACCAAAAGCACTGAAGGTGCCGCGCCGGGCGCTGCAGCCCACGGTAAGCTCTGAGCCATGGTCAAGCCCAGCACCCCGCCCCCCAAAGGTTCAACGCCACGGCCGACTTGGATGCTCTGGCTGGGCCGTGTCAACACCGTACTCAGCCAGTGGGCCGCCAATCAGTCGTGGGGCCGCATGGTGGTGCTGGCACTGGTGGTGCTGATTGCGGGCTCCTGGATCGGTGAAACGCTGAACTTGCGGCACGAAAAAATCGATGCCGACGATAAGCCGGCCGTGGCCCGACCGACCCTTTCCAAAGCCAGTGGCCCCTGCATCGGTGACGAAATTCGCATTGGCGGTGACCGCGGTATCGTGATTTGCGACAAGGGTCGAGGCAGCCGGGCAGCGGACTCGCCCGCCGAGGTGGCGTCAGCCCCGCCCCCGCCGCCGATCCCACCTGACGCGACCGAGGCCGCAGCGCCATCAGCTGGCGCAGCATCGGCCGCCGTCCCCGCCCTACCCACGTCAGCGGCTTCGGCGGTCAAAAGCCGTGCCACCATCGTCATTGATTCAGACGACGACGCTGACGTTGACGATGACACCCACAGCTCATCGGCCAAGGTGGTGATCCAGCGCACCTTTGCGGGCTGGCTGGGAGACATTTTTTCGGCCCTATTGATTGCCTTGTTTGCCTACCTGGTGGCTGCCAAAATCATGGTGCGCAAAACTGCCGAGGCCAATGCCAGGCTCCATGTGGCCGACGCGAAGGTCCGGTCTGCCGAGGACAACGCCGAGCGCGAGGCAGTTCAGCGCCAACTCATGCAAGCTCAGCTCAAGCTGCTGCAGGCGCAGGTCGAGCCCCACTTTTTGTTCAACACACTCGCCGCTGTGGACTACCTGATCGAAACCGACCCGCCGCGTGCCTCAGTGATGCAAAAAACGCTGATCGCCTACCTGCGGGCATCGCTGCCGCAGATGCGCCAGGAATCGTCCACCCTCGGGCGAGAACTGCAACTGATCCGCGCTTATCTGGCGCTGCTGAAAATGCGTATCGAGGAGCGGCTGGAGTTTGACATTGAGGTCAGCCCCGAATTGGAAGGCGCGGTGTTCCCGCCCATGGTGCTGCAAACACTGGTGGAAAACGCCATTCAGCATGGCATTGAGCCCAAGCCTGGCGGCGGCCGCATCAGCGTGCGTGCGCTGCAGGAGGGCGGCAACCTGCGGGTCGATGTGGTGGACACGGGCGTCGGTTTGCCAAGCAATTACAACGGCGGCAATCCGCAGCCGTCGGCCAACGGCGGCTCCGGTCTGGGCCTGGACAACATTCGCAACCGCCTGGCCGTGCTGTACCCCCACACCAGCCGCATCGAGTTGAGCTCGGGCTACGGCGGCGGCACCCTGGTGCGTTTAACGATTCCCTATCAAAACGCCAACGCGGCGGACGCCGGCACAACCCCATGACCGTGCGCGCGCTGATTGCCGACGACGAACGCCTGCTGCGTGAACAGCTGCAAGCGCGCCTGCACGAAAGTTGGCCTGAGCTGGAGGTGGTGGGCACGGCACGCGACGGCCTGGAGGCGGTGCAACTGGCCGATGCACTGCGCCCCGACGTGGTGTTTTTGGACATCCGCATGCCGGGGCTCACGGGTATCGAAGCGGCACGTGACATTGTCGACCTCGATGGCTGGCGCGGCGAGCTGGTGTTTGTCACCGCCTATGACGAGTACGCCGTCACCGCGTTTGAGCAAGGTGCGGTGGACTACCTGCTCAAGCCGGTGGAGCGCGCGCGCCTTGACGTGACCGTGGCACGGCTGAAATCAAGGCTGCAGGCCAGACGGGGAGATGCGCCATCCGCCGAGCCAGCGGCGCTGGCCAGCTCCGACCGAGGCGATGCCCTGATGGCCACGCTGCAGCAGCTGCAACGCCAGATGCACAGCCAACAGGCCAGCGGTATGGCGCCCGTGCCGAAACTACGCTGGCTGCAGTGCAGCACCGGCAACAGCGTCAAACTGATTGCTGTCGACGATGTACTGTTTTTCCGATCTGACGAGAAGTACACGCGCCTGCAGCTCGATGGCAGTGAAGCGCTGATCCGCACGCCCATCCGCGAGCTGGCAATGCAGCTCGACGAGCAAAGGTTCTGGCAGATTCACCGCAGCACCATCGTGAACCTGAGCGCCATCGCGTCCGTGCAGCGCGATGAATCAGGTCGCCAGCGCGTTCAGCTCAAAAACCACCGCGAAGTGCTGGAAGTCAGCCGCAGTTACGGCAATCTGTTTCGCCACCAGTGAGGCGGTGTCGCCGGACATCACGCGACGAACTTAAACAACCGGCTCGATCGCAATGGTGACCGTCATCGACTCCTCACCGCCGCCCCGGCGCACGCCTTTGACGGGGGGGCATGCGTTGTAGTCGGTGCCCATCGCCAGGCGCACATGGCGCTCGTCAATCAGGCAGCTGTGGGTGATGTCGATGCTGGCCCAACGCCGCGTTGCCATGTCCAGGCACACATCGCACCACGCGTGGCTGGCCAGGTCGGGGGCGTTGGTGGCGTAGAAGTAGCCACTCACGTAGCGCGCCGGAACGCCTAGGCCACGGCAAATGGCAACCATCACATGCGCTTGGTCTTGACACACGCCAGCACCCGCCACAAACGCCTGCAACGCAGTCGTCGTGACGTTGGTGGAGCCCGACAGGTAGCTGACCGCCTCGCGCACGCCAGCACTCAGGGACAACAACGCTGCGAGGTCTGCCCGGCCCCCCGTAGGTGACGGTACAAACTGACGACCAAACTCCGTCAGCATTGCATGGGGTTCGGCCAAGTGGGTGCCGCGCAGAAAGAACGCCGGGTGGGGCAAGGTGTCCGGGTCACAAAACTCGGCAATGCCCAGCGTCTCGACTTGGCCCGCTGCATTCACCAGGCTCCAGCGCACGTCGTCACTTTCGGAGCCCACAAAGGTAAACGACTGAGTGGTGTTGCCAAACGCGTCCACCTGGGGGAACAGCTTTTCAGGCGCACCCAAGCTCCAGAAATTGACATGCTGGCCTGCCCCGGACTGCGGCGTGAGCCACAACGTCTGAAGCGCATAGCGCAATGGCAGCGTGTAGCGGTAGTCGGTCGTGTGCGTGATGTGAAGTTTCATGACATGCACACTTCCCGCAACCTCACGTGGTTGCAGGCACCAAAAACTCTCGGCTTAAATGAGCGCCCAGTTCGTTGACGCGGTCAAGAAACTGCGTCAGAAAAGCGTGCAGCCCATTGGCCAGAATCTCGTCAATCCGGGCGTACTGCAAGTCAGAGCGCAGCTTGCCGGCGCGGCGCTGGGTTTCGCTGGACCCATCGCTGGTCACCATGGCCAGGTTGTTCATCAATTCGTTCAGGCAGCCCAGCAACGAGCGCGGCATGTCCGGTCGAAGAATCAGCAACTCGGCCACGCGTTCCGGCTTGATGACATCGCGGTAGACCTTTCGGTAAATCTCGAAACCCGAGACGCTGCGCAGAATCGAGCTCCAGTGGTAGAAATCAAGTTCCTGCGCCCTGTCGACATCAGAAATAGCCGGGTCGTTGGGGAAGGCGTGGAACTTCACATCCACCAGCCGCGCGGTGTTGTCGGCGCGCTCCAAAAAGGTACCCAGCCGCAGGAAGTGAAAGGCTTCGTCCTGCAGCATGGTGCCCAGCGTCACGCCGCGAGACAGGTGGGAGCGGAATTTAACCCACTCAAAAAACTGGCTGGGGTCACGTTCAAAAGCGCCACTGCGCAGCATTTTGATGACGTCCAGGTAGGTTTCGTTTTCACTTTCCCAAACCTCGGTCGTCAGGGTCCCCCGCACGGCCCGGGCGTTTTCACGCGCCGCTTTCAGGCAGGACACGATGCTGGACGAATTGGTTTCGTCTTTGACCATGAAGTCCATCACATCGCGTTGCTTGATGATGGTGCCGTATTTGGCGGTGTAAGCCGGCTTGAGCTCGCTGATGCTGAGCAGGCCTTCCCAGCCGACCAGCGCTGACGCTGCAGAGCGCGGCAACATCGAAGTCTGGTAGTTGACATCCAGCATTCGCGCAGTATTTTCAGCGCGCTCGGTATAACGGGACATCCAGAAGAGGTGGTCTGCAGTGCGTGACAACATATTCAGATGCCTCCACGTTGAGTTTGGGACTGTGACTGTGTCGATGCAGCCGCCGCAGCGGGTTCAGGCTCGCCGTGGGGATAGGTCGGGCCTTCCTCCAGAATCCAGGTGTCTTTGGTGCCGCCGCCCTGGGACGAATTGACGACCAGCGAGCCTTCTTTCAGCGCCACGCGCGTCAGGCCGCCGGGCACCATCTGCACTTCTTTGCCGCTCAGCACAAATGGCCGCAGGTCAATGTGGCGCGGGGCCACGCCGCTTTCCACATAGGTCGGACAGGTGGACAGGCTCAGTGTAGGCTGCGCGATATAGCCCGCCGGGTTGGCCAGAATGGCTGCCCTGAAATCCTCGATTTCCTGTTTGGTCGATGCCGGGCCCACCAGCATGCCGTAGCCACCCGCGCCGTGCACTTCCTTGACCACGAGGTCTTTCAGATGGGCCAGCGTGTATTTCAAGTCGTCCGCATTGCGGCACATGAAGGTCGGGACGTTCTTGAGAATGGGCTTTTCACCCAAGTAAAACTCGATCATCTTGAGCACATAGGGGTAGATTGACTTGTCATCCGCCACGCCGGTACCAATGGCGTTGCACAGGGCGACGTTGCCGGCGCGGTACACATTGAGCAGGCCTGCGCAGCCAAGCGTTGACGTGGGCCTGAAGGCCAGCGGGTCCAGGAAATCGTCGTCGACGCGCCGGTAAATCACGTCGACCCGTTTGGGGCCGCGTGTGGTGCGCATGTACACAAAGTTGTCTTTGACAAACAGGTCCTGGCCCTCGACCAGTTCCACACCCATCTGCTGGGCCAGAAAAGCATGTTCGAAGTAGGCCGAGTTGTACATGCCCGGCGTGAGTACCACAACAGTCGGGTCAGCCGTGGCAGGCGGGGCGGATGCACGTAGCGTTTCCAGCAGCAAATCGGGGTAGTGAGCCACAGGGGCGACCCGGTTTTCGTTGAACAGCTCAGGGAACAGCCGCATCATCATCTTGCGGTCTTCCAGCATGTAGCTCACGCCGCTGGGCACCCGCAGGTTGTCTTCCAGTACGTAGTACTCGCCCTCGCCCTGGGCGTTGGGCGCGCGCACGATATCAACGCCGCTGATGTGCGAGTAAATGTTGCCGGGCACATCAACGCCCATCATCTCGGGGCGGAACTGGGCGTTTTGGAAAATCTGCTCGGACGGCACGATACCGGCCTTGATAATTTCTTGGCCGTGATAAACGTCGTGAATGAAGCGGTTCAGGGCGGTGACACGCTGAACGAGGCCTTTTTCCATGCTGGCCCATTCATGGGCCGGGATGATGCGCGGAATCAGGTCAAACGGAATCAAACGCTCAGTGCCGGCGCCGTCTTCGTCTTTGGCGCCGTAGACCGCAAAGGTAATGCCCACACGGCGAAAAATCATTTCAGCTTCGACGCGGCGCGCCTGCATCACGTCCAGCGGCTGGCGGGACAACCAGCGCTGGTAACCCGCGTAATGGGCCCGAACAGAACTTCCAGATGCATTCATCTCATCAAACGTCGCAACACTCATTGGCTAGGTCTCCGGCGGTAAGGTAGGCAGGTCAACACGGGTTCACTCATTGGCAATGTGTTTGGCAAGCGACACGCCGCGCTGGTGCGTGCTCAGCCATCGGCGCCGCTGGCAAAGGCCCTGGGCAATTTTTCTAATTATTCAAAACCACCACATGATGCCAGTAACGCAGGCCGTTTTCGCGCTGGCAGGCCATGTTTTCCGGAAATGTGCTGCGCCAGGTCGCCGCGCCGCAAGTCGTTGAGCGAACAAGCCTCACGCCGCGCGCGTCGTACCGCGCCACCACCAGCGGCACTGGGTGGTTGAACCGGTTGCGGTAACCGGCCTGGGCCAGTGCGATGCGCGGCGCCACCGCGTCGAGGAACGCCGGGCTGGACGAGGTTTTGCTGCCATGGTGCGGCATGAGCAACAGATCCGCCTTGAGTGGGGTCCCGGTAGCACCAAAGGTGGCCGGTGCGAGGTTGGCCACCAGACGCGCTTCCTGCGCCGCCTCGATGTCCCCCACCAGCAGCGCCGTTTGCGCGCCATTGGAAATGCGCAGCACACAGCTCATGGCGTTGGACTTGGGAGCTGTACCACCCACGCCGTAGTCCGCGGCGTCCGGGTGCAGCACCTGGAAGTCAACGCCATCCCACGCCCAGTGCTGGCCGGCCACACAGCGCGTGGCGGGGTGCAGTGCCTGCAGGGGGTGGGCGTCCTCGACGGAACTGTAAAACGTCACCTGCGGCTGCATGGCCAGCACGGCGGGCGCGCCGCCGATGTGGTCACTGTCGCGGTGGCTGAGCATCAGCACGTCCAGCCGCTCGCCCAAGGCCCGCAGCAACGGGACGAGCACGCGCTGCCCCGCGTCGCTGTCGTTGGAAAAGCGCGGGCCGGTGTCGTACAGCAGTGAATGGCTGGCGGTGCGCACCAGCACCGCGTTGCCCTGCCCGATGTCGGCTGCCAGCACTTCAAACTGGCCCGGCGCCATGCGTGCCGGCTGCCACAGCATCACAGGCAGCAACAGAGGCACGCCCAGCAAGCGCAATCGCCACGGCAAGCGCAAGGCCAGCAGCAGGCCGCCCATGACACCCGCCCCAGCCGCCCACAAAGGCGCCGACGGCAGGCTGATGGCTGCAAAAGGCCAGGTGGCCAGCCACTGCAGTGCGGTGCTCAAAGCCCCAGCCGCCCCGGCCGCAGCGTCCCAACTGGGCGACCAGATCATGCCGAGCATGGCCAGGGGCGTGAGCACCAGCGTGACCCAGGGAATCGCCACGGCGTTGGCCAGCAAGCCGACCAGTGAGACCTGGTTGAACAGCAGCAGCGACAGCGGGGTGAGTGCCAGCGTGACCACCCACTGCTCGCGGGCACCCGCAGCCAGCTGGGCGCCCACCGCCCGGGCACCCGCCACCATTGGCGGCCACGCCCCCGGTGATGGCGACAGCCGCTGCGACACGTCATGAGCCCTCACAGGTGACATTTCGGGGTCAAAAGTGCCGCTAGCCCAAGATTTATCTGCCTGGGCAGCTCCTAAATTTGTAGCAAACAGAACCCCGACGGCGACAAACGACAGCCAGAACCCCGCCTGCATCAGGGCCCAGGGGTCAGCAGCCACCACCACCGCCATCGCCAGCAGCCAGGTCGTGCTGGCTGGCCATCGGCGGCCACTCAGGCGAAGGACCACAATGGCAGCGAGCATCCAGATGGTGCGTTGCGCGGGTACCCCCCACCCTGAAAACAAGGCATACAGGCCCGCAAGCATCAGCCCGCCAACCGCACCCGCCGTGCTGGCAGGCACCGCCAGGCACAGGCGGGGGGACACCCGGGCTGAACGCCGCCACAACGCCCCCAACAGCCTGGACGCCAACCAGGCAAACATGGTGATGTGCAAGCCGGAAATACTCATGAGGTGCGCTACCCCTGTGGTGCGAAAGACGTCCCAGTCGGCCCGCTCTATAGCGCCCTGATCGCCCACCACCAGCGCCGCCAGCACCCCTGCAAGATGCCGGTCGGCCACGCGCTGATAAATCGCTTCCCGAACCCGCTGGCGCGCTTGCTCAACCGGGTGTTGCCAGCTGCTTGAGAGCTTGGCAGGCGGCCTGTCGTGGGCACCGGCTCGCACATAACCAGTGGCCTGAACACCCTGCTCCCAAAGCCACAGCTCATAGTCAAACCCAAACGGGTTGCTGCTGCCGTGCGGTGCTTTCAGGCGCACCGTCATTTGCCAGCGCTCACCGGCACGCAGGTTTTGTGGCTGGCGCTGCAAGGCCAGCGCCCACTCGTCGGCGTCCAGAGTGTTGTCATCGGGCAGCTTGCTGCGCCCACCAAAACTACTGCCAAAGCCGGCATACCAGCCCAGCAATATCTGCTCGGGAACCTGCACGCTTTGGCCGTCCAGCTGGGCCGAGTCCACCACCAGCCGAAAACGCACCGCGTCCTCACTTCGCTGTGGCATGGCCAGCACCATGCCGGTAACCTGTACGTCCTTGCCTTCCAGCGCCGGGTTCAACGCGCTGGCTGCAAAGTGCGCCCCGCGCCAGCCCACCGAGCCAAAACCAAGCGCAATGGCCACCAAAAAAGCTGTCCACGCCAGACGCACGCCGCCCAAAGGCCACTTTTTAAACAGCAAGATCAACAACAACGCCGCAAGTACCAGCGCCCCGTACGCCGGAGCGGACCACAAAACACCCTGCTGCAGCTGCACAGCGCTGCCCGCAACAAACCCGGCAAACCACCACGCGGGCGTGGCCGGCAGGCGGCGAGCCTTGTCGGCGTTGTTGTTCACTGACTCCTCACACTCATGACTGACGCCTTTTTTTCGACACATTCACCGACGATTGCTACTCTCAACGGGCCGCGCCCCCCAAAAGACGACAAAATACGGGGGCGCTGGCGTTGCTGCCTGCCATGCCACCGATGCAGGGTAAGCTTTCTGCACGACACGGCAACGCCGCCATGGCGATATTTCGTCAGTTCCCGTTTTTAGTTTTCCAGCAAGCGAGGCCTCCCTTGTCGATTCACGTAGCACTCAGCCACATCACCCACTACCAGTATGACCGCCTGGTGAACCTGGGGCCGCAGGTTATTCGTCTGCGCCCAGCCCCCCATAGCCGCTCGCGGGTGCTGTCGTACTCACTGACGGTGGAGCCCTCCGAGCATTTCATCAACTGGCAGCAAGACCCATTTGCCAACTACCAGGCACGTCTGGTGTTTGAAAAGCCCACACGTGAGTTCAAGGTCACGGTGGACCTGGTCGTCGAGATGGCGGTGTTCAACCCATTCGACTTCTTCCTGGAGCCCACGGCAGAAGAGTTTCCGTTCGCCTATGCCGACCTGCAAGCCCGTGAACTTGCCCCCTACCTGGTCAAGGAAGCGGCCACGCCCCTGCTGCAGGCCTACCTCGACAAGATTGACCGCGCCCCCAAACGCACCATCGACTTTCTGGTCGGCGTGAACCAGCAGCTGCAATCGGACATCAAGTACGCCATCCGCATGGAGCCGGGCGTGCAAACGCCTGAGGAAACCCTGGCGCTGGCCGTGGGATCGTGTCGCGACACCGGCTGGCTGATGGTTCAGCTGTTTCGCCACATGGGCCTGGCCGCCCGTTTTGTGTCCGGCTACCTGATTCAGCTCAAGGCAGATGTCAAATCACTCGACGGCCCCAGCGGCGCGGAGCAGGACTTCACTGACCTGCACGCCTGGTGCGAGGTGTTTTTGCCCGGTGCGGGCTGGGTGGGCCTGGACCCGACGTCAGGCCTGATGGCGGGCGAAGGCCACATCCCACTGGCCTGCACCCCCGAGCCGTCCAGCGCTGCGCCGATCGAAGGCGGCGTGGACGAGTCCGAGGTCGAGTTTGCCCACCACATGGGCGTAACCCGCATTTACGAGTCCCCCCGCGTCACCGCCCCCTACACCGACGAACAATGGGCCAGCGTGCTGGCGCTGGGCGAACTGGTCGACAAGGACCTGACGGATGGTGATGTGCGCCTGACCATGGGCGGCGAGCCCACGTTTGTGGCCACCACCGACCGCGACGCCGCCGAATGGAACATTGACGCCCTAGGTCCCACCAAACGAGGCTACGCCACCGAACTGGTGCAAAAGCTGCGCGCCGAGTACGGCGAAGGCGGCTTTCTGCACTTTGGCCAGGGCAAGTGGTACCCGGGCGAGCAGTTGCCGCGCTGGGCGCTGAGTATTTTCTGGCGCAAGGACGGCCAGCCGATCTGGCAAAACCCGGCCCTTTTCACCGATGAGCGCCAGCCGTGCACTTACACCAGCGCCGACGCGCAACGCTTTGTCGCCACGCTGGCGGGCAAACTGGGTCTGGCACCCGACTACATCACCCCCGGCTTTGAAGATACTTGGTACTACCTATGGCGTGAGCGCCGTTTGCCCGTGAATGTGGACCCGTTTGACTCCCGGCTGGACGACGTGATGGAGCGCGAGCGCCTGCGCCGCGTATTCATGCAGGGCCTGGACTCGGTGGTGGGCTACGTGCTGCCGTTGCAGACTGAAGCTGCGGCCAAAACCAAAGCGACTGGCTTGCGCACCGAACCCTCCTTGACCGGCCCCAAGTGGGTCACTGGCCCCTGGTTTTTCCGCGACGAGCGCATGTACCTGATGCCTGGCGACTCCCCCATGGGCTACCGCTTGCCGCTGGACTCGGTGCCCTGGGTGTCCAAAACCGACTACCCTTACATGATTGAGGCAGACCCGTTTGCGCCGCGCGCTGCGCTGCCAGCAGCCACTGCGCTGAGCGCGCGGTACGCGCCGGGGTCTGCCACCAGCACCGCACAGGCCAGCAGTGCACTGGCCCAGTACATGGCGCGATTCAAAACTGGCCACGGTGCCCCGCGTGAAGCCGCGCGCGTGATGCAATTTGCCGGAACTGCCGATGCGGCCAAAGCAGCCACCGAGCCGCCTCGCGCACCCAACGCCTTTGAGTCTGCCGCCTGGCTGACCCGCACCGCGCTGTGCGTTGAGGTGCGTGACGCAGGCCGATCCAATGGGCCAAAAGACGAGAAGAAAAAACCGAAAGCCGACCCGGACAACCCCCGCAACGTCAAGGGCGAGGTCGGCGCGCTCTACATCTTCATGCCGCCGCTGGAGCGTCTGGAAGACTACCTGGACCTGCTGGCCGCCGTGGAAGCCACGGCCCAAAGCCTCGGCGTGACCATCGTGCTGGAAGGCTACCCACCCCCGCGCGACCCGCGCCTGAAAATGCTGCAGGTCACGCCTGACCCGGGTGTGATTGAGGTCAACATTCACCCGGCCTACAACTGGCACGAGCTGGTCGAGCACACCGAGTTTTTGTACAAGATCGCGCATGAAACGCGCCTGTCGGCCGAGAAATTTATGACCGACGGCCGCCACACCGGCACCGGCGGTGGCAACCACTTTGTGCTAGGCGGCGCCACCCCGGCCGACAGCCCCTTCCTGCGCAAACCCGAAGTGCTGGCGAGTTTGATTGCCTATTGGCACAACCACCCGTCGCTGAGCTACTTGTTCTCAGGCATGTTTATCGGCCCCACCAGCCAGGCCCCGCGCGTGGACGAAGCTCGCAACGACCAGCTCTACGAGCTGGAAATCGCCCTGCGTGAAATTGCCAGCAACCGCGAGAAATACGGTGCCGACATGCCACCGTGGATCGTTGACCGCACCCTTCGCAACATCCT
>JANLUZ010000078.1:0-13921 GCA_031363755.1 Polaromonas sp.
AGGCGCGTCTATCGTGGGCGTGTTTTGGGGCGACTTCGCCAAACGCGAGCCCAAAGCCAATGCCGCCATGATGGCCGAGCTGGCCAGCCTGTACGGGCAAGGCAAGATCAAACCCGTGATCGACCGCACCATGCCCATGGCCGAGCTGAAAGCCGCCTATGCCCACATGGGCTCACGCGCCGTCATGGGCAAGCTGGTGATGGTGAACTGACACCGGCCAGGCTGACGATAAAAATCCCGCTGATTTTCTAACTTTCTGATCAGCGGGGTTTCAGGCGACGGATCAAATTCCTGGTGGAGGCGGCCGGGCTCGAACCCATGGCAGCGGGCATCGCAAGCGCGTGGGCCCGATCACAACTTGGCGCTGTGTCCCACGCGGGCACGGGCTTTTTCCTCCGCGACAGAAAAGCAGGCTGACCAGATCATAAGAACAAGTTTTTATTACGAAAGTTATTGATGCCGCTTTTCAAAAGTTTCCCCACCGGTGTGGCGCTCACCAGCGTTGCCTTGGCAGCCGCCGCTTTGTCGGGCAATGCTTTTGCTGCGGGCGACTCCATGGTCAAAACCGGCACCAAATACAAAGCGAGTCAAGAGATGCAAGGGGTTCTGGACACCTTGGGCTCACTGAACGGCAAACCGATTGAAACACTGGAGCCCATTGAGGCGCGCCAACAACCCACCCCAACAGATGCAGTTACCGCGATCTTGAAAAAGCAGGGCAAGAGCGTAGAGCCAACCACGCTGGTGCCAGGCGTGAGCAGCAAGGATATGGACATCGCCGGTCCCACTGGGCCTCTGGCAGTTCGCGTCTACACCCCTGCAGGCGCAGGACCTTTTCCGATCGTTGTGTACTACCACGGCGGCGGTTGGGTGATAGCGAGCAAAGAGGTCTACGACGGTGGTGCACGCGGGATTTCCAAGCAAGCCAACGCCATTGTTGTTTCCGTCGACTACCGCCTGGCGCCCGAGGCAAAGTTTCCGGCGCAACACGACGACTCTTTAGCAACTTACAAGTGGACACTAGCCAATGCCGCCAGCATCAATGGCGACCCCAAACGACTGGCATTGATGGGTGAGAGCGCTGGCGGGAATCTCGCTATCGCCACCGCGATGGCTGCCCGCGACCAAGGTCTTCAAAAGCCACTTCATGTGGTGTCGGTCTATCCCATTGCGCAAGTCGCCAACATGTCAACGCCGTCTTACATCGACAGCGCCGCAGCGAAGCCCTTGAACAAGCCAATGATGGCTTGGTTCGCAAAGCACACGTTGGCCAAGGCTGAAGACAGCCAAGACCCACGAATCAACTTGATTGATGCAAACCTCAACGGACTGCCCGCCGTCACGCTGATCAGCGCTCAAATTGACCCGCTGCGCAGCGACGCTGACCTGCTTGAAGCATCACTGAACAAAGCTGGTGTCAAGGTTGAACACAAGGTGTATCCAGGCACAACGCACGAGTTTTTTGGTATGGCTGCGGTTGTACCTGCTGCGAAGCAAGCTCAGGCATTGGCTGGCAAACACCTGCGTGAGGCCTTCAAAACAAGCACGGCCCGCTGATTCTAAAAGTTATAGAGACCCTCCATCCTCGCGGACCGATTGGGTTCCGCGAGGCAACCTTCACTGAATCAATTGAAATCAAAGAAAGAATTGTGATGAAAAAGTCTGTTGAAAAAGAAATTACCCAAGGTCATCAACATCAGGTTGCAGCGTTACGCACACCGACCGATTTGAAAGCCGCTGCGACCAAAGATATCGCTTCGGCCATGAACGGCATTCTCGCCGACGTGTTTGCTTTGTACCTGAAGACTAAAAACTTTCACTGGCACATGTCAGGTCCGCACTTTCGGGACTATCACGTCATGCTTGACGAACAGGCCACGCAGATTTATGAAATGACCGACCCAATTGCGGAGCGTATTCGTAAGGTGGGAGGCAACACGCTGCGCTCGATCGGTCATATTGCCCGCACCCAGCGCATTCTGGATAACGACGCGGACTACGTTGAGCCGTCAGACATGCTGGCAGAGTTGTGTGACGACAACAAAACGCTGGTGTCGCGGTTGCGTGAAGCACACAGTGTGTGCGAAGAACACGATGACATCGCGACCACCAGCTTGATCGAGGTCTATATCGATGAGACCGAGCGCCGCACCTGGTTCTTGTTTGAAGCCAGTCGGCCGCAGGATGCAGCTGGACATTGAGCTTGACCAAAAATTCACCCGATAACGATTCGGTGTCTTCATCAGCAGATGAGCGCTGGATGCGCGAGGCGCTGGCCGTTGCCACCTCAAAAGGGACTGCCCCAGCGTCGTCGCCTATCGGCTGCGTTATCGTGCGCGACGGGCGCATCATCGGCGCTGCTCACAATGAGTGCCAAACCTTGCATGATGCGACAGCGCATGCGGAAATGGTAGCCTTTCGACGCGCAGGCGTTGAATTGGCTGACCCTGACAATTCGGGGGGTGAGTTGCGCGGTGCAACGCTTTATTCAACGTTGCAGCCGTGCGGCATGTGCACCATGGCATCGATCTGGTCGAAGGTGGGCCGCATTGTTTTTGGCGCGGGTCGCGACGACGTTCACCGAATGTATTTTGAGGCCCGCCACGTCAACACTCTCGACTTCATTTCCAATGCCTACCGTGACGACTTAACGTTTACCAGCGGTGTGTTGCGCAATGAATGCGCCAAGCTTTATTACGCCGTGGATGCGGTTTTGCCTTCGGACAAACAGGGAAATTTGTGAGGCGGTGATATTTGGCTTGCCCTTTGATGTGGGGCCAGCCTTACTGTTCAAGCCTGCTGGCCGCATTTAATCGGTCGATAGTTGGACTTGTTTGCGTTTGACAGCCTCGTGGTGTCAATTAATGCGTTTCTTGGTTGCCTGTTAAATGCAGTCGTTAGGTGGATTCAGGCCAGGCTTTCATGGCGGCTTCGACCAATCGGAAGAGTTTTTCCCTCGATGCGCCATCCCGCGCAAGTGTGGACATGCCCTGAATTAGCGCCATCGTTATGCTTGCCAGAGCCTCGGCATCGGCGTTTGCAGGCAGCGTCCCCGCCGCAACAGAAGCCACCACTTTTTCGCGCAGCTTAACTTCAATACCTCGTCGAATCGCCGCGAGCTCCTCCTGCACATCACTGGCAGCGTTTGAACAACTGATGGCTGAAGTAGCAAGAAGGCAACCGGCGGGCGTGTCTTCACCCGTAAACCCTCGCACAGCAGCCTTGAGCAAATTCATCGCCGCATCTCTTCCATTTGCGGCTTGCGCGATGATGGTTTGTGAAGTGATCGGTCCCGACAGGTAAAGCTCAACGGTTTGAAGAAACAAGCGCTTTTTATCACCGAACACCGTATAAATGCTGGATGGTTTGACGCCTAATGCTGAAGTCAAGTCGTTGAGAGACGTCGCCTCGTAGCCATGGCGCCAAAACAGCATCATGGCTTTTTGCAACGCGACATCGCGATCAAAAGACAGTGGTCGTCCTTTTTTTCGTACTGTCGCGATGGGCTTAAAATTTGTAGTGGTCACTAGGAAAATATCGATGGATCAGATATCATTATCCGATCAATCACTATGAAATGAAGTACGTGTCGCTTGCAAATTACCGTCTATTGGGCCGCTCCGGACTGGCGGTCAGCCCACTGGCCTTGGGCGCCATGACATTTGGAACCGCGCGTTGGGGATCGGGCGAGGTTGATTCGCGCGCTGTATTCAATGCGTATGTGGATGCTGGCGGTAACTTGGTCGATACGGCGGATGTGTATTCCGCAGGCCGCAGCGAGGAGATGGTGGGCAAGTTCATCGCGGACAGATCACTGCGCGACAGCATCGTGGTGGCGACCAAGGCTGACAGTCCAATACATACAGCTTGACGTTACCGACGCGGCAAACATTGAAAACGCCGCTCAATGGATAGGTGCACGACATGAGAAACTCGATATTCTGGTCAACAACGCCGGTATCAGCGACGCCGCAGACGGCCCGCCGACCAGCGGCTCAATTGGGGCCGCGCGCCGATTGCTGGAGACTAATTTTTTCGGTGCTCTAACGGTAACGCAAGCCATGCTTGCGCTGCTGCGGAACTCAAACTCCGCCAGCATCGTCAATATGTCAAGTAGTCTGGGGTCATTGGGAGATAACGGTGACCACAATTCCAAGTGTTACGGCGCACAGCTGATTGGCTATAACGCGTCAAAAGCAGCACTGAATATGTTGGCTGTTCAACTTGCACAGGAACTGCGAGGCACCCAAATCATTGTGAATTCCGCATGTCCCGGTTTTGTCAAAACTGACCTCAACGGAAACATTAGCCATCTTTCCGCAGCAAGGGCTGCAGTTCTGCCCGTCCGTCTAGCGCTCCTGCGTCACGACCGCTTTACAGGCAGGTTCATGAGCACGCAAGGGGAAGTGGCATGGTGAACAACACGCGGTTTACGGGATGCTCGTGGCTCCGCTCGTCTGTCGCAGCAGGCTTCACCCGGAGCGACTCACCATCCGGTACTAACTGACAAGCCTATCGCGCACGGGTTATTTGTTGTCTCGTGCAAGCGCTGCATTTGGGCAGTTGCCTGAAGATTGACTACAAGTGACAGACGAAAAAAAACCCACTGTCGAATTGATAGCGGGCTTTCGTTATTCTATTTGGGGTGGCTGATGGGGCTCGAACCCACGACAACAGGAATCACAATCCTGGACTCTACCAACTGAGCTACAGCCACCGCAGAGCCGAAATTATAGCGGAATAGTTCCGCTCATTGCGTTATCCACCACACCTTATTGCATGCCGCCTGGAATGCTCAACGCGTTGCCAGGAACTGGTTTGGCCACCAGAATTTCGGCCTTGAAGCGGTCTTTGATCACGTTGTAATAAGCCAGGCCTTCGGCCGCCGTCCAGGCTTGGGCGTATTGTTGGCGCGCCTGCGCCGTAGCGAGCTCGGGTTGTGGATCGCGCGGCAACACTTTGTTGACCTTGAACACCGCATAGCCTTGAGCGCCCAGGTCCACACCATTCAAGGATGCGGCGGCAGGCGCAGCTTTGACCTCAGCGCGAAGGACTGCATCCACCAACGGTGAAGGCAGCTGCTGTGTCTGGTCGCGTGAAATGACAATCGCTGCGGGAAATACGGCGGTTGCTGGCGCCGCCTTCCAGGCTGCCAGCTTGGCGGTACCCTCCTTTTTGGCGTCGTCGGCGCTGTGCTGCGCTAACCAGCGCTGACGCACATTGGCCTTGACCTCGGCAAAGGCCTGAGTTCGGGCAGGCGTGTACTGAACGACGCGCCCGGACACCAGCGTGCTGGGTGCAATTTCAACCGCCTCAGTATTGCGCTTTTTCTCGGTTGCATCGGGCGCGAACAGCGCGGTGAGAAACTTGGCATTGGCCAAAGCACCGACCGCACCGGGCTGCGGCGCACGCATTACGCCAGCGACCGTTTTGATCTCCAGCTTGAGACGATCTGCCACGGGTTTAAGGCTTTCGGCTTGCTCGTACACCGTGTTGGTGAAAATTTCAGCCTGCTCTGAAAAAAGTTTCTGCGCCTGCTGTTTTTTCAGGTCCGCCTCCAGTTCAGGGCGCATTTCTTCAAGCGTGCGTTGCTTGGGGGCTTTGATGTCGGTCAATTTGATGATGTGAAAGCCGAAGTCCGACGCCACCACGGCGCTGATCTCGCCTTTTTTCATGGTGAACGCGGCATCTTCAAAAGGTTTGACCATCGCCCCGCGCGGGAAAAAATCGAGGTCGCCACCGTTCGCAGCAGAGCCTGTGTCTTGCGAATTTTTACGGGCGACTTCAGCAAACGTATCAGGCGTTTTGGTGACCTGAGCCAGCAACTCATCGGCTTTGGCCTTGGCCTTGTCGCGCTCTGCTGCCGACGCGGTTTTAGGCGCGTTGATCAGGATGTGGCTGGCACGACGCTCCTCAGCGCCACTGAGGCGTTGAACGTTTTGCTCGTAATAGGTTTTGAGATCCGACTCGGCAATCGTGATGCTTTTGCGGATGCTGTCTGGGTCCAACTGGACATATTCGATGCTGGCCAACTCTGGGGCTTGAAACAGTTTTTCATTGCTCTTGTAGAACCCCTCAAGCGCGGCATCGGTGGGGGCAAGGCGTGCCGCAACATCGGCCGCATTGAACCGTACGACTTGAATCTCACGTTTCTCAAACAATGCATTAAAGGCCAGGTCAGCCGAAGCGGGCGCCGAAAAGCCACTGCCGCCGATGCCCGTCAGCACCTGACGACGCGAGATGTCAGCGCGCACATTGGCCTCAAACATTTCAGGGGTGAGGTTCTGGCTGCCCAGCAGCTGACGGTAGGCGTCCATGTCCAGCGTGCCGTCAGGCCGCCGCAGCGACGCGATTTCAGGGCTTTTCTGCAATTCCTGTGCGAGTCGCTGGTCGCTGGTGGAAAGCTTGAGCTTGTCAGCAGCCACCGCCATCACACGGTCGCGCACCAGGCGTTCGAGCGTGCTGTATCGCGCCTCGGGCGAGTCAAGCAGTTTGGCATCCAGTGTGGGCATCGAAGCGCGCATGCGTTCGGCCTCCACCTGATGGGCGCGGTCCCATTCGGTCTGAGTGATTTTCACGCCGTCTACTTTGGCCACCGTGGCGCCTGTGTCGCGGCCACTTTCGTAGCCATTGACACCCAACACCACGAAGGAGGGGATGATCAGCAAAAACATCACACCCATCAGGATTTTGGTGTGCTGGCGAACGAAATCAAACATCTTTAGCTTTCAGTGAGCCGACGCATCCGGCAAGGCAAAAGTCTCAATACGCAACGCGCGCCGTCCATTCATGCGGGGCAATAAAAAAGGCGAACCAGGTTCGCCTTTTGATCGCGTGCAGTCTTGTGTGGGTGGTGGGTGCTGACGGGCTCGAACCGCCGACCTACGCCGTGTAAGGGCGCTGCTCTACCAACTGAGCTAAGCACCCCACATCAACACATACGCCGAATTTTAACCGTATCGACTCAGTTCAAGGCGTCCTTGAGAGCCTTGCCTGCACGAAACTTCGGAACCGTCGCGGCGTCGATTTTAATCTCAGCGCCGGTGCGCGGATTGCGTCCGACGCGAGGCTCGCGCTTGCCAACCGCAAACGTGCCGAAGCCGACGAGGGACACGGACTCGCCTTTTTTCAGCGTCATCTTGACTGCCTCGATGGTCGACTCCAGTGCACGCGTTGCAGCGGCTTTAGAGATGTCGGCATTTTTGGCAATGTGTTCGATCAATTCTGTTTTGTTCACAAGTAGCCCCTGATTTAAAAATGTGGATTCGGTAAGGTCGGATGCGAGGACAGCGCTGGCGCAACGCTTTGTCGCCACCCCGTGGCAACAGGGTCGGTCATCGTCACGGCCCGGCAACGCCGGCTTGCTCTAGCGCTGCACTTTACCCCACTGCGCCCAAAGGCCGCCGAGGGCAATCATCGGGGATGACGTGCCACAGGGCGCCACGAAGCCAAACACCAAGGACGCGGATTCTAGTCGTTTTCAAGCAGCGCCTTTGGCCGTTGAGCGTGTGTTGTCCCGCAACGCCTGCACGATGGCCTTGCCGACATCCGACGTGGTGCCGGTGCCACTCAGGTCGGGGGTACGCGCAGCGCCGCTGCCTGGACTGAGCACGGTTTCAATTGCCAACAAGATGGCGTCGTGCGCATTTTTATAGCCCAAAAACTCGAGCATCATGGCGCCGCACCACACCTGGCCGATCGGGTTGGCAACGCCGCGCCCGGCGATATCTGGCGCCGATCCATGCACCGGCTCGAACAGCGACGGAAATTTGCCTTCAGGGTTCAAATTGGCGCTGGGCGCAATACCGATCGTGCCGGTGCAGGCGGGCCCCAAGTCGCTGAGGATGTCACCGAACAGATTGCTCGCCACCACCACATCAAAAAAGTCCGGGCGCTGTACAAAATGGGCGGTCAGGATGTCGATGTGAAACTTGTCGAGCGCGATGCACGGGTAAGCCTTCGCCATCTCGACCACGCGCTCGTCCCAGTAGGGCATTGAGATCGAAATGCCGTTGGACTTGGTCGCGCTGGTCAGGTGTTTCTTGGGCCGGGACTGGGCCAGCTCGAACGCAAATTTCAGCACACGGTCCACGCCGATGCGGGTGAACACCGACTCCTGCAACACAAACTCTCGCTCGGTGCCAGGGAAGGCCCGCCCGCCAATGCTGGAGTATTCGCCCTCGGTGTTTTCACGCACGATGTAGAAGTCGATTTCGCCTGGCTGGCGCGGGCTGCCATCACGCCGCACCACGGGGCACACGATGCCGGGCATCAGGCGCGCGGGCCGTAAATTAATGTACTGGTCAAACTCGCGCCTGAACATCAACAACGAACCCCAAAGCGACACGTGATCAGGAATTTTGTCAGGCCAGCCGACCGCGCCGAAGTAAATTGCGTCGTGCCCGCCGATCTGGTCTTTCCAGTCGTCAGGCAGCATTTTTCCGTACTTCTCGTAATAGTCCTAGCTCGAAAAATCGAAGTGGTCGAACTGCAGGTCAATGCCGAACTTGTCGGCGGCGGCTTCCACCACGCGAATGCCTTCAGGCATGACTTCTTTGCCGATGCCGTCGCCGGCGATCACTGCGATGCGTTTTTTCCCGGGGCTGGTGGTCATGCTGCGTCTTTCAGAAGTCAATAAATTGGCTGGGTTGGCGTGGCTGACAGGATGGGTCTTCTGCCGCCTGGAAGTCATCATTCTGGCGCACACAGGCTGTTGATTAAAGCAACAATACGGAAATCAATGACTTCCAAAAGAGAAACAATAGCCCGCAGCGACCTTGAGCTTGTTCTGGCCATTGACAGCGGTGGCAGCCTGGCCACCACCTCGCTGAGCCTGAACATCGCACCCTCGGCTGTGACCAAACGCCTGGCCGCCCTGGAGGCACATCTGAGACAGCGCCTGTTTCAGCGCACCACGCGCCGGGTCAGCGCCACGCCGGAAGGCCAAACGCTGTGCGAACGTGCTCACACACTGCTGGCGGGTTTACCGCCCTCGAAGCCGAGTTGCAGGAGCGCAAAACCGAGCCCACCGGGCTACTTCGCCTGGCTGCGACGTTCGGGTTCGGGCGTTTGTGGCTGGTGCCAGCGCTTGCCGCGTTTCAAGAACGCTACCCAAGCCACAGGTTGCCGTGCAGCTGCAGCTCACCGAGCAGTTGCCCGACGGAGCCGTGACGGGTTTGATGGTGCGATCTGGCTGTGGTCGGCGCGCGGCGCGCGGGCATCGCAGTGGGTGTCGCGGCCGGTGGCGCCCAACCAGCGTGTGCTGGTAGCGTCACCGTCGTATTTGAAGCAGCGCGGTCAACCGCAATCGCTGGACATTGCGCCACACTTGGATGGCGGGCAGCTGGTGCGGATATTGCCGGCGTGGTCCATGCCTGATGCCGACATCCAGGGGCTGGCCCCCTACCGCGCCGAAGTGCCGCGCCGCATTCGTTTGCGGATTGATCTTTTACGGTCCGAGTTTGAAACCGAGCCCTGGAAATCTACGGTGCCGGCGGCCTGGCCGCCTGCACCACCAGGCTGACACCGATGGCCGTCAACGCAGTGCCCAGCAGGGTGGTTATGGTGATGGGCTCGTCAAACAGCACCCAGGCCATCAGTGCGGTGGTGGGCGGCACTAGGTATAACAAGCTGGTCACCGCTGTAGCAGCACCGCGCTGAATCAGCAGGTAGAACAGCGAGCTGCCGCCCAATGTCAGGGCCAACACGGCCCAGGCCATAGCCCCCATGAACGACGGCGTCCAGGCAATCGACTCGTGCTCCATCAAAGCAAACGGCAGTGTCACCACCAGCGCCGCCGCTAACTGAACGGCGTTGGCGCTGCGCACGTCCGCCGACTGCACAAAGCGCTTTTGGTACAGCGTGCCAGCAGTGATGCTGAACAGCGCCACCACCTCGGCCAACAGCGTCAGCGGCGTGACTTCAATGCCAGAGCCGAACTTGCGGGCGACCACCAGCAACAGGCCGCCCAGGCCCATCAGCAGACCCAACCACTGGCGCGGCGTGACATTGGACTTCTGCCCCGCCGGGGACCCCATCGACGACATCCACACCGCTGTCAGCACCGGTTGAAGGCCCACAATCAGCGCGGCAAGCCCCGAGCCCATCCCCGCCTTGACGGCAATCCACACGCCGCCCAGGTAGCCGGCATGCATCAAGATGCCCGCGACGGCCAAATGCGCCCACTGCCTGCCCTGCCGGGGCCAGGCGGCGCGCGCCACGACGCACCAGACCAAAAAACACAGGATGGACAACGCGTAGCGAATGCTCAAAAAGCTCAGTGGCGGTGCGTAGGGCAGCCCGAATTTGGCGACGATGAAGCCGGTGGCCCAAATCAACACGAACACCACGGGCATGGCGCGGACAAAAATGCTGTCGGCGGGGGTGGACATGGAAGTCAAAAAAAGCTCGGCAACAACATCAGGGAAGGGCTGCGCGCGGTGTCACTTGGCCCGGGCGCGAATCTCGGGAATTGCCTTTTGCAAGTAGTACACCATCGACCACACCGTGAGCACGGCGGAAAGCCAGATCAGCCAGGTGCCCCAGGTATGGGTGTTGACCAGCCCGAACAGCTGGCCGTCAAACAGCAAGAACGGAATCGCGATCATCTGCACCGTGGTTTTGACCTTGCCCAGCATGTGCACCGCCACGCTCTTAGTCGCTCCGATCAGCGCCATCCATTCACGCAGGGCTGAAATAGCGATTTCACGGCCGATGATGATGAGCGCCACGAACACGTCGGCCCGCTGCAAATGCACCAGCACCAGCAGGCTGGCACAGACCAGAAACTTGTCGGCCACCGGGTCGAGAAAAGCGCCGAATGACGAGGTCTGGTTCAACCTGCGGGCCAGGTAGCCATCGAGCCAGTCGGTGGCGGCAAACACCACAAACATCACAGTGGCGATTAAGTTGGCCCGAGGCGTGGGCAAGTTGACATAGAACACCCCCACGATCAGCGGAATCGCGATGATGCGCGTCCAGGTCATGAGGGTGGGAATGGTCCAGAACATCGTTTGATTTTGGCATGCCGCGCACGCGTGCGGTACGCCGCTGGCCGTCCTTCAGTGCAGCGCCCGGTAAATCGCCTCGGCCAGGTCGCGTGAAATGCCTTCCACCGTGGCAATGTCCTCCACCCCGGCCGAAGCCACGCCGCGAATGCCGCCAAAACGTTGCAGCAAGCTGGCGCGTTTTTTTGGCCCCACGCCTTCAATCTCCTCAAGCTTGCTGCTGCCGGTGCGCACGCTGGCGCGCTTGGCGCGCATGCCGGTAATCGCAAAGCGGTGCGCCTCGTCGCGGATCTGGGCAATCAGCATCAGCGCGGCCGAGTCGCGACCTAGGTAGACCTTCTCGCGGCCATCGGCAAACACCAGCTCTTCTAGGCCAACCTTGCGGCCCTCGCCTTTTTCCACGCCCACGATCAGGCCCAGGTCCAGGCCCAGCTCGACAAACACCTCCCGCGCCATCGACACCTGGCCCTTGCCGCCGTCAACCAGGACGAGGTCCGGGAATTTGGCAGTGCCCGCGATGCTCGCTGTATCGGCGCCGTCAGCATTGCGCACCGCCTCGGCCAGCTTGCTGTAGCGCCGTGTGAGCACCTGGCGCATGGCGGCGTAGTCATCGCCCGGCGTGATGCCCTCGATGTTGTAGCGCCGGTATTCGGCGCTTTGCATCTTGTGGCTGTGAAACACCACACACGACGCCTGCGTGGCCTCGCCCGACGTGTGAGAGATGTCAAAACACTCGATGCGCAGCGCCTCAAGCCGATCGGGGTCTTCGGCCGACAAGTCCAGCGCGGTGGCCAGCGCCCGGGTACGCGCCTGCTGCGAGCCCTGCTCGGCCAGCAGCCGCGCCAACTGCAGCTCGGCGTTTTTCTGTGCCATGTCCAGCCAGATGCGGCGCTGCTCACGCGGCTGGTGGATGGCGGTGATTTTGTTGCCGGTTTGCGCCACCAGCGCCTCGATCAGCGCCTTGTCGACGGGGTGACTGCACACCAGAATCGGCGGCACCGGCACGTCGATGTAGTGTTGGGCGATAAAGGCTTCCAGCACCAGCGCTTCGATCGACTTGATAGCTGGCTTCTTTTTGCGTGGCCTGACCAGCGGGTCACTCAAAACTCGCACCTCACCGATCTCGCCAGCCTGAACTGACTCAGCGGCAACGGTTTCCATCTGCACGGCGTCCTCGGCATCCAGCGCGTCCAGCGCCTCGACGTCGGCGGCATATTCCACATGCGTCGGGAAGTAAGGCCGGTCGCCCAGGTGTCGCCCACCACGCAGCATGGCCAGGTTCACGCAGGCTTTGCCGCCCTGCACCACCACCGCCAGAATGTCCACGTCCTTATCCCCGCCGGTTTCCATGCTTTGCTGGTGCAGCACCTTGGACAGCGCACCCATCTGGTTGCGGTATTCAGCGGCTTTTTCAAACTCCAGCGCTTCGGCGTGCTGCAGCATCTGCTGCTCAAGGCCCTGCAAAATCTGCTGCGTCTCACCTTGCAAAAAGCGCTCGGCGTTCAGCGTGTCCTGCGCGTACTGCTCCGCGCTGATGTGGCCCACACAGGGCGCGGAGCAACGCTTGATCTGATAGAGCAAGCACGGCCGCGTGCGGTTGTTGAACACCGTGTCTTCGCAGGTGCGCAGCTTGAAGACTTTTTGCAGCAGCAAGATGCTTTCTTTGACGGCCCAAGCGCTGGGGTAGGGGCCAAAGTAACGGTGCTTTTTCTCAACTGCACCCCGGTAGTAGGCAATGCGCGGAAAAGCCAGCGCCGCAGGCGGCTTGCCCACGTCATCACCGGGGGCCTTGATGATGCCGCGCACCACGTTTTGCGCGCCGGTGAGTTTTAAATACGGGTAGCTTTTGTCGTCCCTGAACAGGATGTTGAACTTCGGGCTCAGGGCCTTGATGAGGTTGTTTTCCAGCAGCAGCGCCTCGGCTTCCGAGCGCACCACGGTGGTTTCCATGCGCACAATCTTGGTCACCATGTGGCCAATGCGGCTGCCACCGTGGTTTTTCTGAAAGTAGTTCGCCACGCGCTTTTTCAGGCTGCGCGCCTTGCCCACATACAGCACGCCGCCAGCGGCGTCGAAGTACCGGTACACGCCCGGCAAGGCGGGCAGCGCCGCCACTTCGCTCAGCAGCTGCGGGCTGAAGTCGTGCGTTTTTTTGTCATTGAAAGCGTCGGAGTCGTCAGGAACTTGGGTCATGGGTGATGGAAGCTCTGCAAAACCCCCTGCGGCCTGCGATCAAGCGGGCTTGGGCGCATCGCGGCGTTGCTTTTCTTGCCAATAGCTCGCTATTGCCTGCAAAAAGACGCCTTGCGCTGCATCCCAATCCGCTTGTCGCAGTTCCGCACGAGGTTTTGCAGAGCTTCCTTAGGCGTTGAGCAATGCACGTATTGTGGACAATCTCCGCATGAATTGCCCGATTCGCCCGCTGCACTGGGCCATTTTTTGCCGCGTGATCGACAACTTCGGCGACCTGGGCGTGTGCTGGCGTCTGGCGTGCGACCTGGCGCAGCGCGGGCACACGGTGCAGCTGTGGCTGGACGACATCACTGCGCTGGCCTGGATGGCACCCCAGGGCTGCCCCGGTGTGCGCGTGCTGACGTGGCCCTCGCCTTGGGCTTGGCCGCTCCATGCGCCGCGTGGGCCGGTTGATGTGATGGTCGAGGGCTTCGGTTGTGAAATTGCTCCTGAATTCATAGCTAGCCAGGCAGCAAACACGGCGACTAGAGGCCAATTTGACTCGAAATTGGCACCCCAACCCGTCTGGATCAACCTTGAATACCTCTCGGCAGAGCCCTACGTGGAGCGCTGCCACGCCCTGCCCTCGCTGCAGTCCATCGGCCCCGGTGCGGGGTGGACGAAATGGTTTTTCTACCCCGGCTTCACTGAGCAAACGGGTGGGCTGTTGCGCGAGCCTGACC
>JANLUZ010000117.1:0-43521 GCA_031363755.1 Polaromonas sp.
GTCGTACGGCTTCATAGGCGGCTAAAAAGGCCGCGCTGCGTGCTGCGTTTGGCGCACCGCTGGGCAGGTCCACACACCAGTCGTTCAGACACACGCTGATGTCAAACAGCAGGCTGTCGCAACCTGCAAAGTAAAAGTCGAAAAACCCGGTGAGCTTGTCGCCGTCGAACATCACGTTGTCGCGAAACAGATCAGCATGAATCGCGCCCTGAGGCAGCCCGGCGTAGCTCGACGAGGCCGCAATGTGGTTTTGGTAAGCCAACTCGCCCAGGATGAGGCCGCGCTGGCTGGCCGACAGATGCGGCAGCACCACAGGCACCGTGGCGTTCCACCAGGCCAGGCCACGCAGGTTGGGCTGGCGCTGCCCAAAACGCTGCCCGGCCAGATGCATGCGCGCCAGCATGTCGCCCACCGCAGCGCAGTGCACCGGCCCAGGGTTGAGCTGGCTTTGCCCGCGCAGCTTGTTGACCACGGCGGCGGGCTTGTTTTTGAGGGTGTGCAAAATGCGGCCACGGTTGTCTTGCGCAGGGTCAGGCACCGGAATGCCAGAACCCGCCAAGTGCTTCATCAGGTTGAGATAAAACGGCAGCTGCTCGAAGCTCAGGCGCTCAAACAGCGTGAGCACGTAGTCGCCGCCATCGGTGGTGACGAAGTAGTTGGTGTTTTCAATGCCGCCGGACGCGCCCTTGATGGTTTGGAGCTTCCCCAGGCCCAGGGTTTGCAAAAAGGCGGTGGCCTCCTTGCGCGAGACTTCGGTGTAGACGGCCATGCCTGAATCGTTGAAAAGTGGATAAATAGGGGCTGCCGCGAGGGAAGGGGGCCAACATGTGGCGCCTCGGGCAGACGCATACGGCGGCCTTACGCACCGCCCAAGCTCTGGATTTTGACCGCAAGCGGCGGCGATGGCGCTAAAACTTCAGCACATTCCAGACCCGGGAGCCATTCGTGTCGCCGCTGGTGGCGGGGGGCGGGTTGCCGCGCGCGCCTTCAGAGCGCAGGACTTCGTAGGGCACACCGCCTGTTTTGGGCTGCACGGTGATCTGCTGGGTCTCACCGCCGACGCGCAACTCGTCAATGCGGCTGCCTTGGTCTTCGGTGCGGATACGCTCAATTTTTTGATTGGTGCGGGACGGCTGAACCGACTCGGACTCCGCACGCGGTTTGGCGGTCGGGGCTGCCGGTGCCACAGTTGTCGGCGCGGTGGTTTGTGCAACAGCCGCAGCCAGCGGCAGCACTGCCAGAGCAGCGACAAGATTCAGGCGGGCGATGAGCTTCATGACTCGATTGTAGGCGTCTGCCTCTGCAATGACCCCTGCCTGCGCCGGTGGTTTTCCGACTTCCGGCGTCAGACAGCAGCGCCTCGCAGCCGAATGCGCGTTGCCGCAATCGCCTGCCCAACTGCGCAGGGCGTCCTTGGGTCGGACACGCGGCACATCAGCCAATTTCCCGGACAATCTGCGCATGAGCACCTCTACAAGCCACGATAAAAAAACCCTGCTGCTGGTCGATGGTTCCAGCTACCTGTACCGTGCCTTTCATGCGCTGCCCGACTTGCGGGTCGACCCGTCAGACCCGACGAGCCCTGCTACCGGTGCGATTCGCGGCATGGTCAACATGATGCAAAAGCTGCGCCGCGAGGTGCGTGCTGACTACGCCGCCTGCGTGTTCGACGCCAAAGGCCCGACGTTTCGCGACGAGTTGTATCCCGCCTACAAGGCCACGCGCTCGCCCATGCCGCCGGACCTGCGCAGCCAGATCGAGCCTGTGCATGAGGTAGTGCGCCTGCTGGGCTGGACGGTATTGGATGTGCCTGGTGTGGAGGCGGACGACGTGATTGGCACGCTGGCCTGCATGGCCTCCGCCCAGGGGATAGAGGTGGTGATCTCCAGCGGCGACAAGGACCTGAGCCAGCTGGTGGACGAGCACATTACGGTAATCGACACCATGAACGATAAGCGCCGCGATCTGGCGGGCGTGGAGGCCGAGTTCGGTGTGCCGCCCCGCTTGATGGTGGACTACCAGGCGCTGGTCGGCGATGCGGTGGACAACGTGCCAGGCGTGCCCAAGGTCGGCCCAAAAACGGCCGTGAAATGGCTGCTCGAATATGGCTCGCTTGACGCGCTGGTGGCCCGAGCCGGCGAGATCAAGGGCGTGGTGGGTGACAACCTGCGTGCCAGCCTCGACTGGCTGCCACAAGGGCGCGCGCTGCTGACCATCAAAAAAGACTGTGACCTGGCGGCTTACATCGACGGCCTGCCTGCTATGGATTCAATAGCTATCCAGGCAGCAAATACAGGGACGTTAGCGGTTTTTTATGATAAATATGGCTTCAAGGGGCTCGCCAAGGCTGCCTCGGAGCCTGAAATTGCTGTTGCGGCCGCAATGGCGCTGCCGCTCCGGTCGGCTGATCCCGGCTTGTTTGACGAGCCCGCTGCCACCGCAACGCCGGCACGTGCTCCCAGCACGCTGGTATGCGACACCATTCTGACCTGGGACGCGTTTGACGCCTGGCTGGCGACCCTTGAAGCCGCCGAGTTGGTAGCAGTGGATACCGAGACCACGTCGCTTGACGAGATGCAAGCCGAAATTGTCGGCATCAGCGTGTGCGTCACGCCGGGCCACGCCGCCTACATTCCCCTTGGCCACAACTACCCTGACGCGCCCGCTCAGCTGCCGCTGGCCGACGTGCTGGCCCGCCTCAAACCCTGGCTGGAAGATGCCACGCGGCTCAAACTCGGGCAAAACATCAAGTACGACCGCCACGTGTTTGCCAACCACGGCGTTGAGGTGCAGGGCTATGCCCACGACACGATGCTGCAAAGCTATGTGCTGGAAGTCCACAAACCCCACGGCTTGAGCAGCTTGGCTGACCGGCACCTGCAGCGCGGGGGCATCACCTACGAAGACCTGTGCGGCAAGGGCGCGCACCAGATCAAGTTCAACCAGGTCGACATTGCCAAGGCCGCCGCTTATGCGGCTGAAGACGCCGACCAGACCTTGGGCGTCCACCAGGTGCTGTGGCCGCTGCTGGCCGCCAACGACAAGCTGCGTTTCATCTATGACCTGGAGATCACCAGCAGCGAAAGCCTGTACCGTATCGAGCGCAGCGGCGTGCTGATTGACGCGCCGATGTTGGCCAAGCAAAGCGGTGAGTTGGGGCTGCGCCTGGTGCAGCTGGAAACCGAGGCGTATGAGATTGCAGGCCAGAGTTTCAACCTGGGCAGCCCCAAGCAGTTGGGCGAAATCTTCTTTGACAAGCTCGGCATGCCGGTCGTCAAAAAAACCCCCAGCGGTGCTCGCAGTACCGACGAAGAGGTGCTCGAAAAGCTGGCGGAAGACTACCCGCTGCCTGCCAAGATTCTGGAGCACCGGGGGCTGTCCAAGCTCAAGGGCACCTACACCGACAAGCTCGCGCAACTCGCCGACCGCCGCACGGGCCGGGTTCACACCCACTATGCGCAGGCCGTGGCCGTCACTGGCCGCCTGTCGAGCAACGACCCGAATCTGCAGAACATCCCCGTTAAAACCGCCGAAGGCCGCCGCGTACGCGAAGCCTTTGTGGCCCCCGCAGGCAGCGTGATCGCCAGCGCTGACTACTCACAAATCGAGCTGCGCATCATGGCCCACATCAGCGGCGACGAGGCGCTGCTCAAAGCTTTTACCGACGGCATTGACGTGCACCGCGCCACTGCCGCCGAGGTGTTCGGCGTGGCGGTGAACCAGGTCAGCAGCGAGCAGCGGCGCTATGCCAAGGTGATTAACTTTGGCCTGATCTACGGCATGAGCAGCTTTGGCCTGGCGCGCAACCTGGGCATAGAAACCAAGGCCGCAGCCGCCTACATTGACCGCTACTTTCAGCGCTACCCCGGTGTGAAGCAGTACATGGACGAGACCAAACTCAGCGCCAAGGCCAAGGGCTATGTCGAAACCGTGTTTGGTCGGCGGCTGTATTTGCCCGAAATTAATTCACCCAATGGCCCGCGCCGGGGCGGCGCCGAGCGCGCCGCCATCAACGCCCCCATGCAGGGCACCGCCGCTGACCTGATCAAGCTCAGCATGAATGCCGTGCTCAAAGTGCTGGACGACGAAAAGCGCGAAACCAAAATGATCATGCAGGTGCACGATGAGCTGGTGTTTGAGGTACCTGAAGCGGAAGTGGACTGGGTGCGGGTGGAGATTCCGCGCCTGATGGGCAGCGTGGCGGCCCTCAAGGTGCCACTGCTGGCGGAGATTGGCATGGGGCCGAACTGGGAAAAGGCGCACTGAGAGCGCGCCGAAGGCGTGGATCAATGCCGCCGCTGACGGTCAAATAGCCAGCAAGAGCTTCCATCTCGAACGCAGTTTTTTCTGATCGGCTGCGCCCAATGTGCCCGCTTTGCGCAATATCAAGCGCTGGTCAAGCGTAAACAACTTGAGCCGGATCAGGCAGGCGGCGGGCAGCCCCACCGCATCAATGTCATCAATAGCGCAGTCGCCCGGCCAGCTGGACTGCTCTGCGCTGGTAATCATGGCCAAAACTGCCTGCTGAACCGCCTGGTTGAAAATGCTTTGAGTCAGCACCAGTACCGGTCGGCGCTTTGGTGCATTCCGGTCCGTAAAGGGAAAGGGCACCACGACCACGTCGAACGGGGCAAGCAGCAAAGAAGACACGGACGGCGTGTTCACAGCCTTTAAAAGCCCGCTCGTCGGCCTCACCAGACCACTCTGTCAGGGTGCCTTCCAGCGCTTGGGCAAAAGCGATATCCAAGGGTGCCGCACGACGCAAACGCACCTCATGACCATCCACTTCAAAACCCACCAAATCGCCCGCCTTGAGCTGCAACGCCTTGCGCACGCTAGTGGGAATCGTCGTTTGGTATTTGCTGGTCAATTTGGAAGTTTGTAGCACGGTATTACTTTCTGGCATGGTGCATGGCAGTTTAGAGCCGCTCACTCCCGTGCTAAACCAGGCACCGTCATCACTGCATCGACCAGCCATGGCTGACCACCAAGGATTGCCCAGTTAACGCGTTGCTGGGGAACGAGGCAAACATCAGCGCCACTTCAGCCACGTCTTGGACGGTGGTGAACTCGCCGTCCACCGTGTCTTTGAGCATCACTTTTTTCACCACATCGTCTTCACTGATACCCAGCGTTTTGGCCTGCTCCGGAATCTGCTTTTCCACCAGTGGGGTGCGCACAAAGCCAGGGCAAATCACGTTGGCGCGCACGCCGTGTTTGCCGCCTTCCTTAGCGATGACTTTGGCCAGGCCGATCAGACCATGTTTGGCCGTCACGTAAGGCGCCTTGAGTACCGAGGCCTCTTTGGAATGCACTGAGCCCATGAAAATCACGCTGCCGCCGCGTCCGCTGGCGTACATGTGCGGCAGCACGGCCTTGGTGGTGAGAAACGCGCCATCGAGGTGAATGGCCAGCATCCTTTTCCAATCGGCCAGCGAGAACTCCTCGACCGGGTGCACGATCTGAATGCCGGCGTTGCTGACCAGCACATCCACGCCGCCCCAGGCAGTGACGACTTCGGCCACGCCGGCCATCACCTGCGCTTCATCGGTCACGTCCATGGCGACACCCATGGCGCCGTAGCCCTGGGCGCGAAGTTCGGCCGCTGTGCTGTCGGCGGCTTCCTTGTTCAGGTCGGCAATCACAACCTTGGCACCTTCTTTGGCGTAGGTGCGTGCGATTTCCTTGCCAATGCCGCTGGCGGCACCGGTGACCAGGGCAACTTTGTCTTTGAGTTTCATTGATTTGTTCCTTGTAGTGGTGTGAAAAAAGTTGGGGGGTGCGCTGCAGCTGCGACGCGACCTGCGCGCGGCCCGGCTGCGCGCTGTCGCGTTAGCTATCTCCGCTGGCTTGGTGTGTCTGGCGGCTTCATCAAATCAAGCACCTCAATTCCCGCCGACCGTTTTTTTCGCGTGGTCAAGCGTTTGTCAGACAGGCTGGCGCACCCATCGACCAGGCCGGCAGCCCAATGCTCTTTGACCGTGGCGCGTGAAAATTCATAGTCTTTGGTTTGAGTTTCGTACAGTTTGCTGCGGTTGATCAAGTGCAGCACGGTGATGGCAGCGGGCGAGCCCGCGCCCAGCAGGGCCTGCAAGTCGGGGTCGTCGGCAAATTTTGCAGGCAGTTTTTTGGCCAGATTTTGTGCCGCCTGGTTGAGCTTTTGTTGCTGTGCAATCACGTCGGTATTGAGCCGGGTCCGACTCGCAAAACGAATGTCTTTTTCGCGGCCAGCCACCTCGCTCAAATTGGTGGGCAAGGGCCCGCGCGCACTGAACAGATCGACTTGAATCACCAGCATGTCGCTCTGAATGACCTGGTCCAGCACGTACTGCAGCGGGGTGTTGGACACCAGCCCGCCGTCCCAGTAAAACTCGCCTTCGATTTCAACCGGTGCAAAGCCCGGTGGCAAGGCCCCGCTGGCCATGATGTGTTTGGGGCCTATACGCCGCGCCCGGCGCGATCTGGAGCCTGCATGGGTCTGGCCATCGCAGGAGTCGAAGTAAACAAAATTACCTGTGCCCACATTGACTGCACCCACGGACAGGCGAACGTGGTGGGGTGAGCGCCTGGCATTGATCAGATCAAAGTCAATCAGCCGCTCCAGGGTAGCTTCAAGCGGGCTTGTGTCGTAGTAACTCAGGGCGCCCGGCGTGCCTTCTTTTTGGAACGGCGCGGGTGGAAAGCGAGGTTTGAAAAAACCTGGTACGCCAAAGGCCGCCACCAGCGAGGCGCTGGACTCGTTGAACAGCTCGCGTGCCTTGACGCCATAGTGCTCGGGAAGGGCTGGCGAGATGAGGTTGCTCGACACCAACTCCCAAAATTCGCGCAGGCGCGCCACGCGGCGCTCGGGCGGGTTGCCTGCAATGATGGCTGCATTGATGGCACCGATCGAGATACCAGCCACCCATTGGGGCGGCAAACTCAGCGCCGCCATGGCTTCATAAACACCGGCCTGATAAGCGCCCAGGGCACCGCCGCCTTGGAGCACCAGTGTGCGGTGTTCGGCAGCGCGGTTCGGCATTACTGTCACGCGGTTCCCTGTATTTTAAAAATTATTTTTAGTATAGGGGGCTTGTTTTACAGCGGGCGCCCCACGCACCGCAGCGAAAGGACAGGCGCCATAGCGCGACCAGCTCTGCGGCGAGATGAGTTGCAAAGGCCAGAGGAGCGGAAACGATGGCTTTCACGCGCTGTCGGCAATACCGTACATTTGCGCGCGGCAGCGGACGATGCGGGCCGTGAATTGGCGTTTCTAGACTGTGCTTTTCACAAGAAGGACCACCATGAACACGTCGACCGGATCTCCAACATCTGCTGCCGGTGCTTCACCGTTTGGCGAAACCACACGCCGAGCGGCGTTGCAAGCCTCGGCGCTGGCAGCCGTTGGGATCGGAGGCTGTGCTATGGCGCCGTTGTCCGGGATGCCAGCGGCACCTGCGGCTGCTGTGTCGAGCTCGCCAAAAGCAGACCCCCCGCCGCAAATGCTCACCACCCGGCTGACGGTCAATGGTGCTCAGCAGACTTTGGTGGCTGATTCCCGTACCACGCTGCTCGACGCGTTGCGAGAGCACATGGATCTCAAGGGCAGTAAAAAAGGCTGTGACCATGGCCAGTGCGGCGCCTGCACAGTGCTGGTTGATGGTCGACGGGTCAATTCCTGCCTGAGCCTGGTTGCCATGCACGACGGACAGGCCGTAACCACCATTGAAGGCCTGACCCCTGCGGCCACTCACCCGGTTGCAAAGCTGGCTCCGGCGCAAGCGTTGTTGGCAGTTAACCCGTTGAGCCCACTGCAGGCGGCTTTTGTCAAACACGATGGGTTGCAGTGCGGCTACTGCACCCCCGGGCAAATTTGCTCAGCCATGGGCATGCTGGCGGAATTTAAATTGGGCATGCCCAGCCATGTGACCCCGAGCCTGACCGGTAACCCCGGCTCACTGACTGACGAAGAAATCAGGGAGCGCATGAGCGGCAACATTTGCCGCTGCAGCGCATATCCCAACATCGTCAAAGCCATCCGTGAAGTGGCCCAAACAACCGGAGTTGCTGTATGAAAGCCTTCAACTATGAGCGCGCGGTGACACCCGAAGGCGCGGCGCAATCAGTGGCGGCGCATACCGGTTCAAAATTCATCGCAGGCGGCACCAACCTGCTGGATCTGATGAAGCTACAGATTGAACAACCCGCACATCTGGTGGACGTGAACCGCGTGGGGCTTGACACCATCGAGGACACCGCTGATGGCGGATTGCGCATTGGCGCGATGGTGCGCAACAGCGACCTGGCAGCCGACTCGCGCGTGCGCCAGCGCTATGCGGTGTTGTCGCGCGCTTTGCTGTCCGGCGCTTCAGGGCAACTGCGCAACAAGGCGACGACTGGTGGCAATTTGCTGCAGCGCACGCGTTGCTATTATTTTTATGACACTTCGAAACCCTGCAACAAGCGTGAGCCAGGCGCCGGTTGCTCGGCAGTAGGGGGCTATAACCGCCTGCACGCTGTGCTGGGCGCCAGTGACCAGTGCATTGCGGTTAACCCTTCCGATATGGCAGTGGCGATGCGGGTGCTGGACGCGCGCGTGGAAACGGTGTCGCCAACAGCTGTGCGGCGTGTGATTCCAATTGCCGACTTTCACCGTTTGCCGGGCAACACGCCCCACATTGAAACCAGCCTGCAGCCAGGTGAGTTCATCACTGCCGTGACGCTGCCACCAGCGCCTGCAGGCGTTCAGGTGTACCGCAAAGTGCGCGATAGGGCTTCGTATGCCTTCGCCACGATTTCGGTGGCGGCCATTGTTCATGCTGACGGGGGCACATTTCGCCACGCCAAGATGGCTTTTGGCGGGCTGGCGCATCAGCCATGGCGCGTTGCGGGTGCGGAGTCTGGTTTGGTCAATGCGCCGGTCAACGCCGCCAGCGCAGCGCAGGCGGCTGACGCTGTGCTTCAAGGTGCAAAGGGTCAGGGTCACAACGATTTCAAAATTCCGCTCGTTAAACGAGTGCTGTCCCAGGTTTTGATGCAAGCCGGCCAGTCGGCCACAGTTTGAGAGAAACAACACCATGAAGATGAACCAACCGGCGAAAGCCAACGCACTTGACGACAACCTCAGCGGGTTGATGGGCAAGCCTGTCAACCGCACCGATGGGCCCCTGAAAGTAAGCGGCAAGGCGCCGTATGCGTATGAAGTGATGGAGGGCCAGCAGCAGGCGCGTGCAGCGTACGGCGCGGTTCTGGAAGCCACGATTGCCAAAGGCCGCATTGCGTCGATGGATACTGCACTGGCAGAGGCGGCCCCCGGTGTGCTGCTGGTGATGACGCACAAAAATGCGCCCAAACAAGCCGCTTACGGGCCGATGGACGTTAAAGACCGGTTCGCACGCAGCAAACCGCAGCTCAGCAACACCGAAATCCGCCATTACGGCGAACCTGTGGCCTTTGTGGTGGCGAACACCTTTGAGCAAGCGAGGGCAGCAGCGCAGTTAATTCGCGTCAGCTATGTGGCCGCGCCTGGGGAATACAGCCTGAAGGCGGGCAAGAACAAAGCTGTCATACCCAAAGGCGACGAGCCGCCTGACTCGGATGTCGGCAACTTCGACGCGGCTTTCGCAAGCGGTGCGGTGAAAGTCGACGCGGTCTACACCACGCCTGTGCAGGTTCACGCGCAAATGGAGCCCCACAGTGCAATGGCGTATTGGGACGGCGGCAATGTGGTCATTCATTGCTCGGCGCAATTGTTGGAAAGTGCCCAGAACTGCGTGGCGGCGACGCTTCAAATTCCGCCGGCCAAGGTGCGTGTGGTCAGCCGCTTCATTGGGGGTGGGTTCGGTGGCAAGCTGCCCATTTATGGTGATGTGATTCTGGTGGCGATGGCGTCGCGCGTGCTGGGTCGCCCGGTCAAAACAGCGCTGACCCGGCAGCAAATGTTTCACGTCACCACGCACCGGTCAGACACCTTGCAGCGTCTGCAACTCGCCGCCGGTGCCGACGGCGTCATCACCGCGTTGGGCCATGAAGCGTGGTCGCACAGCGCCCGTTTTGATGATTTTTATGAGCCAACCGCCATCGCCACGCGGTCCATGTACGCCGCCGCCAACCGAAAAACCCGCCACCGCAGCGCGCCGCTGGACTTGCCGGTGGCTGACTCAACACGCGCGCCGGGCGAAGCCGTTGGCATGCTGGGACTGGAATGCGCCATGGACGAGTTGGCCCATGCGCTCAACATGGACCCGATTGCGCTGCGGCTGCGCAACGAGCCTGCTGTTGATCCGGAAAAAAACATTCCGTATTCAACCCGGCAACTGGTGCAGTGCATGCAAGAGGGCAGCAAGCGCTTCGGCTGGAGCCAGCGCCAGCAACGCCCAGGGCAAACGCGCGAGGGGCGCTGGTTGGTGGGCATGGGCATGGCCGCTGCCATCCGCGGCAACTTGTTGCAACCCGCAAAGTGCGAAGTCCGGCTGGATGGCAAGGGCATGCTGTTTGTCAGGATGTCCATGACCGACATCGGCACAGGCAGCTACACGGTTTTTACGCAGGTCGCCGCTGAAATGCTGGGCTTGCCGGTTGAGAAAGTCGCCATGGAATTAGGCGACAGTGATTTCCCGGAAACACCTGGGTCGGGCGGCTCGTTTGGCGCCGCTAGTGCGGGCTCTGCCGTGTTTGAGGCGTGCCAGTTGCTGCGCACCAAACTGGCCAAGTCTGCTGGCATTGATGCGCAGGCTGCGGTGTTTAAAAATGGTTTTGTCAGTGGCGGCGGCAAGCGGTCGTCGCTGGCAACTCTGGCGGGCACTTTGGGCATGCGGGCCGAGGGCAGCATTGAGCCCGGCGACATGGACAAGAAGTATTCGCAACAAGGTTATGGCGCCCATTTTGCCGAGGTAGCGGTCGATATGGATTCCGGCGAGGTTCGTGTTCGGCGCATGTTAGGCGTGTTTGCCGCCGGGCGAATTCTCAATATGAAGATGGCCACGTCGCAAGCCCTTGGCGGCATGATCTGGGGTGTAGGCTCCGCACTGCATGAAGATGCAGTCATTGACGAGCGCTTTGGCTATTTTGCAAACCACGACCTTGCCGAGTACCACGTGCCCGCACATGCGGACATTCCCAACATCGAAGCCGTGTTTCTGCCCGAGATCGACGACAAGGCCAACCCGCTCAAGATCAAGGGCGTGGGGGAGTTGGGCATCAGCGGTGCGGGTGCTGCGGTAGCCAATGCCGTGTTCAACGCCACCGGCGTGCGGATTCGTGACTTTCCCCTGACGCTGGACAAGGTGATTGCCCAGCTGCCAATGGCGGCTTGAGACCACGCGATTGCCGCTGCGGGCGGCTTTTCTGTCCGAAGGCCTTTAACGGTCAAGGTAGGTAGTGGACAGGCTTGCTAAAATTCAGGGTTGAACCCCGGTGATCAGCCAAGCGGCTGAAGCCGGGGTTTTTCTACATGGGCGCGGCTTTTTGCTGGCTTAGCGTTCGTTTTTTGCGACGAGAACGCAGCCATCGCGACTTTCATGGCGGGCTTGCGCAGCCCAAGCGCAATGCGGCATCCTGGCGGTAAGGTTGCGTTTGGAACCACCACCACCTCACGCGCCGGCTTTGCGGGCGATTTTTTTAACCGTTTAGGGCGCTAGCCCATATATTGATTGCCTGTACAGCTATGATTTTAGTAGCTATTCTGTGCGGAACCCTGATCGCCGGTATTGGCAGCGTCTGGTTGGCTGCGCTGCTCAGCTTTGGCGTGCTGGCGAAATACACCCAGCATATGCTCAGCCTGGCGGCCGGGGCGTTGCTCGCCACGGCTTTCATGCATCTGCTGCCCGAAGCTTTTGAAAGCCAGGCCGGAGCCCCTGATTTGTTCAAGGTGCTGCTGGTCGGGCTGGTGTTTTTCTTTTTGCTGGACAAAGCCGAGCTGTGGCACCACGGACACGAACATGGGCATGTTCAGAGTGGGCATGGCAGCGACAAGCACAGCCACGAAGCGCACGGGCACAGCCATGAACCCAACGCTTCCGGCGCCTGGGCGGTGCTGGCGGGCGACAGCGTGCATGCTTTCGGAGACGGCATCCTCATTGCGTCGGCCTTCATGGCTGACGTGCGTCTGGGGTTTGTGGCGGCGCTAGCGGTGCTGGTGCATGAGGTGCCCCACCACATGGGCGACCTGATCGTGCTCAGGGGCAGCGCGTCCAACCGCCGGGCCGCCATCACCAAGGTGTCGTTGGCCGGGGCGGTGACGTCGCTGGGCGGGCTCGTGGGCTACCTGCTGGTCGACCAGCTGTACAACTACCTGCCGTTTTTCCTGATCATTGCGTCGAGCAGTTTCATTTATGTGGCACTGGCGGACTTGATACCGCAGCTGCAAAAGCGCGTGACGCCGCGTGAAACGGCCGCCCAGATCGCCTGGCTGCTGATCGGCGTGGGCATGGTTACAGCCATCAGTTCTCTGGCACACGGACATTGAGGGCACGTCGCCCAGCGCTTGCTGGACATCGGATGACAGGCGCATAGGACCACTTCCGACGCTGAGCGCAGTGCGGCAAGACTAAGGTCGAGGATCGGTTTGGCAGTTAGTCGCGCTGCGGCGGTGTTTTCTGGGGAACGCCTGCAGCGCTGACCTGTACTGCCAGGTTTTCAAGTTTTTATCCGGTTTCATTTGGCTATCTTCTGCCAGTGGCCATCAACTCTCAGGACACTTTCATGCACACGATGTCATTCAACGCTCGCACCGCCACCACTGTTGTGGCGCTTTCCGCATTACTCGCCCTCGGGGCTTGCGGCAAAAAACAAGACACCACCACGATGCCTGCCACCCCGGCAAACACTGCACCGTCCGTAACAACCCCGATGCCGACCCCGACACCCGACGTCACCGCCAGCGGTGCCATGGGCTCGTCGTCAGCGCCAACTCCCACGATGGCAGACCCCACCATTCCAGCCAGCGCTGCATCGGCTGCGAAGTAAGCGCTCGTAGGTTGGGCTAGGGCTTGCGACGAGCCTGTCAGCGGGTTCTAGATTCAGCCTGTCGCCATTGGGTAGTCGGGGTGGCTGCACCAGTCACTCCAGCTCCCCGCATACAGCGCTGTAGCGCCAAACCCAGCCAACGCCATGGCCAGCAGATTGGGCAATGCGCTGACGCCGCTCCCGCACTGATGCACCACGCTCGTGGGGTCTTTGCCGTCCAGCAAAGCGTTGAACTCAGCCCTAAGATCGGCAGGCTTTTTGAACTTGCCGTCAGCCCCCAGATTGGCGCTAAAAGGGCGGTTCAACGCCCCCGGGATGTGACCAGCCACCGGATCAAGCGGCTCCAGCTCGCCACGAAATCGCGGCGCACCTCGGGCATCCATCACGGTCTGACCCGGCCGGCCCAGGGCTTGAAGAACCTGCTCAGCTGCCACCAGCCGATAGGGTGAAGGTCTGATGGCGAACGCTGAGGCTGGCGGTTCAAGTCCATCAACACCGGAAGATGGCGCAGGCATTTCAGAGCCCACAGCAATGGGCGCGCCCATAGCCGTCCACGCTCGAAGTCCGCCATCCAGTACCGCCACGGCACTGTGGCCAACCCAGTTGAGCATCCACCACAGCCGTCCACAGTAGTTGGCGCCGTTGCGGTCATACACCACCGCTTGGGCGTCGTGTGTCATGCCCACTGACGTCAGCCAGGCGGCGAATGCTGCCTGGGTGGGCAACGGATGGCGGCCGCCAGAAGATTTTTCAGCGCTGTGGCTGCTCAGCGCGGTGTCCAGACTGGCATAGATTGCGCCAGGAATGTGTGACGCCAGGTACTGTGCTTCGCCCGCAGCAGGCTGCGAAAGGTCAAAGCTGCAGTCGAAAATCACCAGCGGCTGGGCGCTTTGGCGCTGGGTTAGTGCCTCAAGTTCTTCGGCCGAAATTAGGGTGGTGTAGGCCATGGCAAGTCCTTGGGAATATGTTCAAAAGGGTGTTTTAGGGTGGAGGTGCCAGCCGCCAGTCAATGTTCTTCGGCGGGCGCGTTGGGGGCGGCGCGGGTTCGCAAAATTGTTGCCGCCACGGCGCTAAGCACAATCAGCCCCATGCCCGCCCACCCGAGCAGCGGAATCGTTTCACCGAAGAGCGCAATGCTGTAGAACGCTGCGAAAACGATGCCTGAATACTGAAGATTGGCCACCATCAACGTGCCCCGGTTGCTGCCTTCGCTCGATGTTTTGGCGCTGCTGGCGTGTGACATCGAGTACGCCCGGGTCATGCACAGCTGGCCCAGCGACGCCAAAATGCCGATGGGCGGCAACCACAGTGCATAGGCCCAGTTCCACGGCGACAGGCCGGTCACGCCCATGGCTAGCGCCCCGGCCACAGCCGTGCCCACCGCAAAATAAAACACCGTTCGGGTTTCCGGCTCGCCCATTCTGGAAATCGCCATGACCTGCATGTACGCAAAGGCGGCCCCCAGGCCCGACAACAACCCGATCAGCCCGGCGAAGGCCTGGTCCTGGCCCATGCTGGGCCTGAGCAGCATGACGACACCGGCGAAGCTGGCCAAGATCGCGAGAACCAATGGCCCCTGCTTTTGGCTGGCGCCACCGCGGCGGCTCATCATCATCGAGCCGCCGACCAGAAAGGCGGCAATCCAGACACTGCTCATGTAGTTCAGCGTCATGGCGGTGGCCAGCGGCAGATGGGCCAGCGCATAAAACCAGGCGGACAGCGACATCACCCCGATCACGCTGCGCCAGGCGTGCATGGCCGGGTACCGTGTGGCGAGCCGGGTGCCGTCCAGCCGGGCGTAAATAGCCATGAAGACGATGCCGATCACCCCGCGGTAGAACACCAGTTCGGCGCTGGCGAAGTGGCTTGATGCAAACTTCACGCAGACGCCCATGGAGGCGAAAAGGAAGGCCGAGAGAATCATCCAGAGGGCTTGCATGGCGTTGGGGGTGGTTTTTCGCCGGTTCGGAGCGGTAAATGCTGTTTTGAAGGCTAATTTTTGGTCAAAACTAGCGCTAGTCCAGGTGTTTGCTGCCTGTGTAGCTATAAATAATATAGCGAGTTGCCGCTTGAGCGTGTTGCACTGGCGACAAAACCGTTAGGAGCCTGCCTGGGCTCAAATCATCTGCGTGGTCTTGCTGGCGCCCATTTCGCGGCGGTACCACTCGTGAAAATGCTGCATGCCGTCTTCCATCGGGCTTTGGTAGGGGCCGAATTCGTTGTCGCCGCGCAGCATCAGCGCCTTGCGGCCGGCATCCATGCGCAAGGCAATTTCGTCGTCCTCGACGCAGGTTTCCATGTAGGCGGCCTGCTGCGCTTCGATGAATTCGCGCTCGAATGCGCAGATTTCCTCCGGGTAGAAAAACTCGACTACGTTCAGTGTTTTGTCCGGGCCCTGCGGGTGCAGCGAGCTGACCACCAGCACATGCGGGTACCACTCGACCATCACATGGGGGTAGAAGGTCAGCCAGATCGCACCGTATTTGGGCGCCACGCCGCGCCGGTACTGCAGCACCACGTCGTGCCATTTTTTATAGGTGTCGGTGCCCGGCTTGCCCAGCTTGTCAGACACGCCCACGGTTTGCACCGAGTAGTGCGGGCTCAGCTCCCACTGCAGGTCGTGGGTCGTCACAAAGCCGCCCAAGCCGGGGTGGAACGGGCCGACGTGGTAGTCCTCCAGGTAGACCTCGATGAAGGTCTTCCAGTTGTAGTTGCATTCGTGCAGGTGGGTCTTGTCGAGCTGGTAGCCGGCAAAGTCCAGGTCTGCACCCACGGACCCGGGCTGGCCCAGCGGCGCCATCTCAAGAGCGATGTTGCGGCCGTTGTCTTCAAACACCAACCCGTTCCAGGTGGTGGTCTTGTAGCGGTTCAGGTTCAGGCAGGGGTCGATCTCGAAATGCGGCGCACCGATCAGCTCGCCCGCTGTGTTGTAGGTCCAGCGGTGCAGCGGGCAGACGATGTTGCTGCCTGTGTTGCCGCGGCCCTGCAGCATGGTGGACTGGCGGTGACGGCACACATTGGAGATCAGCTCAATGCCTGAGTTGTTGCGCACCAGCGCGCGGCCTTCGCCCTCGTGTGGCAGGGCGTAATAGTCGCCCAGGTGGGGCACCGCCAGCTCATGGCCCAGGTAGCGTGGCCCGCGCGCAAACAGCTTTTGCTGTTCCCGCTGGTACAGATTGGCGTCGAAATAGCTGGAAATCGGGAGCTGGCTGGTGGCTTGAAGCAGGCGAAGGCTTGAGGAGTCAGACATATTTTCTTCGGGGTGACACGGGCGGGCAGAAGCCGGTGGGCGCCGCAGCGCAGCGTTCAGACCAGTCGTCGGGCGACCTGTCAACAAACTGCAATTTTAACGGGGGGTCTTCACGCGGCCTGCCGACAGCTGTGAGCCAATGAGTCCTTGGGCTTCCAGATGTGGGCGAACCGCCTAAAATAATGGTTAACTTTTACCATCATGGCCAAAACCTCCACTTCATCCGCAGCATCCCTTACCGCCGCCGCATCAGCGCTTGAGCCGATCACGCTCCCAGAAACCTATGAGGCAGGCGTGCGTGAGCTTGAAGCGTTGGTGCGAAGCATTGAGTCCGGTGATCTGCCGCTGGACAATTTGCTTACCAGCTACCAGCGCGGCGCACAGCTGCTGACCTTTTGCCGTGACAAACTGCAGGCGATCGAATCGCAGGTCAAGGTGTTGGACGGCACGCTGCTCAAGCCCTGGGTACCGGGCGGCGTTGGTAAGTCATGACCCTGCGGTTCAAACGCCCACGCTGCGGCACGCCTGCATCACACAACGGAACACCGGATTGAACGCACCTGACACCTTGTCCGACTCCCCGCTGAACGGCTGGACCGTGCAACAGCTGGGCCGCGTAGAAGCCGCGCTCTCGTTGTGGGTGGCTCATCCCGATCACGCAGCAGCCCCAGCTGACCTTGGCGAGGCCATGCGTTATGCCGTGCTGGACGGCGGCAAGCGTCTGCGCCCGCTGCTGGTGCTGGCCACCTGCGATGCCGTGAACGGCCAGGCGGACGCAGCGTTGCGAGCGGCCTGTGCCGTCGAGCTGATTCATGCGTATTCGCTGGTGCATGACGATATGCCCTGCATGGACAACGACGTCTTGCGACGTGGCAAACCCACCGTGCATGTCAAGTATGGCCAGGCCCAGGCATTGCTGGCGGGTGACGCGCTGCAGGCATTGGCCTTTGAAATTCTCACCCCTAAAACCGACGACCCGGCAGATGGCGTGATGCAAGCCAGGCTGTGCCGCTTATTGGCGCTCGCGGCGGGGCATCAGGGCATGGCGGGTGGGCAGGCCATTGACCTGGCCAGCGTGGGCCAAGCCCTGACATCCGAGCAGCTGCACGAGATGCATCGGCTGAAGACCGGTGCATTGCTCGAGACCAGCGTGAAGATGGGTGCCGCCTGCGGTGTCGTGTCGGCCGACGTCGAGAGGGCGCTGGCGCAGTACGGCGCGTCCATCGGCCTGGCATTCCAGGTGGTGGACGATATTCTGGATGTGACCGCCGACTCCACCACGCTGGGTAAAACGGCGGGCAAAGACGCTTTACAGGACAAACCCACCTTTGTCTCTCTCATGGGGCTTGACGCGTCAAAAGCGTACGCCAGCGCCTTGCTGGCGCGCGCGCTGCAAAGCCTCGATGGCCTGCACGCTGCAGGCTTTTCCAATACCGCCGCCTTGCGGACATTGGCCACCCGGCTCGTTGACCGGACGCATTGAACCCATGGCTCATGATCCCGACAGGCACTCTGATGCCCGCTCCCTAACAACGACGGCCCTACCCATGCTCGACAAGATCCACAGCCCTGCCGATCTGCGCAGATTGCCGCGCGCGCAGCTGCGTGCTCTGGCTGATGAACTGCGCACCTACCTTCTCGAATCGGTGTCTAAAACCGGCGGACACTTGAGCTCCAATCTCGGCACAGTCGAGCTGACCGTGGCGCTGCACTATGTGTTCAACACGCCAGATGACCGGCTGGTCTGGGACGTAGGCCATCAAACCTACCCGCACAAGATCCTGACCGGCCGGCGCGAGCAAATGAGTACCTTGCGGCAGTTTGGCGGTCTGTCGGGTTTCCCGCGCCGCGACGAAAGCCCCTACGACACCTTTGGTACAGCCCACTCGTCCACGTCCATTTCGGCGGCTCTGGGTATGGCGCTGGCGGCGCGGCAGAAGGGCGAGTCCCGACGGGCGGTGGCCATCATTGGCGACGGTGCGATGAGCGCCGGCATGGCTTTTGAGGCGCTGAACAACGCTGGCGTGTACGACGACTGCAAGTTGCTTGTGGTGCTCAATGACAACGACATGAGCATCAGCCCGCCTGTCGGCGCCCTGAACCGCTACCTGGCCCAGTTGATGAGCGGGCGCTTCTACGCGTCAGCCAAGCAAATGGGCAAGCAGGTGCTCCGTGTCGCGCCGCCTCTGCTGGAGCTTGCCAAGCGTCTGGAGTCGCACGCCAAGGGCATGGTGGTGCCCGCCACACTGTTTGAAAACTTTGGCTTCAACTACATCGGCCCGATTGACGGCCATGACCTGGAGTCGTTGATTCCCACCCTGGAAAACATCCGCCAGTTGATGGACAACGGCGCCGGACCCCAGTTTTTGCATGTGGTGACCAAAAAAGGGCAGGGCTACAAGCTGGCGGAAGCCGATCCGGTGGCTTACCATGGCCCGGGCAAGTTCGACCCGGCCATGGGGTTGCAAAAAGCAGTCACACCGCCCAAGCAGACCTTCACGCAGGTGTTCGGCCAGTGGTTGTGCGACATGGCCGAGCACGACACGCGGCTGGTGGGCATCACACCGGCCATGCGTGAAGGCTCCGGCATGGTTGAATTTCACCGCCGCTTCCCTGAGCGTTATCACGACGTGGGTATTGCCGAGCAGCACGCCGTGACGTTTGCGGCTGGCATGGCGTGTGAAGGCCTCAAACCGGTGGTGGCGATCTATTCGACGTTCTTGCAGCGCGGCTATGACCAGCTGATTCACGATGTCGCGCTTCAAAACCTGCCGGTGGTGTTTGCCCTGGACCGGGCCGGTCTGGTCGGTGCCGACGGCGCTACTCACGCCGGTGCCTATGACATCCCGTTTTTGCGCTGTGTGCCCAACATGAGCATTGCGTGTCCTGCCGACGAGCGCGAGTGCCGCCAGTTGCTGAGTTCGGCTTTTGAACAGAGTCATCCAGTGGCTGTGCGTTATCCGCGCGGCGCGGGCGCCGGTGTGACACCTGATGCAAGCCTGGCGCCACTGCCATTTGGCAAAGGTGAAGTGCGCCGCGAGGGCCATCGCATTGCTATTTTGGCCTTTGGCACCTTGCTGTATCCCGCCTTGCAGGTCGCCGAGAAACTGGACGCCACCGTGATCAACATGCGCTGGGCCAAACCGCTAGATCTTGAGCTGTTACTCAGCGTGGCTGCTGCGCATGAGGCCTTGGTGACGGTTGAGGAGGGCGCGATCATGGGCGGTGCGGGCAGTGCGGTCAGTGAGGCCTTGCAGGCCGCAGGCGTTGTCATGCCCGTGCTGCATCTGGGCCTGCGGGACGAGTTCATCGAGCACGGCGAGCCTGGCTATTTGCTCAGTTTGCAGGGGCTTGATGCGGCGGGCATCGAGTCGGCCATCGCGGTGCGTTTTAAGCACTTGTAAGGCTTTGATAGCGCTGGAAAGCCGTTTTCTACGGGTAAAACCGGGTGAACGGAGCGTGTGCGAGCCTTTCCGGTGCGGCTAAAACTGCCACAATTATTTTTTGATTTTTTCAGGAGTTTGAATCCATGGACCGTCGTTCACTGATTACAAAAACGGGTGTTGCTGGCTTCGCTGGTGTGCTCGCTGCAGGTGCGGCACCTGCCGTGCACGCCCAGGCCGCTGTCCGTTGGCGCCTGGCGTCAAGCTTTCCAAAATCTCTGGACACCATTTTCGGAGGCGCTGAGGTTTTTGCCAACGCCGTCAAAGCCATGTCGGGCGGCAAGTTCGAGATATCGGTTCATGCGGGCGGCGAGTTGATGCCGGCTTTTGGCGTGGTGGACGGCGTGCAAAACGGCACCGTGGAGATGGCACACACGGTCCCGTACTACTTCTACGGAAAAAACCCCGCTTTCGCCTTGGGCTCTGCAGTGCCATTTGGCCTCAATGCCCGGCAGATGAATGCCTGGATGCGCCATGGCAATGGCCGTAAGCTGATGAATGAGCTTTATGCTAAATACAACATGATCAGTTTTGCCGGCGGCAACACCGGCACCCAGATGGGAGGCTGGTTCCGCAAGGAAATCAAGACGATCGCTGATTTCACAGGCCTGAAAATGCGCCTGGGCGGAGGCCTGGTTGGTGAAGTGATGCAAAAACTCGGAGCAGTCCCCCAAAGCCTGCCCGGCGGCGAGGTGTACCAGGCACTGGAAAAAGGCACGATCGACGCCGCAGAGTGGGTGGGCCCTTACGACGACCAAAAGCTGGGCTTTAACAAAGTCGCGCCGTTTTACTACTACCCTGGTTGGTGGGAAGGTGGCCCTGAGGTGGACTTTTTTGTCAACCAGAAGGCTTACGACGGCCTCTCTTCGGAAAACAAGGCCATCATCGATGCTGCATCGGCACTGGCCTCGACCGACATGCTCGCCAAGTACGACGCGTTGAACCCGATTGCCCTGAAGCAATTGGTCGCTGCGAAAACCAAGGTGGTTCCATTCCCGCAGGCCGTGCTGGAAGCGTCGTTTAACGCATCCATGGAAGTGTTCGCCGAAAACGATGCCAAAAGCCCCGACTGGAAGAAAATCTATGCGGATATGCGCAGCTTCCAGCGCGACCAGGTGCTGTGGTTCCGCTTCGCCGAATCGCGTTTCGACACGTTCATGCAGACGCGCAAGCTGTGATGGTTTTGTAGGAACTATCCAGGCTCCCGACGCTGCTCGGTGTTGAGTACCAAGCCAAGGTCTGTCAAGACCTTGGCTTTTTTATGCCGAAAAGAAACGCAAGTTTCCCATCACAGGTTAGCCACGCACGGGCTTCAGTCTGTCCAGGTGTTTCTCGTGTGTTTGTGTGTCATTACGCGCGGTGGTTGCGCGGCGCCAATGCATTTTTCAACCGGGCGAAGTGATCACCTCAACCACATGACTTTTTGATGGTTTTTTAGAAGCGACAAAATATTTATTTTTGTTTCTGGTGGTAAATCAGCAAGAAATTCACAATAACGGCGCTTATTTTCAGTTTCAAGGGTTTTTATTTAGGTTTGATTGAATAGACCCTCACTACACTGACACAAATGTGACAACAGTCGGCAATTTATAACTACCTATGTCTTTGTATTTCACTATGAAACATTATTTTCTGTTCTTGGCTGCGGCGCTTGGATTCGCTTTAGGCGGCAACGCGCTGTCACAACCAGTGGCTGCACCTTCGGGCTTGACATCCAAATTAACAGTTAGTCACGTTGACGTTTCTGACGACAAAACGACTTCCAAGCTGGCAGCCAGCGCGAAACCGGGTGATGTGCTGGAGTACAGCGCAAGCTATTTCAACGGCGGCAAAGCTGCGGTCGAGAATGTTCAGGCTGTCGTTCCAGTTCCGCCCGGAACAGTTTTGTTGGCAAACAGCGCCAAACCCGCTAATCCACAAGCCTCGGTTGATGGCATCAATTTTTCTCCCACTCCGCTGAAGCGCATCGTCAAATTGCCCGATGGCAAGAGCAGGGAAGAGCTGGTGCCGATGTCCGAGTACCGGGCCCTGAGGTGGCCCATCGGCACGATTGCACCCTCACAGAATGTCGCGGTGAGCTTGCGTGTCCAGGTTGCTCAAGTGCCTGGCCCGGACCTGACGAAACCCTGAATAAGGATGTGGATGTGACAAATTCCCATGCCATGTTTAAGAGCAATTTTCGAGCAGTTTGCAGGGACATTGAGCCAGAGGTCGGATAGCAGACGAGATCGGGTGTGTGGCGGTAAGCGGCTCGACGTCTGGTCGCTTTCGACATGTTAGAGGCGGTGGATGGCGCGAATGGGTCAGGGTCAACGAATTTTATCTACAGGAATCGACAATGAAAAATACACAAAAAATGTGTTCCAGCATCAGGTCAAGGCTTGAACTGTTCTGGCGCGCTCTGCTACTCATGATATTTCTAATGTCGCTGGGATCAGCTCATGCGGCGTCGCCGCTGGCCGGCACCAGTATCGGGAATCAGGCCTCGGCCACCTACGTCGACGGCTCGGCTGTCACGCGCTCGGTTTCGTCGAACGCGGTCTCGACCATTGTTCAGCAGGTTGCCGCGCTCACCATCACGCAGAGTCTGGCCAAAACGGCTGCTGCCGGTACGCAGGTCAGCTACCCGGTCACTTTGACCAACACGGGTAACGGCACCGACACTTTTGCCTTGAGTCAAACCAATACCGGCGCATTTACCTTCACGTCGGTAAGCTTCTATTCTGATGCCAACGGCGACGGTGTGCCAGATAACACCACGCCAATCACAACGACCGGTAGCCTCGCTTCGGGCGGCGTGTTCCGCTTCGTTGCGGTGGGCAATGTGCCCACTACCGCGACCTCCGGGCAGGTCGATACACTGGTGATCACAGGCACTTCGGGCTTCGCCCCCGCTGTTTCGGCTTTCGTAACAGACACAACCACCATCACGTCCAATGCCGTCATCAACGTCACCAAGACGATGAGCGCGGTTTCCGGTCCTTCGCCAAGCGCAGCAGCCCAGACCATCACCCTGAGCTACAACAACACCGGCAACACAGCCGCCACGGGCGTAACGCTGAGTGACGCGCTGCCGGCAGGTATGACCTATGTGCCTGGTTCAGGCCGATGGAGCGTGACGGGCGCAACCCTGCTTACCGACGCTACGGCTGACCTGCAGGGCGCTGGCCCTACCATCGACTACAGCTTCACGGCACCAACCGTCAAGGGCATCATCAGTTCCGTGGCCCCAGGTCAGGCCGGTACCCTGACGTTCCAGGTCAACATCGACGCGAATCTGGCCGCCGCGCCCTTGAACAATACGGCCACTTTTGCCTACAACGATGGCGTTGCCGCTGTTCCTGCTTCGAACACCAATACCTTTGTGTTCACGGTCAACCAGACGGCCAGCGTGACGTCGAACTCCACGCCTGCTGCGCCCATCACGGTGGCAACCGCTGCACAAGGCAGCACGGTGTCCTTCAGCAACGTGTTTACCAACACCGGCAACGGAACAGACAGCTTTGACGTCGCCGTCAGCACGTCTTCCTTCCCGGCAGGCAGCTCATTTGCTTTGTACAAGGCCGATGGCGTCACGCCACTGGTTGACACCAACGGCAACGGCATACCTGATACGGGTCCGGTCACCGGCATTTTGACCGCGCCGAACAACACCTACACGGTGGTGTTGAAAGTAACGCTGCCAGCAGGCATCACCGGTGGCCCGTTCAGTGTGTCTAAAACCGCCACGTCGAAGTTCGATCCGACCAAGATCGCAACCGGTACAGATACCTTGACCTCTATCACGGCTAACACGGTGGATCTTACCAACGGTGCTGGTTTGGGTGTGGGCCCATTTACCCCGGCGACGATTGTGACGAACGCAACGAACCCCGGCACGACCACACGGTTTACGCTGAATGTCGTCAATGCTTCGAGCTCAACCGGTGACACCTTTAATCTGGCTGCCAGCACCGATTCAGCGTTCGGTTCGTTGATCCTGCCTGCCGGCTGGACAGTGGTTTTCCGCGACAGTGCCGGAACAGTGATCACTAACACCGGTATCGTTGCCGCTGGCGCCACGGCGGTTGTGTTTGCTGACGTAACGCCTCCCGCCGGTCAGGCCGCCATCCCAGCAGGACAGCCTATCACCTTCCGCGCTTTGTCGCCTTCTACCGGCTCAACCGACCGAATTACTGATGCGGTCATCATCAACACCATTCGCAGTGTGACCGTGACGCCGAACAACGTCGGCCAAGTGGTCCCGGGCGGTAGCGTGATCTATACCCCCACGATCACCAATGCGTGTAATGTGCCCGAGAACGCCGTGGGCGGCAGCACCGTCACCCTTTCTTTGCTGCAAACCCAGGTCGGCTTTACCGCCATCGTGTATCTCGACGTGAACAACAACAACATCATTGACGCAGGCGACGTGGCTATCAACGCGGCTTCCGACCTCGGTCCTATCTCTGCGGGCACCAGCAAGCAGTTATTGGTCAAGGTCACAGCCTCTTCCGGTGTTGGCATCGGCGTGGTTGACACCTCGACGTTGACAGCCACCACGGCGGTTGCCATTAACGGCGCGGCAGCACCTGCCGCGGTCAACGCGACCGACACAACCACGGTGATCTCCGGCAATATTGTGCTGTTCAAAGAGCAGGCGTTGGATGCCAACTGCGATGGAGTGGCTGACACTGCCTACGGGGTGGCCACCATCACGACCGGTGCTGTTCCGGGCGCTTGCATCCGTTACCGCGTGACGGCTACCAACAATGGCTCGGCTAATGTTATCAGTCTAGTGCTGAGCGACGCCACGCCAGTCGTCACGACGTACATCAGCACCAACCCCGCTGTGACTGTACCCGCTAGCGCGATTACCGCGCCAGTGACAGGCACCGCCGGCACCATCAGCGCCAACATTGGCACGTTGACGCCTTCTGCCTCGGTCGTTCTGACCTTTGGTGTGAAGATCAATCCGTAAGCCTAACCAGGCATCGGCTAAGCAGTTTGCGAGGAGAGCTTGTCTCTCCTCGCTTTTCAACGGGCATTTGCAACAGTCCTCGTTGAAAAGCGGCCATAAGTGCCCAACCAAAAATTTTCACCCAATGTTTTTCGATCAATCGTCTTGAAAAGTTAGCCAGTGCGCAAAATAATTGCTTGTCTGAGCGGCTTCGTCGTGTCGTCGCTTCTGCTTCTGGCTTCGGCGCATGCCGCCACGCCTGCGGCGAGCCTGCGCATCAACAACCAGGCCACGGCGACGTTCTTCGATACCAACGCAGGCTTCTTTTCCACGCTGAACTCAAACACCGTGGTGGTCATCGTCCAGCCGGTGGAGGCTGTACAAATTCGGGCAGCGCAAACGTTCAACCGCTCGCCTGGCTCCACCGCTGCGTTGCCCTACCGTGTGACGAACAGCGGTAATGTGACCGCCACTTACGTCTTGGCGTTCAGCAATACAACCGGCGACAATTTTGATTTAACTGGCCTGACGCTCTACCGTGACACCAATGGCATTGGCGCGGTCGATACCGGCGAGCCCATGCTCGCCGCCGGCGCCACGATCACTCTGGCCCCCGGCGACAGCGCTGATGTGGTGTTGCAAGGACAAATCGTCGCCCTCGTGCCACTCGGGCAAACCGCCTTAGTTAACTTTACTGCTACCAGTCAACTGCAGGGCGCAACTCAAACAGTCACCGACACTGTCTTGACATCGCTGGGCGCCAGCATGCGCCTGCAAAAGAGCGTTTCAAAGCTCAACGCAGGCACGTCCGATATGTTGACCTACGTCCTGACCGCACAAAACACAGGTAGCGCCGTGGCAACTGGGATACCGGTGAGCGTCGACGGTAGCGTCCGATCACTGGTCGTCGCGCGCGACGCGATTCCCGCCAATACCTCGTTCGTTTTGTTAGGTGCGCCGGGTATCGGTACGCAGCTGTACCATACGGCGGGTGCTGATGCCAATACCTACACTTCAGCCCCACCGGCCGATCTTGCCTTGGTGGATGCGGTCGGTTTTGGTTTCGTCAAAATCGACGCGGGTGAGACGGTGGTGCGGACCTTCGACGTAAAAATCAACGCCAACGCGAGTGGCGATATTTTCAACAAGGCGAAAGTCAGTTTTAACGACGGGTTATCAGCGGCTGCGGCGTCTGTTGATTCGAATCAGACCACAACGACGGTACCCAAGTTGCCGCCAACGATTAGCTATTTCCGGGACGCTGCTTTCGCGCAACCGATCAATGTGGCTCACACGGAGCAGATCGCTTTTGTGCAGGCCAGCGCAGCGCAGTGCAATCTTGATGCGGCAAAGGTCGAGAGCTACACGGTCATCATCAAGTCGGCTATAACAGGCGACGTTGAGAGCTTCATCGCAACCGAGACGGGTCTCAACACCGGAACGTTTCGTATCGTGCCGAGCATCACTCTCACGGGCCAGGCTGGCCGATCGGGTGACACCATACTCAACACCGCCAAGAACGACACTCTTCAGGCCACCATGTTGGGCTGTGGCACCAATGAGATCAGTGTCAATTTGCTCATTGACCCGTATGGCGTGGTCTACGACGGTCGCACCAATGTTCCGGTGAGCGGGGTAACCGTGGCTTTGTTCAACGTCAACACCAGCTCGCTCGCCGTTGTGTTGCAGGCCGACGGCGTGACGCCCGCCCCCAATACTGTGGTTACCGGACCCACCGGCCAGTATGAATTTCCAACCGTCGCACCCGGAACCTATAAATTACGGGTAACCCCGCCTGGCAGCTATAGTTTCCCATCGTTACTGGCGCCTGCACTGCTGGCTGTCGGTCGGGTTACCGATCCCAAAGGCTCGTATGGCGGAGAGTTCAGTGTGAGCCTGACCACTGGTCCAGTTCATATTGATGTCCCGCTTGACGCCAGCGATATTGGAGGTTTGTTCATTGAGAAGAGCGCCTCGCGCGGAACTGTCGATCTGGGCGAGTTTGTTGACTACAGCGTCAAAATTAAAAATAGCAGCGGACAACTGTTGGGTCAAATCCAGCTTGAAGACCATTTGCCGGCCGGATTTTCCTATGTGCCGAACAGCGCCCGCCTCAATGCAGGCACCATACGCCTGGATGGTTCCAGGCTTCCCGAACCTGAAGGCGGCGTGGGCCCTCAGCTAATTTTCAACGCAGGCTCCATTCAGGATGGTGCGGCACCAACCTTGAGCTACCGCGTCCGGGTCGGCCCCGGGGCACTGCAAGGCGATGGTATCAATCGCGCGCAGGCTTTTAGCGCGCGAGTCACGACCGGTATTACGACCAAGATCAGCAACGTCGCAACGGCTACCGTGCAGGTTTTACCCGGTGTTTTCAGCGACAGGGGCTTCATCGTCGGCAAGGTCTTTGCTGACTGTAACCGCGACCGCATTCAAAATGTCGAAGAACGCGGCATTCCTGATGTGCGCCTGTACATGGAAGACGGCACTTTCGTCATAACCGACGTCGAGGGCAAGTTCAGCTTTTACAACATTCGTCCGCAGACCCATGTCCTAAAGGTTGATACCACTAGCTTGCCGGAAGGCGCTCAATTGGAAGTGCTAGACGCGCGCAATGCGGGCGACGCCGGTAGCCGCTTCGTGGATATGAAAAACGGACAGCTACTGAAGGTTAACTTCGCTGTTGACGGTTGTACCGCCTCGGTGAATGAGTCGATTGACCTGCGCGTGCAGCGCGCCCGCGCCGGATCTGAGGCCGAATTCGCCGTCAAGGCCCGCATCACCGCTGATGGAATAGCGCCGTTGGTTGATGTCAAAAGCTTACCCGCCAGTGGCCTCGTCAGCGTGAAAACCCCGCCCACCACCGGCCCGGGTGTAAAGCCTGCCATTGCTTCGTCGGCGAAGCCTGGGGTCACTGCAGAGCGCCTCGACCTCGATAAATTGATGCCGACGCTCAACGCCAGCCTGCAGATTGTCAGTCCCATCGACAAACAGACCTTTGGCGTTGCACAGACTGATATTCTCGTTAAAGGCGAAGCTGGCAGCGACTTCCGCCTGCGCGTCAATGGCGTTGAAATATCGCAAAAACGTGTCGGCCGTAAGAGTGTTCTTGAATCCAGCGGCGTTCAGGCCTGGGAATATATCGGCGTAGATCTGAAGCCCGGCGCCAACAGCATTGAGCTGGAGCAGATCGATCAGTTCGGCAACGTGCGCGGCCAAACCGCCATTCAGGTCACTGCGGCCGGTAAATTCTCCAAGTTGATCATGCAGGTGCCGCCCAGCGGGGTTCCGGCCGATGGCCGCAGCATGACCGAAGTGACGTTGCTGTTGACAGACGCTGAAGGCTTGTCGGTCAAGGGCCGTGTCCCCGTGACGCTAGAGACCTCCATCGGCATCTGGCAGGCCGAAGACCTCGACAAAAAAGAGCCCGGCCTACAGATTGTCGTGGAGGACGGGGAGGCTAGGCTCATGCTGCTGTCGCCGCTGGATCCGGGCGAAGCAGAAATTCGCGCGGCTTCGGGCGGCATCAAAGCCTATGCAGTTGTGAAGTTCTTGCCAGAGCTACGCCCTCTGATCGCCGCTGGTGTGATCGAAGGCGCGATCAATTTCAGAAGCCTCAATGCCCAGGCCTTGCAGCCGACGCGGTCCCAAGACGGCTTCGAGCAAGAGCTGCGGCACTTTTCGCGCACCAGCGCCGACGGCAAACGCGATGCGGGCGCACGCGCCGCCTTGTTTTTGAAGGGCAAGGTCAAGGGCAACTATCTGCTGACGCTGGCCTACGACTCCGATAAGGCATCCAAAGAACGCCTGTTCCGCGACATTCAGCCCGACGAGTTTTACCCTGTATATGGTGACGATTCGGTCAAGGGCTTTGATGCGCAGTCCACGGGCCTGTTTTATGTGCGTGTCGACAAAGGCAGCTCATATGCGCTGTACGGTGACTACACCACCCAAAGCCAAACGGTACTTTCAAGCGGGCCCACCCGTCAGCTGAGCCAGTACAGCCGCAGCCTGAACGGCGCACGCACCCATCTTGACAATGAGCAAGGCAGCATTAACGCATTTGCCGCCCGCACCAGCTCGCGTTCGTTCACCGAAGAATTTCCGGCGCGTGGCGTGTCGGGCTACTACCCACTGGGTCGTACCGGTATTGTTCCGAACAGCGAAAAAGTCGAAGTTCTCACGCGTGACCGCAACCAGCCTTCGGTCATTTTGACGTCAGTGCCTCTGGCGCGTTTCAGCGACTATGAAATCGAACCTTTGAGCGGCCGCATTTTGTTCAGAAACCCGATTCCCACGCTGGACCAGAACTTCAACCAGACCTCCATTCGCGTCACCTATGAGTTTGAGCAGGGCGGCCCCCAGTTCTGGGTGTATGGCGTTGACGGGCAAGTCAAGCTGGGCGAGCGAGTCGAAGTGGGCGGCACCTATGTGCGCGACCAAAACCCGTTTGACAACTTCTCCATGAAGGGCGCCAATGTCGTCGTCAAGCTGGCCGAGAAAACCACGATCAATGCCGAAGTTGCGCAGACCACCAATGTCATCTCTGGTACCGGCAAGGGCGCGCGTGTCGAGCTGAAGCATGAAAGCGAACAACTGCAGGCGCAGGCGTTTGCAGGCAAAACCACGGCGGGCTTTGATAACCCAAGCGCCTTGCTTAGCAAGGGGCGGGCAGAAGCCGGCGCCAAAGCCAAGCTGAAAATTGACGACTTGACCAACCTCAGAGTCGAGGCTATTCGCAGCGAAGACGCCATCACCAAAGGTGCGCGTGACGGTGCCCTGGTGGTGGTAGAACGCAACCTGGGCGAGAACCTTAATGGCGAAATCGGCCTGCGTTATTTCAAGGAAACGGCTGTTTCTGCCGACCTCACCACATTGGGCGTGACGCCCAATGAAGGCACGGCAGCCCGCTTCAGGTTGTCGGGGCTTGTGCCCAATGTCTCGGGGCTCACCGTGTTCGGCGAGTACGAGCAAGACATTGCCAACAGCGAGAAAAAGATGGCCGCCATCGGTGGCGAATATGCCTTGTACGAGCGCAGCAAGCTCTACTTGCGGCATGAGTTAATCTCCAGCCTGGGCAACCGTTACACGCTCAACAGCACGCAGCAGCAAAACGCCACCGTGGTCGGCATCGACGCTGGCTACCTTGATGAAGGGCGCGTCTTCAGCGAATACCGTCTGCGCGACGCCCTGACCGGACGCGAAGCCGAAGCTGCGCTGGGTCTGCGCAACTTCTGGACGGTGGCCGAGGGCCTGCGCATCCAGGCTGGCCTGGAGCAGATTCGCACGCTGAACGGCGTTGACCACCGCAGCGTTGCGGTAACAGGCGGTGTTGAGTACACCGCCAACCCGGACTGGAAAGGCAGCGCCCGCCTTGAATTCCGCACCGACGTGTCGTCCAAGCAGTTGCTGGGTACGGTCGGCATGGCCTACAAGGTATCTGGTGAGTGGACCTTCCTGGGCCGCAATGCGCTGCAAATTCAAGAGGCCAAAACGGCCACCGGCGGCCGCAAGACGCAAGAGCGGCTGCAACTTGGCATGGCTTATCGCGACAGCGCCGTTAACCAGTGGGACGCCCTGGGCCGCTATGAGCTGAAGCACGAGAGCGACGACATTGCGGTCGTACACACCAAGCGCACAGCGCACATTGCATCGACCCATTTGAGCTATCAGCCGCAGGCCGATTTGACCTTCTCGGGTCGTTACGCCGGTAAATACGTGCTTGAAGATTCAATCGGCATCAGCAGCCGCTATACCGCGCACCTGCTGTCTGCGCGGGCCGACTACGATATGGCCCGTGACTGGACGGTTGGAGTCAATACTGGCGTTATGTTTAGCGCCGGCATGCGCAGCCGCCAGGGTGCATTGGGTGCCGAGCTGGGCCGCGTGCTAACCAAAAACCTGTGGCTGTCCGTGGGCTACAACCGTTTTGGTTTTCGTGACGACGACCTCGCCAGCGAGGGCTATACCAACAAGGGCGTGTTCCTGCGCCTGCGCTACAAGTTTGACGAGAACGCATTCCAATGAAATTAGCCGCCTTGTTTTCGCGACCCAGGCAGTGCCTCCGACATATCGGCACGCTCGCCTGCGCGGCGTTCATTCTCCTAGCCAGCCCGGGGGCTGATGCCGCTTATGTGCAGGTGTACAGCACGATTCAAAAGGGTGCAGTCACATTTACTGGCAATACCTTAGCGCTGCAGAGCACGGTCACATCTGGGCAAGGCGGTGTATTTATCGCTGCCGGCTCGGCGTCTCAAGTTGCAGGTTACCCCGTGGGGACCACCACGGCATTCGCGTCGAACAAATCGGGCGCGGTTCTCAACGTGCCGATTGGTGTGACGGTGCTTTACGCCGAGTTGATTTGGTCTGGCACCATTGGGGCATTGACTCTTGCGACCTACGACAACGCCGTCGTTGGTTTTACTTCGCCAAGCGGTAGCGTGTATCCGATTACGCCTAGCGCGGCGACTAAGGCGACATCAGGGACCTATTACACGCGCTCAGCCAACGTGACCGGACTGGTGCAACTTGGCGGTAGCGGCACCTATTTTGTCGGCGGTGTCCCCGCACAGATCGGTTCAGCGGGTTCCACCGATGCAGCCGGCTGGACGCTGGCGGTCGCCTATTCCGACCCAAGCCAGGTGGCCCGCAACCTGACCCTCTTTGTCGGGGCAGAGCAGGCGGGTGCCCCACCCGCATCAGTGAGCGGCTTCTGCACGCCTGTCGCTGGTCCGGTGAATGGCCGTCTCGCCGTCAGCGGTATCGAGGGCGACGTCACCGGAACCGGCGACACGATGTTGTTTGGTCCGACCAGCACGCTCACCTCGGCCCATCGAGTCTATGGGCCAAATAATCCGGCGAATGGTTTTCTTGGCAGGACAATAGATAACTTTTTTGCTAGCCAGATCAACGGTGACACCGGCACACTGAACACATCGGGCACGTTTGGTGGCTCAAACCAAACCGTCAACGCCACCGGAAGCGGGACTAACGTGTCCGGTTCACGGCAGGGCTATGACATTACCAACGTTGACGCCTCGGCGCGCCTGATCAATTCCCAGACAACGGCTTTTGCCCAAGGCACGACGACGGGCGACAACTACGCTGTCAATGCATTGGGAATGCAGATCAACGTTACCTCGCCGATATTTCCAGTCACCGTCAAATCAGCCAACAAGACATTCACCTTTGTCGGCGACACCCTGCGTTACTCCGTTAACCTCGACAACACGGCAGGCAATGGTGCCGCCAACAATGTGACGTTTTTCGATGCCATTCCCCCAGGCATGGTGTTGGTGTCCAACAGCGTGACGATCAACGGCGTGGCACAGGCAGGAGCTAACCCTGCAACTGGAGTGCCGATTGGCAACGTGGCCGTGGGGGCGGTGGTCACTGTGGCTTTTGATGTCACAGTGGTGTCTTTGCCAGCGTCGCCTGCACCCGCCAAATTCGACAACTCGGCCCGCTGGACTTACACCTACATCGCCTGCGGCGGGGTTGTAGCGCAAGCTGGTGAAGTAACTACTAATCCTCCGGTCAGCACCCCTGCCGCGCGGCTTGAGCCGGTGAAGACCGTTTCGCCGCCGGGGCAGTTGGTTGGCGGGCAGACGGCAACTTACACGCTTTCCGTTCCAAACAGTGGCCTGCTGGATACCGCCGGAAGCACGCTGGCCGACCCAATTCCTGTAGGCACGATTTACGTTGCCGGCAGCACCAAACTTAACGGAGTCGGTGTGGCAGATGGGCCGGGCGGCACCATGCCTTACGCCACTGCAGCCCTGATTAATAGTGCCGGTAGACCTGCAGGTGTCATTGCATTTGGTGCCACGGCCACGGTTCAGTTCAGTGTGGCGGCCACCGGTGGCGGCACCGTCAACAACGTGGCCACCATCGACCCCGATGGCGCAGGGCCGGGCACGGCCCTGACCGTGTCTGCGGTCAACAGCGGGTTTGCCGGCCCTTCCGTTGTCAAAGCCTTCTTACCTTCTACCATTGGTGCGGGCGGTAAATCGACACTGACTGTCACGTTGACCAACCCGAACGCGGCGGTCATCACGGGTGTCAGCGTGACTGACAATTTACCGGGCGGCATGGTGATTGCCAACCCCGCCAACGTGGCGACTAGCTGCCCAGGCGGCACAGCCGTGGCGACGCCCTCGGGCGCCACGCTGGCGCTTAGTGGTGCCAGCGTGCCGGCCAGTGGTTCGTGTACTTTCTCGGCAGATGTAACGGTGGCCACTGCAGGCACCTTTACCAATACCATCCCGGCCAACGCTGTCTCGAGCAGCAACGCCGGTGTCAGCACGGCGGGCAGCCAGACACTGACAGTCACGGCAGCGCCATCAGTGAGTAAATCATTCGTTCCAAGTACGGTTGCCGCCAATGCGGTTTCAACGCTAACTATTACGCTGAGCAACCCCACTGCCACGGCGCTAACCAGTGCCGGCTTCAGCGATATCTTCCCGACCACCGCTGCCGGTGCGCCAGGCAATATGACGTTGTTTGACACAACCGTCACCAATACGTGCGGTGGCACGCTCACTACATCGGCAGGTGCGGCACTTTCCGTGGGAAGCGACAGTGTCAAGCTGACGGGAGGAACGATTCCCGCGACTAACGTTTGTACGATCACGGTACGCGTCAAGGCACCCACGGGCGGCGCTTACGGCAACGTCATCCCAAGCGGTGCGTTAACCACCAGCGGTGGGGCTAATACGGCATTGGCACAGGCAACACTGCAAATCGCCAGCCCGCAGGTGGACAAGACCGTTGGCCCCGCGCCAGGGGTGAAAGAGCTGACTGTTGCTGCCAATACGTTGACAATTCTGCGCATCACCCTGACCAACGTCACCGGTGCCACCATCACCGCCTTGGCCTTTACCGACACCTATCCTCCAGGACTGGTCAATACGAATACCACAACGACCAACACCTGCGGCGGTACAGCGACAGCAAGTGCCACCGCGACCAATCCGGGCACCCTGGTACTTTCGGGCGCGACGACGCTTGCTGCGGGCGCGAGTTGCGAGATCACCGCCAACGTTCAGTCGGCCACCAGCGGCAGCTATACCAACACGATTGCTGTGGGCGGCGTTACGTCCAGCATCGGTCCCAATGCCACAGGAACTAGCGCAACCCTGAACGTGGCGCGGCCCAACATCACCAAAGCATTTAGCGTTGCGACGGTACCGCTGAACAGCGCGGCCACACTCACCATCACCTTGAGCAACCCCACCGCGACCGCCATGACGGGCGCGGCTTTTACGGACACGCTGCCCGCAGGCTTGACGGCGGCCACGCCTAGCGGCATCTGTGTTGGTACCAAGGCGGCCAGTGGTTCCACTGTGTCGATTTCGGGCGGCACTATTCCGGCCAATGGCTCGTGTACCGTGACGGCCGTGGTGACCGGCACCACGGTTGGCTTAAAGATCAACACCATCCCTGCAGGCGGTTTGACGGTGACTGGACCCGCAGCGGGGTCTAGCGGCACTGCCGCGACGGATGCCATCACCGTGCTTGCAGCACCGACCATTTCCAAGTCTTTTTTGACCAGCCCGATTTTGCCGATCACCGGCGTATCGACCTTGCAGATCGTTCTGGCAAACAGTAATTCGGTGGCATTCACCGGTGCGACGTTTACCGATACCTTTCCCCTTTCTCCGGGGGCAATGACGGTAGCTAATGTGACAACTACCAACAGTTGCAGCGGCACCTTGAACAACAACCTCGGCACAGCCTTAGCCGTCAATTCAGCAGGCATTCAATTGACTGGCGGCGTAATCCCGGCTAACGGCAGTTGCACCATCACCGTCAATGTCAAGGCCAGCTTGGCGGGGGATTACCTCAATACCATTGCGGTGGGTTCCTTAAGCACCACCAACGGTGGCGCCAGCACGGTCGCTGCGACGGCGCCCTTGAGCGTTCGTTTGGCTGCGCCCACAGTTGCAAAAAGCTTTAGCCCCTCGACCATTGTGGCCAATACCGCCACCACGATGACTCTGACGATCACCAATCCGTCCACAGCGCAAGCCATCACGGGCGCGGCGTGGAGCGACATTTTTCCGGCGGGAATGAAGGTGTTCTCACCGCCCAATTTTACCAACTCGTGCGGTGGTACGGTCAGCGCGGGCAATGTTGCCAACGACACTTCCATCGCCCTGAGCGGCGCAACCGTACCGTTTAATGCCGGTGGCACCGGCAGTTGCAGCATCAGCGTGGCGGTGACCAGCACCGTGGTGGCAGAGACCCCGGGCATGACCAACACCACCGGCAATGTGACCTCGGCCAACGCCAACGCCAGCGGCACTGCGTCGGCCAATTTGATCGTCAACGCGCCACCGCTGACTGCTGCAAGCATCGTCAAGTCTTTCCTGCAGCCCACCATCGGTGTGGGTGGGGTCAGCACCATCCGTTTTGCGCTGGGCAGTAGCAACGTCGTCATTGTAAATAACGCCAATTTCACCGACACGCTGACCAATATGAGTGTGGCGTCAACGACATTAGGCGGTACCTGCGTGGGCGTAACCAACATTCCGGCGCTGGTGGTTGGCGCTACAGGCCTGAACGCTTTGAACTTGACTGTGCCCAGCCTTCCGCCGGGCGGGTGTACGGTTGAAGTGCAGGTGACCAGCTCCACGCCGGGCAGCAACCCCAACAGCGTGAGCGGTGTAACGACGACACAAATTGCCGCAGGCGCGGGTGCCGGACCGGTAAACCTGACGGTACTGAGCCAGGTCACGGTTCTGAAGGCCTTCACTCCCGCTGCAGTTTCGACCAACGCGGCCTCGGTGCTGAAGATCACACTGACCAACCCGAACGCGTTGGCCATCACCGGCGCGGCCTTCACCGACACCTACCCGGGCGGCCTGGTGAACACTGGCACGCCAGCCGGCGCGATCAACGGCGCAGGGTGCAGCGGCACGGTCACGGCGGCGGCAGGTGGTGCGTCGCTGGCCTTGGGCACGGGCAACGTGCCGGCCGGCGGAAGCTGCGACATCACGGTCAACGTGACGAGCGCAGCGGTCGGCAGCTACGTCAACAACAGCGGCACAGTGACGACCGCCAACGCCGGCACGGGCGCGTCTGCGGGCGCAACGCTGACGGTCACCGGAGTCGCGCCGCCGCCGGCACCGCAGGTGACGAAGGTCTTCACGCCGAACTCGATCGGCACCAATGGCAGCACGGTGCTGAAGATCACCCTGGTCAACCTGAACGCCTTTGCGCTCACCAGCGTGGTCTTCACCGACAACTACCCTGCGGCATTGGTCAACACCGCTTCGCCGGGCGGCGCGATCAGCGGCAGCGCGGGCTGCGCCGGCGCCGTCGCGGCGGCGGCGAATGGCAGTTCGCTGGCGCTGAGCGGCGGCAACCTGCCGGCGAACGGCACATGCGACATCAGCGTCAACGTCACCAGCGCAAGTGCCGGCACCTATCTGAACAGCAGCGGGCCGGTCACAAGTGCCGAAGCGCCGGCCGGCACGGCGGGCTCCGGCACGCTCACCGTGCTGGGCCGCTTGACGGTGCTGAAGTCGTTCACGCCGACTTCGGTCGCGGTGAATGCGGCCTCGGTGCTGAAGATCACACTGACGAATCCAAACGCGGTGGCCGTCACCGGCGCGGCCTTCACCGATGCGTACCCGGGTGGTCTGGTGAACACCGGCTCACCCAACGGTGCGATCGGCGGTGCAGGGTGCAGCGGCACGATCACGGCCGCAGCCGGTGGTGCGTCGCTGGACTTGGGCGGGGCCACTGTGCCGGCCGGCGGAAGCTGCGACATCACGGTCAACGTGACCAGCGCAGCGGCCGGTAGCTACCTCAACAACAGCGGCGCGGTGACGACTGCGAATGCGGGTAGCGGCGCGTCCTCAGGCGCGACGCTAACTGTCACGGCGGCCCTGCAGGTGCCCGGCGTGTCGAAGACGTTCACACCTTCTGTCATCCTGACCGGCGACAGCTCGCTGCTGCGGGTAACGATCACCAACCCGAACGCGGTGCCCATCACCAGTGCGGCATTCACCGACAACTATCCGGCCACGCTGTCTAACACCGGCACCGCCGCGTTCAACGCGGCCAGCGCGCTGGCAGGTTGCACGGGCACGATCACCGGCTCGGCCGGCACCAGCTCACTGGCGCTGACGAACGGCAACATCCCGGCTGGCGTGAGCTGCGTGATCGAAGTCAACGTGACCAGCAATTCCGCTGTGCCGGTGCTTCTGACCAACCCGGCTTTCAGCGTGAGCACTGACAACACGCCCAGCGGCAACGCGGCTGCTGCGAACCTGCAAGTGCTGGTACGCCCGACGATCGCCAAGTCGTTCACGCCGAACACAGTGCTGGTGGGGGCATCGTCAACCTTGAGCCTGGTCATCACTAACCCGAATCCGATTCCGTTGAGTGCGCTGGCGTTCACCGACACTTTCCCCGCCGGCCTGGCTGTGGCGGGCGCGCCGAACGCGGTGAACGGCTGCGGCGGCACGTTAAGCGCTTCGGCGGGTGCTACCAGCATCGCCCTGAGCGGCGGCAGCTTGGCGATGAATCAAAGCTGCACGCTCAGTGTGGACGTTAGCAGTGGAGCGGCCGGTGCCTATAGCAACACCTCTGGCGGTGTTTCCAGCTTCGAGACCGGCGTGGCTGGCGCACCCAGCAACACCGCGGTGCTGACAGTGAACGCGCCCGGCGGTGTCCAACTGTCGGGCATCGTCTACAGTGACCTTAACCATAACTTGCAACGCGACAGCGGCGAGGCGGGTACGGGCCTCGTGCTGTATGCCAAGCTGGTGGCCACGTCTTCACCCGTCGGGCCGACGCTGCAAGCGGTGCTGGTCAATAGCGCCACCGGTGCCTATCAGTTCAGCAGCGTGTCACCGGGCGATTACTTCATCGTCATCGACGATAACGCCACCTTGACTGACGTGACGCCGACTATTCCAGCAGGCTGGCTGGGCACAGAGATGCCAAGCTCTGTGCGTGTTAATTTGCTGGTGGGTGCGACCGACTTGCAAAATCTGAATTTTGGCTTATTCAACGGAAGTACCGTTAGTGGCTCAGTGTTTGCGGATACTGGAATAGTGGGCGGCATCGCCAACAATGGCATCAGAGACGGTGGTGAGTCTGGCATCGCAGGCGTGCCGGTAAAAGTCAGTAGCAGTGCTACTACATACGACAGCACAATGACCGATGGCTCCGGTAACTACACGCTGTGGATTCCAGCCGCAGCCACCAGCCCAGTTGTAATTGCCGAAACCAATCTGGGTGGCTATTTGTCCACTGGCGGCGGTGCTGGCACCACTGCTGGCACCTACACGCGCACAAGCGATAGCACTGGTTTTACTTTTGCCGCTGGTTTAAGTTATGTCAATGTCAACTTTGCCGACGTGCCAGTCAATCGGCTGATTGCCAACGGCCAGCAAACGGGTTCACCCGGCAATGCGCTGTTTTACCCCCACCAGTTCAACGCCGGCACCGGTGGAACCGTCAGCGTTAGCGTGGTGAGCGCCAGCGGCTGGCCCGTTGCGCTTTATCGTGACAACAATTGCAACGGCGTGATTGACGCTGGTGAAAATGTCATCAGCGCTACCATCCTCCTCGTGGCTGCCGAGCAGATTTGCCTCATCAACAAAGTCACCATTCCAGCCGGCACCGCTCTGGGCGCGCAAGATGCCGCCACGTTGCAGGCCAGCTTTGCTTACACCAACGCCACTCCGGGTTTGGTGGCCAGCTTGTCGGTCATTGACAGCACCACGGTGGGTGTCGGTTCGGCCGGTCTGGTGTTGACCAAAACCGCCGATAAGGCCACCGCTTTACCGGGGGACACGATCACCTACACGGTGGCCTACCAGAACAATGGCGACACGCCCATCGGGACCATCGTCATCAGCGACGCCACGCCGGCTTTTACAACGTTTGTGTCGGCAGGTTGTTCCTTGCCGCTGCCTGCGGCTCTGACCGCCTGCAGCGTGAGCACCCAACCGGCTGTGGGTGGTCAAGGCGGACTGCAGTGGACCCTGACCGGCTCACTCAACCCGGCGTCTACAGGGCAAGTGGTGTTTGCGGTGAAGGTCAATTGAATCAGTGCTTGATTCAATTCTCAGCGACTGCTTGCCTGGTGCAATAGGCTCGCCCCGCACAGGGGGCGTATCGAATCCCCTGGGGATTACTTGACTCCCAGAAGTTGAACGTTGTCATCCTGCCGATCAGGCTGTGTTTCTCAGCCGGTATCCCACCGGGCTGAGCCTTAGCACTGTGGTGGTGCTACCCGGCGAGTAATTGCCGGTACAGCTGCTTCAACGAGGGTGGCGAAAAGCTTTGAGACTGCTGGCCAGCTGTTCGAACCGGGCCAGCAGCTGGGGGGACGCCGCGTAAAACACGGCGAACTTACCGTCTAGAGTGCGCACATACAACCGTGGCGCAATCAGCCAGTCCAGGCCCCGAACGCGAATCAGCTTGGCGTAGGCCAGATCGCGCAGCGCCATATGTTTGTTCCAGATCCAGCTTTGGTGCAAGCCATCGGCGTCCAGGCGCGTCACGCTGCGCAAAATATTCCACCAGGTCACGCCCATTAGCAACAGCCCTGCGGCAAACCAGCTCAGGCCCACGTTGGCCACCGTTACACCTGCGGTGGCGGGTTGATTCAGCTGGCCTGCTACTCCGATCTGAATCAACGCTGCGGCACAGCCGCCGACGATGACTGTGGCCAGCACCTTAAAGGCCGTGGAAAATGCCGATCCGGCCAGCGGGCCTTCAGACATTGAAAATTGAAATGCCGGCGGCCCCATCCACGGCATGACGGGCGTTGGTGTGCTCATTTGGTTTTGAAGAGTTCTTCAACCCGCTTGAGTTCCTCGTCCATTGATGTCTCGGCTGCGGGTGTACCTGCCGCGCCGGACGCGGCACTCCCCGGGGCGCCCGGCGCCAATCGTTCGTCGACCGGCATTTCAATTTGCACCTTGTCCAGGTCATACACCTCCGGTTTGTCCAGAAAAACCGTGACTGTCTGCGGCACAAAAATCACGATCATCACCAAAATCAGCTGCATGCCCACCCAGGGAATGGCCCCCATGTAGATGTCACTGGACTTGATGGCTTTCGGGATTCGTCCTTCCTTGAACAGCGTGTCTGCGATGCCTCGCAGGTAGAAAAGCGCAAAACCGAATGGCGGGTGCATAAAACTGGTTTGCATGTTGACGCACAGCAGCACCCCAAACCAGACCAGATCAATGCCCAGCTTGGCTGCCACCGGGCCCAGCAACGGCAAGATGATGAAGGCGATCTCGAAGAAGTCGAGAAAGAACGCCAGGAAAAAAATGAAGACATTGACGGCGATCAAAAAGCCGGTCTGGCCACCGGGCAGACCTGTGAGCATGTGCTCGACCCAGCGCGCGCCGTCAACACCTTGAAAAACAAGTGAAAACACCCGTGCACCAATCAGAATGAACACCACCATGGCCGTCAGGCGCATGGTGCCCATCATGGCGTCCCAGATCAGCGCACGGCTCAGCCGCTTGTGCAGCGCCGCCAGCAGCAACGCCCCCACCACGCCCATCGCACCTGCTTCGGTGGGCGTGGCGATGGCGGTGTCAATGCCAGGCAGCCCGCCCATGGAGCCCAGCACCGCAAAAATCAGAATAGCTGAGGGAATGATGCCGCGCAGGCATTTGGCCCACAGCGCGCGGCCTTGCAGCGTGCGCTCGGTTTTAGGAACGCCGGGAACATGGTCAGGCCGCATGACACCGACCATGAAGGTATAGCCGGCAAAAATCAACACCTGCAGGATGGATGGCCCCCAGGCGCCCTTGTACATGTCACCCACGGAGCGGCCCAACTGGTCGGCCATGACGATCAGCACCAGCGAAGGCGGCACCAACTGTGTGATGGTGCCGGATGCCGCCAGCACGCCTGTGGCGTAACGCATGTTGTAGCCGTAGCGAATCATCACCGGCAGCGAAATCATGGCCATGGCGATCACTTGCCCGGCGACGGTGCCCGTAATGGCTCCCAGAATAAAGCCCACGATAATCACCGAATAACCCAGGCCACCGCGCACGGGCCCAAACAGCTGGCCCATTGAGTCCAGCATGTCTTCGGCCAGGCCGCATTTTTCTAAGATGGCACCCATAAAGGTGAAAAACGGAATCGCCAGCAGCAGCTCGTTCGACAAAATGCCAAACATGTTTAGCGGAAGATTCGACATGAAACTGACGGGAAACCAGCCCATCTGAATTGCGATGAAACCTGACCCCATGCCCAGTGCCGCCAGTGAAAACGCCACCGGAAACCCGATCAGCATGATCACCACCAGCCCCGCAAACATCAGCGGAGCGAAATTTTCCATTTGCATTTTTAGAACTTCTTCAAACGTGGCGTTTCATCAAGCTGCGGTGTGTTCGATGCCGGGCATCAGCCTGGCTAGGTGCGTGGGGTGGCTCATTGCGCTGGTTTCTCGTAATGCATGTCCATCTGGAATGTTCCCGTCAGGTAGCAAAGCCGCTTGATGATTTCCGACAAGCCTTGCAGAAACATCAGCGCGAAGCCAAGTGGCAGTAAAAACACCACTGGCCAGCGAATCAGCCCTCCCGCGTTGCCCGACACCTCACCCGACTGGTACATGCTCACGAACAGTGGCCAGCACAGCAGCGTCAGCACACCCATCACAGGTAACAGGAAAAACACCAGCCCGAACAGGTCGACATACACACGGCCGTGGCCTTTGAGGCGACCGTAGACGATGTCCACCCGCACGTGTTCGTTGAGTTTGAGCACCACGGGCGCGCCCAGCATGACTGTGGCGGCAAACAGATACCACTGAATTTCCAACCAGCCGTTGGAGCTTAAATTCAGCCCGTAGCGCACAAAGGCATTGCCCGATGAGATGAGTGCGGCCAGCAGCACCGTCCATGCGGCTAGCTTGGACAGCTGCACCGACACCCTGTCAAAGGCCAAGGCGAGTTTGAGCAAAAAGTTCAGCATGGTGCCTGCAGCCATCAACAATCAAAAAATGAATGAAAAAACGGGTCGCCCCGTTTGCCGACGCATTGAATCGCACAACTTGCATCGAAACAACCGGGCAATCCCCGAGACAGCCGAGCGCCCCGGGGGCGGGTCACAGCACCTCGACGCCGCTGCCCGCCATCATGCGGCCCACAGTTCGAGCGTCGGCAAAGCCATACTTCGCAAAGCACGCCAGCACATCGGCTTCACATTCAGGCGCACATGACACCAACAGCCCACCGCTGGTTTGCGGGTCGCTGAGCAGTGCCTGCTGGCCCGGAGTGATGTGGGCGGGCAGGGTGATGTCGGCGCCAAAAGCGTCCCAGTTCCGGCCAGATGCACCTGTCACCACACCGGCTTCAGCCAATGCCAGAACCCCCGGAAGCAGGGGAATGCTGCCCAGGTCGATCTGCATTTTGAGCTGGGCACCGCGCGCCAGTTCCAGGCCATGGCCCGCCAGGCCAAAACCGGTGATATCGGTCAGCGCATGCACGCCGGGCATGGCGGCCAGGTCTATGCCAGGCTTGTTCAGCTGCGTGGTCACCGCAATCATTTGTGCGTAACCTTCGGCAGGCAAAATCTCTTTTTTCAGCGCCGCCGACAAGATGCCCACGCCCAGCGGTTTGCCCAGCACCAGCAGGTCGCCCTCTCGCGCGCCTGAGTTTTTCTTGATGCGCGACGGGTGCACCAGCCCCATCACCACCAGGCCGTAAATCGGCTCGACCGAATCGATCGTGTGGCCGCCTGCAATCGGAATGCCCGCTTCGCGGCACATGTCCTGCCCGCCTTTCAGGATGGCGCCAATGGTTTCGAGCGGCAGCACATTGACCGGCATGCCGACCAGCGCCAGCGCCATGATGGGCGTGCCGCCCATGGCGTAGACATCGCTGATCGCGTTGGTCGCGGCGATACGGCCGAAGTCATACGGGTCGTCCACGATGGGCATGAAGAAGTCGGTCGTGGCGATCAGGGCCTGGTGCTCGTTGAGGAGATACACCGCCGCGTCGTCAGCGGTTTCAATGCCCACCAGCAGTTCCGGCGGCAAATTGATGCCGGGCAGATTGCTGGAATTCTTCAGGATTTCGGTCAGCACGCCCGGTGCGATCTTGCAGCCGCATCCCCCGCCGTGGGAGAGGCTCGTCAGCCGGGGTGTCAGGGCCGATGTGGGCGTGGTAGGGGCATTCATGGTGTGTCTTTCAGGGGTTGCGTGGGCTCAGCGCGGATGCCACCAAGTTTAAAACAAGCGATTTCTCAAGTGCAGGGTCGAACAAGGCCGCGCGTTGCGCGCACTGGCATTGAAGCCGAGCGAGAAAGCCGGCATCACTGGCGCAGCGCACCACCAGCTGGCTCAGCTGGTGGCTGTTGCCGACGTCGAAGTAGCCTTCGTAGTCATCACCCAGCATGCCGACGTTGCCGCTGATACGCGACGCCAGCACTGGCGTGCCCGACAGCACAGCTTCCAGAATCACGTGGGCGCCGCCTTCCATCACCGAACTGTTGACCAGTAGATGCGCCCGTTTGATGTGCTGACGTGTGCTGGCACGCGGCAAGCCGCCAAGCCAGCGGTAGTGCGGGCAGCTGTTGGCTGTTGTCTGGGCCGCCCGCCCCAGGTCGGCGTCCAGCGCCTCGCCAATCTGGTCGAACCTGATGTGCGGTGGCAGACCAGCCCTCGCCGCTGCCATGAAGGTGAGCGGGTCCTTTTCACCGCGCAGGTGGCCCACCATCACCACCCGAAAAAACCGGGTGGATTTGTGCGCGGGCTTCAAGGCCGCTGCCGACTGGTAAATCACATGCGCCTTGTCGCGCCAGGCAGGTGGCAAGGCCTGCAGGCCGGCGCCCTGCAGCACCACCAGGTGGCTCGCCAGGCTCAGCGATTGCTGGGCCACCGGGTCGTCTAGGATGTCGCGGTACAGGTCGGTGCCGGTCAGCACCACCACCAGCGGTTTGTCGGGCTGGGC
>JANLUZ010000161.1:0-11387 GCA_031363755.1 Polaromonas sp.
ACGCTGCCTGCGTTTGCGCAGTTTCGCGTCGAGGTTTCAGGTGTCGGCCTGACCCAGCTGCCGATCGGTATTGTCATGTTCGGCGGCGAAGGCCAATCACCGCAAAAAATCAGTGCCATCGTCACGGCCGACCTTGAGCGCAGCGGGCGCTTCAGATCGGTCGACGCCTCTGGCGTCGTGGCCGATGAGGCGACGCGGCCAAACATGGCCGTCTGGCGCCCCAAAGGTGCGGATGCGCTGGTTATGGGCAGCATCTCAGCGGTGGCGGACGGACGGTTCGAAGTGCGAATGCGGCTCTGGGATGTTGTTCGAGGCCAGGATTTGGGCGGGCAAAGTTTCACTGTTGTACAAGCTGACCTTCGTTTGGCCTCACACCGAATCTCTGACTTCGTCTACGAAAAACTTACCGGCGACAAAGGCGTTTTTTCAACACGTATCGCCTACGTCACAAAAGCGGGCTCGCGCTACACCTTATGGGTTGCTGATGCAGACGGTGAAGGCGCCCAGGCTGCGTTGGCAAGCCCGGAACCCATTATTTCTCCCGCATGGTCACCGGATGGCTCGCAACTGGCTTACGTCTCGTTTGAGTCGCGTAAGCCCGTGATCTATGCGCACAATGTGAGTTCGGGAAAGCGTCGGTTGATTGCCAACTTCAGGGGGTCCAACAGCGCGCCGGCTTGGGCGCCGGATGGCAGCCAACTCATTGCCACCCTCAGCCGCGAAGGCGGCTCACAGTTATACGCCTTGGGGCTCAACGGGGGCGAACCGAGACGTTTGACGCAAACTTCCAGCATTGACACCGAGCCTGCCTATTCACCCGACGGAAAAACCATTTATTTTGTCAGTGACCGCGGCGGTGCCCCGCAGATTTATCGCATGAGTCCCAGCGGTGGCAACGCCGAGCGGGTGACTTTTGCCGGAAATTACAACATTTCTCCTGCTGTCAGTCCTGATGGCCGGTATTTGGCCTACATCGCGCGTGTAGGCAGCGGCTATAAACTTCATCTGATGGATATTGCCAGCGGCGTGACAACGCCGATTACCGACACCACGGCCGACGAAAGCCCGAGTTTTGCGCCGAACAGTAAGCTCATCGTTTATGCCACTCGTCAGCAAGGCCGTGAGGCGTTGATGACCACCACACTCGACGGGAAGATCAAAGCCAGTCTGGCGGGTGCCAGCGGCGACCTTAGAGAGCCTGATTGGGGTCCGTTTTCGCGCTGACTCCGGTCACACTGTTTTTAAACTTTTAGGATTTCATCATGCAACGCTTTTTAGTTTCTGTCATTTCGTCAGTTGCCGTGGCGGCAGCGCTTGTGGCGTGCGGCTCCAACGTCAAACTCAACGACGCGCCGGTGGAAGACCGCTCGACGGCGGGCGCGGCAGCTGCCGACGGTGGTGCTGCAAGCCGGGGCGTTGCGCCTGTGCAAATCGGCGCTACAGACAGCGCCGCTGCAGGGCCCGTGAATGTTGCCAAGGTCATTTACTTTGACTTTGACAGTTTTGCGATCAAACCCGAGTTTCAGAACGCGATTGATGCCCATGCTAAATTTTTAAGTGTTAACAAATCGCGTAAGGTCGCAATTGAAGGCCATACCGACGAACGTGGCGGCCGTGAGTACAACCTCGCACTGGGCCAAAAGCGGGCCGAAGCGGTTCGCAAAGCCTTGAGCCTTCTGGGTGTGAACGATGCGCAGGTCGAAGCGGTAAGCTTCGGCAAAGAAAAGCCTGCCGCGACCGGCGGCAGCGACGAGGCGATGTCCCAAAATCGCCGCGCCGAGTTTAATTACCGTTGATGCTGCTGCCTACCGTGTTCCGGAGTCGCAAAGTGGCCATTTCATCGAGTCCAGCTTTGCCAAGGCTGATGGCAGCGTTTGTGTGTTTCTTTGCTATGAGCGCTCATGCGGCATTGTTTGACGACGACGAGGCCCGAAGAGCGATATTGGACTTGCGTCAGAAGATGGACGCAGCGCAACTGCGCAATTCTGAAGAGTTGCGAAAAGTCAACGAGGAGGCATCACAGTTGCGCCGTAGCCTGTTGGAGCTTTCCAATCAAATTGAGGCGGTTCGCAGCGAGTCTGCAGCAATGCGCGGGTTGAACGAAAAGCTGGCTCGCGATGTGGCGGATATTCAGCGTGCGCAAAAAGACATTTCACAGGGTGTCGATGAACGCATGCGCAAATTCGAGCCTGGCAAGGTGACGGTGGACGGACGGGAATTCGTGGCCGAACCTGGTGAGCGGCAAGATTTTGATGCGGCGCTGGCTGCCTTGCGTAAAAGCGATTTTGCGGCAGCGCAATCGGGTTTTGTTGCGCTTGTCAAACAGTACCCGCAAACCGGATATCGCTCGTCCGCCTTGTTCTGGTTGGGAAATGCCCAGTACGCCTCACGCAATTACAAAGAGGCCGTAACGAACTTCAGATCGCTTGTGACAGCCGACCCCCAACACCTCCGGGCACCTGAAGCTCTGTTGTCGATTGCAAACTGCCAAGGTGAGTTGAAAGATCCAAAGTCTGCGCGCCGAACGCTGGAAGAGTTGCTCAAGACCTACCCGCAATCCGAAGCTGCCGGAGTGGCCAAAGAAAGAATCAGCAAAGGCGGTTAATAGACCTTGGCGGCTCGCCTCCATGCTGAAGCGCAGACCAACCCGCGAGAATGCGATGCATTGTTGTGGGTTTTTTTGTGCCTATTACGCGTGGCAACCGCGAATGACTTGAAACGATGCAACCCATGCCTGATGTGAAACCGCTTTCCGATCTTCCGAATCCTGGTGACGAGCCGCCAGACTTGGCACGCCGTTTCGGCGGCTTGGCCCGACTGTATGGTGCGACGGGTGCCGAGCGGATTCGGCACGCGCACCTTGTCGTGGTGGGTTTGGGTGGCGTGGGGTCGTGGGCGGCGGAAGCGGCCGCGCGCAGCGGTGTGGCTGAATTAACGCTAATTGATCTTGACCACATTGCAGAGTCCAACATCAACCGACAGGCCCATGCGTTGGACACTACGTTGGGACAAGCCAAGGTGCTTGCCATGCGCGAACGCATTGCGCACATCAATCCCCAGTGCAGGGTCAACGCCATCGAGGACTTCGTGGACGCCCAGAACTGGCCACAGATCGCCGCGCTGGACGGCCCTTTTGATCTGTCGTTGACGGGCGTGATTGATGCGTGTGACCAGGTCAAGGCCAAGACCGCCATGGCTGCCTGGGCCATGCGCGCCAAAGCGCTGTTTATTGCTGTGGGCGCTGCCGGGGGCAAGCGCCTGGCTCACAAGGTGGATATTGACGATTTGTCGGCTGTCACGCATGACCCGCTGCTGGCGCAGCTGCGTTACCGCCTGCGCAAGGCGCACAACGCCGAACGCGTCAAGAAAATCGGCGTCTCGTGTGTCTTCAGTCGTGAGGCGGTGCTTCAGCCTGATGCCGCGTCGTCGTCTGACGGCAGTCTGAACTGCCACGGCTACGGCTCAACAGTCAGCGTGACGTCTGCCTTTGGTGTGTGTGCCGCTGGCTGGTTGATTGGCAAAATTGCTGACGGCTCTTGAAAACGTCTCAAAAATCACGCTATAATTTGAGGCTGCACTGCACGTGATGTAGAGCAGCAAACAACCCCCGAAAAGCGGTTGTTTGGGACGTTAGCTCAGTTGGTAGAGCAGCGGACTTTTAATCCGTTTGTCGTGGGTTCGACCCCCGCACGTCCCACCAAGTTTTGAAGGGCCTGACTGAAAAGTCAGGCCCTTTTTTATTTGCAGAATTGAGAAAATGCGTTTAACGCGCTTACGGCAAATCAAAAAAATGCCGCTAGGCTAAGCGGCATGGTCCTGATTCAGGAGCGTGCGTGCGCTCAGACAGCTGCCGTTTCGATCTGCTCGGTCAGCACCAGCCAGTGCTCTTCCATCGAGGCCAGTTCAGCCTCAATGGCTTTCAAACGTCTGCCGGTTTGCGCAATTTCGCCGGCTTGCCGGGCGCTGGTCAACACGCGTTCCAGCTGCGCCTTTTCGAGGCCTAGCGACTCGATTTTCTGGTCGATTTTCTCCAGCTCTTTGCGCAGCGGCCGGGTGGCGTCAAGTTGTTGCTGGCGCTGTTGTGCTTCCGCCTTTTTGTCCACTGGCTGTTTTTTGACGTCAGAACTGCCCGTAGCCCAGGTGTTATTTGCCTGTGCAGCTATGGTTTTAGTAGCGCTAGCAGCGGCAGGCGCACTGGCTGCTTTTTTGGCTTCTTCGCGCTGGCGTTTGGCCTCGTCGAGTAAGTAGCGTTGGTAGTCGTCCAGGTCGCCGTCAAACGGTGCCACACCGCCGCGTGACACCATCCAGAACTCGTCGCACACGGCGCGCAGCAGAGCGCGGTCGTGGCTGACCAGCATCACGGTGCCTTCAAATTCATTGAGCGCCATCGACAGCGCCTCGCGTGTGGCGAGGTCCAGGTGGTTGGTCGGCTCATTGAGCAGCAGCAGGTTGGGGCGCTGCCACACGATCATGCACAGCACCAGGCGGGCTTTTTCGCCACCGCTCATGCTGCCCACAGCCTGCTTGACCATGTCGCCGCCGAAGTTGAAGTTACCCAGAAAGCTGCGCAGGTCCTGCTCGCGGGTTTGCTGGCCGCTGATCTTGCCGGCGGCGGTGACTTCCTTGACAAGGCGGATCATGTGCTCCAGGGGGTTGTCGGCAGGGCGCAGCACGTCAAGTTCCTGCTGGGCAAAGTAGCCGATGTTCAGCCCTTTGCCTTCCAGCATCTCGCCTTCGATCGGTGCCAGCGCGCGGGCCACCGTTTTCACCAGGGTTGATTTGCCTTGGCCGTTGGCGCCCAAAATGCCGATGCGCTGGCCCGCCAGCACCGACTTGCTGACGTTCTGCACGATGACCGTGGGCAGCGTGCCCTCCGGTGCGTCTTCGGGCGCAGGATAGCCAAAATAGGCGTTTTGCATCGACAGCATCGGGTTGGGCAGGTTGGCGGGCTCTTTGAACTCGAAGGTGAAATCGGCTTCGGCCAGCAGCGGGGCGATTTTCTCCATGCGGTCCAGCGCCTTGACCCGCGATTGGGCCTGCTTCGCTTTACTCGCCTTGGCCTTGAAGCGCGCAATGAACTTCTGCAGGTGGGCAATCTTGTCCTGCTGCTTATTGAAGGCCCCTTGTTGCAGCGCCATTTGTTCGGCGCGCAGATCTTCAAACTTGCTGTAGTTGCCGCCATAGCGGGTTAATTTGGCGCTTTCAATATGCACCGTGACATCGGTTACGGCGTCCAGAAATTCACGGTCATGGCTGATGACCAGCATGGTGCCCTGGTATTTTTTGAGCCACGCTTCCAGCCAAACCAGCGCGTCCAGGTCCAGGTGGTTGGTCGGCTCGTCGAGCAGCAAAAGCTCTGACGGGCACATCAGCGCCCGGGCCAGCTGCAGGCGCATGCGCCAGCCGCCTGAAAAGCTGTTGACGGGATTGCCCACTTCGCTGAGTTTGAAACCGAGGCCCAGAATCAGCGCTTGTGCGCGTGATTCGGCGTCATGGGCACCCGCGTCGTACAGCTCCATGTAGGCATGGCCAATGCGTTCGCCGTCGCCGCTGGCGTCTGCAGCTTCGACTTCGGTTTGCGCTGCCAACAGCACCACGTCGCCGTCAATGACGTATTGGGTGGCGCTTTGTTCGGTTTCGGGCATGTCCTGGGCAACCTGCGCCATGCGCCACTGCGCCGGAATATAAAACTCGCCGCCGTCTTCGTGAATCGAGCCGTTGAGCATCGCGAACAAGGTGGACTTGCCTGCGCCGTTGCGCCCAACCAAACCGATTTTTTCACCGGGGTTGAGTGAGATGGACGCGCTGTCCAGAATGACTTTGGCGCCGCGACGCAGCACCACATTTTTGAGGGTAATCATTTGAATAGCAGCTCGAAAGGGAGGTCGCTTGAAAGCGATTTCAAAAAAAAGGACCGCGTGGCCGTCAGGCGCATGCGGTCGGGGCAGGCAACAGTGGTTGACGAGCGGGGGACTGATGCGTCGCTAGCGCAGCGCCAGTTGTTCCCGCGTCAACAGCATCACCTGCTCATCTCCGCCGCTGGTGTCGAGCCAAAAGGGTTCGAGTTCGGGAAAAGCCTGATTGAAATGGCGTTTTTCATGGCCTATTTCCAATACCAACACCGCATTTTCGCTCATGTAGCCACAGACTGTCTCGAAAAGCTGCCGAATAAAGTCCATTCCGTCGCTTCCACCTGCCAACGCGATGCTGGGTTCGGCCAGATATTCAGCGGGGAGCGCAGCCATGCTGGCAGCGTTGACATAGGGAGGGTTGCACAAAATCAAGTCGTAGGGGCCGGTGCAGGCCGACAAACCGTCGGATGCAATCAGTGTGATGCGGCTGGCCAGGTCGTGCTTGTCGACATTGATGCGGGCCACCGCCAGCGCGTCCAGGCTGATGTCCGCTGCGTCGACTACCACGTCGGGGTAGACCATGGCGGCCAGCACGGCCAGGCTGCCGTTGCCGGTGCACAAGTCCAGCATGCGGCGGGTGTGTTCGCCCAGCCAGGGGTCAATGCTTTCGTCAAACAGCGTCTCGGCAATCAGGGAGCGCGGAATGATCACGCGCGCATCCACATAAAACGGCACGCCCAGCAGCCAGGCTTCTCGCGTGAGGTAGGCGGCCGGATGGCGGGTGCTGATGCGCTGTTCAAAAAGGATAGCAATCGAGGCAACATCCGCCAGGGCTACCGGCCTGTTTTGCACCAAATCCAGGTCGTCAACGGCAAGCCCTAGCTTCCACAGCACCAGCCAGGCGGCTTCGTCAAACGAGTTGGTGGTGCCCTGACCGTAGCCGTCAGCAAAGCTCAGCCCGGCGTCATCGAGCTTGTCAGCCATGAGCTCGATCAGGGCCAGAACGGTCGGCTCGTTCATGCCGAGCCCGCCAGACGCTCGAGGATGCCCTGGTAAATACGGCTCAAAGGCTCGAGCGAGCTGACGAGCACATGTTCATTGATCTTGTGGATCGAGGCGTTGATGGGGCCGAATTCGATCACCTGCGGGCAGATTTTGGCGATGAACCGCCCGTCGCTGGTGCCGCCTGTGGTGGACAGCTCAGTGGTCACGCCGGTCTCGCTCAGAATCGCGCCGCGCGCCGCAGCCACCAGCGCACCAGGCGTAGTCAGAAAGGGCCGACCGCCGATGACCCAGGTGAGCTTGTAGTCGAGCTGGTGGGCGTCCAGCATCGCGGTCAAGCGCTGCTGCAGGCTCTCCGCGGAGGACTCGGTGCAGAAGCGGAAATTGAAGTCCACCACCAACTCGCCAGGAATGATGTTGCTGGCGCCGGTGCCGCCGTGCATGTTCGATACCTGCCAGCTCGTGGCGGGGAAAAATTCGTTGCCAGTGTCCCACTCGGTGGCCACGAGTTCGGCCAACGCCGGGGCAAACAGGTGCATCGGGTTTTTGGCCAGGTGTGGGTAGGCAATGTGGCCTTGCACGCCCTTGACGGTGAGCTTGCCGCTCATGGTGCCGCGGCGGCCGTTTTTGATCATGTCGCCGAGCTGGGTGACGGACGTGGGCTCGCCGACGATGCAATAGTCCAGCACCTCACCACGGGATTTAAGCTGGTTGCAGACCACCACCGTGCCATCTATGGCGGGGCCTTCCTCGTCGCTGGTGAGCAAGAACGCTATCGACAGCGCCGGGTCAGGGTGGACGGCCAGAAATGACTCGACAGCCACCACCATGGCGGCAATCGACGTTTTCATGTCAGCAGCGCCGCGACCATACAGCACACCATCCCGGTGGCTGGGCGTGAACGGGTCGCTGTGCCAGTGGTCCAGCGGGCCGGTGGGCACCACATCGGTGTGACCAGCAAACACCAGTGTTTTCGGCCGGATTTCGTGCAGTGCTCGAGGCGCCTCTTGGTTTGCTATATTTTGTGTAGCATCATAGGCATTAAACACCTGGGCTAGCGCCTGATTTAATACTGATTTCCCTTCTCTTTTGGCCCACAGGTTGCTGACACGAAAGTTCTCAGGGCCGCTGTCCATTCGCTCGCACACAAACCCCAGCACGCGCAGGCGGTCAGAGATCAGGTCCAGGCAACCCTCGTCTTTAGGGGTGACAGAGGCGCGGGAAATCAGTTGTTCGGTGAGGTGCAGGGTAGGTGACATGGCAACCATTAATGGGTGTGGCGAAGTGACTTCAGTGACGTTTCTGCCCAAAAGGCAGTTCTTCGTGAACGTCCAGCGTGATGTCGGTGAACGAGGGTTCATCGTCTGGAGCTTCTTCTTTTTCTCGCGCCTTGACGCGGGCTGCGGCAAAGTCGTTCTCCAGGCGCCACATCAGGTTGGTCGGCGAGTCGGCATAGGTCAAGCCTTCCTTGCGGGTAACCACCTCTTCCACGATCAGTCGCGCAATGTCGGCTTCAAAGGTCTGCGAGCCTTCCGCCATTGAGTTTTCCATGGCCTCCTGAACGCCGGCAAAGTCGCCTTTTTCGATCAAATCCGAGACCAGCTTGGTGTTGAGCATGACCTCAACGGCCGGCGCGCGCCCCCCTTTTTGCGTGCGCAGCAGGCGCTGCGAAACGATGGCTTTGGTGGCTGCGGCCAGGTCGCCCAGCATGGTGGGGCGCACCTCCACCGGGTAAAAACTCAAAATGCGATTTAGCGCCTGGTAGCTGTTGTTGGCGTGCATGGTGGCCAGGCACAGGTGGCCCGACTGCGCATAAGCAATCGACGCTGACATGGTTTCCCGGTCACGGATTTCGCCGATCAAAATCACGTCTGGCGCCTGGCGCAGCGCGTTTTTTAAAGCCACTTGAAGCGACTGGGTGTCCATGCCGACCTCACGCTGGTTCACCACCGACTTTTTGTTGTCAAACAAGAACTCGATCGGGTCTTCAATCGTCAGGATGTGGCCGGTGGCGCGTTCGTTGCGGTGGTCAATCATGGACGCCAGCGTGGTGCTTTTGCCCGCACCTGTAGAGCCCACCATCAGCACCAGCCCGCGCTTTTCCATGATCAGGTCCGCCAGAATCGGCGGCAAGTTCAGGCTGCCAAGAGCCGGAATGGCGGTCGGGATGTAGCGAATCACAGCAGCGTAGGTACCGCGCTGCTTGAAGCCGCTGACGCGGAAATTGCCCAGCCCGGTAATCGGCAGCGCCATGTTCAATTCGCCGAGCTCGCGCAATTCCTCAATGCGCTTGGGCTCCAGCACCTCGGCCAGCAGGTTCAAGGGGGCGTCTGCTGGCAACAACTGCGCGTTGATCGGAATGGCCTGGCCGTTGATTTTGATCATTGCCGGGGAGTGCGCCGACAGGTACACATCCGAAGCCTTTTTGTCAGCCATCAGCTGCAAAATTCTGTCCATTGTTCCCATATCCGATCCTTTTTTTCAGTTGAACAGATCAGTCACGCAGCAGGTCGTTCAGGCTGGTAGTGGCACGGGTTTTAGCGTCCACTTTTTTGACGATCACGGCGCAATACAGCGAGTATTTGCCGCCTGCCTTGGGCAGGTTGCCCGACACCACGACCGAGCCCGCCGGAATGCGGCCGTAGGTCACTGTGTCTTGCTCGCGGTCATAAATCGGGGTGCTCTGGCCGATGTACACCCCCATGGAGATCACCGAGTTTTCCTCGACGATCACGCCTTCGACGATTTCCGAGCGTGCGCCGATGAAGCAGTTGTCTTCAATGATGGTGGGGTTGGCCTGCAGCGGCTCTAACACACCGCCCAGGCCCACGCCGCCCGACAAATGCACGTTGTTGCCCACTTGCGCGCAGCTGCCCACGCAGGCCCAGGTGTCCACCATCGTGCCTTCGCCGACCCAGGCGCCAATGTTCACGTAGCTCGGCATCAGAATCGCGCCTTTGGCGATGTAGCTGCCGCGCCGGGCCACCGCTGGCGGCACCACGCGCACGCCGGTTTCACGCATTTCGGCTTCACTCAGGTGCGCAAACTTGGTTTTGACCTTGTCGAAAAAGCCCAGGTCGCCGGCGCGCATGAGTTCGTTGTCGTGCAGACGAAAGCTAAGCAGCACGGCTTTTTTGATCCACTGGTGAGTCGTCCAAACGCCGACCGATTCCCGCGTGGCTACGCGCAATTTGCCGCTGTTGAGCTGGCTGATGGTGTGCTCGACCGCTTGCAGCACCTCTTTGGGGGCGGCTTTGGGCGACAGGTCGGCGCGGTTGTCCCAGGCGGTGTCAATAATGGCTTGGAGAGAGGCGTTGTCTTGCGTCATGGATGAGCTTTTTGAGGTTGGCGAACGGGTGAAAACAGGGGCGGGACAGGGGTGGGACAGCGACGCTGGCTTGCAAAGGCTAGCCGGGCGCCATCGGCTGGTTGGGTTGATAGCCCTGAACGAACTTCACGATGCGCTGGGCGGCCTCGACACATTCGGCAGTGCCAGCGACCAGCGCCATGCGAATGCGACCTGCGCCCGGGTTGCCAGTCGGTGTGTCTCGGGCCAGATAGCTGCCGGGCAACACCACCACATTGTAGGCAGCCAGCAGGGCGCGGGAGAACTCGGCATCCTGGCCGTTGAACGCGTCAGGAATGCCCGCCCACAGGTAAAAGCCGGCGTCTGGCAGCGCCACATTCATCACATCGGCCAGCAGCGGCGTGACCTGCGCGAACTTGGCGCGGTACAGCGCGCGGTTATCGACCACATGGGCTTCGTCGCGCCAAGCGGCGATGCTGGCGGCCTGCACGACCGGGCTCATGGCGCTGCCATGGTAGGTGCGGTAGAGCAAAAACGGCTTGATGAGTGCCGCATCCCCCGCCACAAAACCGCTGCGCAGGCCGGGCACATTGCTGCGCTTGGACAGGCTGGTCATGGCCACGAGATTCTTGAAATCGGTGCGGCCCAGCTTCACGGCGGCTTCCAGCCCGCCCAGCGGCGCTTCATCGCGGAAGTAGATCTCGCTGTAGCACTCGTCGGATGCAATCACAAAACCGTGGCGGTCGCTCAGGTCAAACAGCAGCTTCCATTCGTCCAAAGTCATCACATTGCCCGCCGGGTTGCCGGGCGTGCACACAAACACCAGCTGCGTGGTGGCCCACACCGCCTCGGGCACGCTGGCCCAGTCCACCGCAAAGTTACGCTCGACCACGCTGGGCGCAAAGTAGGGCTGAGCGCCCGCCAGCAGCGCTGCACCTTCGTAAATTTGATAGAACGGGTTGGGACACACCACGGTGGGAGTGGTTTTACCGGGGTCAATCACCGCCTGCGCCAGCGCAAACAGCGCTTCACGCGAGCCATTGACCGGCAAAATTTGCGTGGCCGGGTTTACGTTGCCGCCATAGCGGCGCGCGAGCCAGTCAGCCAGCGTCTGGCGCAGCGCGGGCTCACCCAGCGTCGCCGGGTAGCTGGCCAGGCCGCTCAGGCTGCCGCTCAGCGCGTCTTTGATCAGCTGCGGCGTGGCGTGGCGCGGCTCGCCAATGCCC
>JANLUZ010000165.1:0-3912 GCA_031363755.1 Polaromonas sp.
GCAAGCCCACCCGAATAGGCAATTTTCGATGCTCCTATTTCTGTAGCTGCCAGCGCACGGATTACTTGGGCTAGATGCTATTTCAGCCTTCAAACAAGCCTCAAAAATTAACACCCAGGCTAAATCCAAACCTCGAATTAGCGCCAAACCGTCAAAAGTTAGTCTGCGGGTTACCTTTTGAGGGTTTTTGATCGCCTTTTAGACACCGAATCACCCGCTAGCCCAGGGTTTTATTGCCTGTGCAGCTATGAATTGCATAGCGATTTACAAGCGCCATGAAAAAAGCGGTGCAACCCGCGAAGGTTGCACCGCCTGTGCGCTGGCCGGGGTGGCCTGGTGCGGTGCTTACACCACCGTCAGCGTCACGTCGATATTGCCGCGCGTCGCATTGGAGTACGGACACACTTTGTGGGTTTTTTCGACCAGCGCTTGCACGGCGGCCTTGTCCATGCCGGGCACGCTGATTTTCAGCTCGACCGCGATGTTGAAGCCTTCAGGCACAGCGCCCGAACCGAAGGGGCCGATACCGACCAGGCCTTCGATTTTGGTGTCCGCCGGGATGGCGATTTTTTCCTGGCCGCCGACGAATTTCATGGCGCCCAGGAAGCAGGCCGAGTAGCCCGCAGCAAACAGCTGCTCGGGGTTCACGCCGCCGCCAGCGCCGCCCATTTCTTTCGGCGTGATGAGTTTGACGTCAAGCAGGCCGTCGTCCGACTTGGCTTGCCCTTCACGGCCGCCGGTGGCGTGGGCATGGGCGGTGTAGACGATTTTTGAAGGTTTGGTCATGGTAATTTCCTTTGAAAAAATGCCCCGAAGTTGAGGCGGTTGGGGTGAATCGAAACGGTGTTTGAAAGCCGCGTGGTGGTGGCCGTTCAGTTAGCGAGTTGCTGGCGCAGTGCCTGCACCTGGTGCGTCAGCGCGGTCAGTTCGGGCAGTGTGCATCGGCTGGCGCTCAAAATACAGCCTGGAATCAACGCGGCCTGCGTTTTCAAGGCATGGCCAGCGGCGGTCAGAGCAATGTGCACGCGACGCTCGTCGTCAACGGCGCGGCGGCGCGTTAGCAGGCCGGAGGCTTCAAGCCGCTTGAGCAAGGGGGTCAGCGTGCCAGAGTCCAGGTGCAGCTTTTCGCCAATTTCGGAAACCATGAGGCCTTCTTGCTCCCACAGCACCAGCATCACGAGGTACTGCGGGTAGGTCAGGCCAATCGCGTCGAGCAGCGGTTTGTAAACCTTGGTCATCGCCAGCGAGGCCGAATACAGCGCAAAGCACAGCTGGTTGTCCAGCTGCAGCATGGCGTCTGCCTTCAAGGGAGCGGGTTTTTGAGCCATGGCGTGATCATAACACGTGATTTGATTGTGTGCAACTTAGTTGACGCGCTCTAAACTCCCTGGCATGCCCAAGACCCAGAACGCCAGACATTCCCCGAAACCCGAGCAGGTCATCGAAGAGCTGCGGCCCGGCCAGTCGATTGCGTTGCTCAAAGAGCTGCACATCCTGACCCGCGAGGGCAAGCTGAACCAGGACACCCGCCGCAAGCTCAAGCAGGTCTATCACCTGTACAACTTCATCGAGCCGCTGCTCAACGATGTGTACAGCAAAGACGCTATGGCCACAGGCAACGCCACGCTGGCCGACCACGGCGCGGGCAAGTCCTACCTCGGCTTTATTTTGTACGACCTGTTTTTCAACGTGGCGCACCAGGGGCAAAAAACGCAGGGCCATATTTACGGCATTGAAACCCGCGCCGAGCTGGTTGAAAAATCCCGCGCGCTGGCCGCACAGCTGGGTTTTGCGCGCATGTCATTTTTAAATTTAAGCGTGCAGCAGGCCGCCGCATCCAGCGACTTGCCCGGGCAAATCGACATCGTGACCGCGCTGCACGCCTGCGACACCGCCACCGACGACGCGATCGCTTTCGGGCTGACCAAGCACGCGCGCCACATGGTGCTGGTGCCGTGCTGCCAGGCCGAGGTGGCGGGCGTCCTCAAACGCAGCCGCGCGTTGAACCTGACCAAAACCCCGCTGGCCGAGCTGTGGCGGCACCCGCTGCACACGCGCGAATTTGGCAGCCAGATCACCAACGTGCTGCGCTGCCTGCAGTTAGAGGCCAACGGCTACAACGTCACCGTGACCGAACTGGTTGGCTGGGAACACTCGATGAAAAACGAGTTGATTCTGGCCAGCAAGCCCGCCGCTGCTACAGCATCCACTGCTGCCAAAACCCGCACTGCGCAAGAGCGGCTGCAGGCGGTGTTGGGCGAACTGGGCCTGGGGGAGCTGACGGCGCGGTTTGCCGTGCCGCTGGCCTGACGACGCTCATCGGCCTAGAGCTGCCACTTGCCGTAGTGCAGCAGTGCCGCAATGCCGCAGTGCCGTCATCATTTCGGCCTGTGCGTCGCTCAGGCGCATGTCGGCCCGCAAACTGAAGCGGGTCAAACATCAATATACATAACCGTTGGCGCGGCCTAAAGTGCTCGCTGGTGCATCGACCGCATCCACCCACACAGACCTCGACACCTCGCCAACGCCACACATGACCACAGACCTGCACCACAGCCTCCTCGCCCCGCGCGACTGGGCGGCGCATCCATCGCACATCTACCCGTTGTACAAGTCCACGCTGCTGCGCGGCCCGACGCAGCCGCTGGTGCCTGTTTTGCAATCGCTGGCGCAGCTGACAGCCCCTGTGTATGGCTATGACCAGCTCGGCCCGCTGGACCACGACCTGACCCAGAACGCCGTGAAAAACGGCCAGCCCATCGGCGAACGCATCATCGTCACCGGCCGGGTGCTAAACGAAGACGGCCGCCCGGTGGCGCACACGCTGGTCGAGGTGTGGCAGGCCAACGCGGCGGGCCGCTACGTGCACAAGGCCGACCAGCACAACGCCCCGCTGGACGCCAACTTTTTAGGCGCAGGCCGCTGCATGACTGACGCCGACGGCCGCTACCGCTTCATCACCATCAAGCCCGGGGCCTACCCCTGGGGCAACCACCCCAACGCCTGGCGGCCGCAGCACATTCATTTTTCGCTGTTTGGCAACTACTTTGCCAGCCGCCTGGTCACGCAGATGTATTTCCCCGGCGACCCGCTGTTGGCGTTTGACCCGATGGTTCAGAGCGTACCTGCCCATGTGCGGGAGTTGATGGTCGCGAAGTTCAGCCTCGACGTGACCCAAGAAGGGTTCGCGCTGGGCTACGTGTTTGACATCGTGCTGCGCGGCCCCCAAGCCACCAACTTTGACTAAATTTGAATCAGCGAGCTGTGTCATGACCCCCCGACTCCACCAAACTCCGTCGCAAACCGTCGGCCCCTTCTTTGCCTACGGCCTGGTGCCGACGCAGTATGGCTATGACCTGCCCAGCCTGTTCGGCCCGGTGCTGGCGCAGCCCCATGCGGCGGGCGAGCACATGGTGCTGACCGGCCGCGTGTTTGACGGCGCGGGCCAGGCTGTCGTCGATGCACTGGTGGAGATCAGCCACGTCGATGCCAGCGGCCAGCCGGTCACCCGTGTGGTGGGCACGCAAACCAGCGGCTTCTGCGGGTTCGGCCGCTGCGGCACCGGCACGCTGGCTGACCAGCACTATGCTTTCACCACCGTCAAACCTGGTGCCATCCACGGGCAAGCCCCGTTCATCAACGTTTGCGTCACCATGCGCGGCCTGCTGCTGCACACCTTCACCCGGATTTATTTTGACGACGAAGCCGCCGCCAACAGCTGCGACACCGTGCTGGCCAGCGTGCCCGCCGCGCGCCGCGCCACGCTGCTGGCCCAGCGCGGCAACACCCCGGCCGGGCCGGTGTACCGCTTTGACATCCACATGCAGGGCGCGCAAGAAACGGTGTTTTTTGATCTGTAGCGGGCGCTCGGGCTCCGGGGCGAGCACAACCTGTTTTCACCGCCTCTGCGCC
>JANLUZ010000202.1:0-9828 GCA_031363755.1 Polaromonas sp.
CGCGCACAATGTCGCGCGCAGGCTCAACGCCGGTTAGACACAGCTTTGTTGCGGCTGGCCCTACAAGCCTGCCGCATCAACGCTATTTTTTTGATAGCTGATGAGGTAGTGAATATATGGGCTACAAGGCGATTTGATTTAAAAAACAGGCCAATCAGACCGATTTGGGGCTGATCAGACAGAATCCGCTGAAATCGGTGACGCTGGGGCTGTCGGCAAAGCGCTGTGCCAATGTCTGGCTGCCCGCTGTGATGGCAAAAAAGTCGTAAGGCACGGCGCGCTCGCTCGCCATCAGGTATTGGAAGTGAATGCGGAACCGGTCACGCCGCAGGGCTGCGTAGGTGGCGCTGTCGAACATCTCGGCAAACCGTGGCGACATCAGCTTGGGCCGATCGGGGTGCGGCACGGCGGGCACCACGCCGCAGGCGGCAATAGGGTCCACCAGCGCAAAACAGCAGCCGTCCGGTGGCGCAGCAAAGTCAACCCAGTCCACCCCTTCGGCGCTGGCCAGGCGTTGCAGGTCAGCCCGGAAACCATCGGCTTGCGGCAGGCAGCCGAGCAGCGGAATCCACTGGCCCAGCGTGAGCAAGGACACGGTGGTCACAGTGGTCACAGTGGTCACAGTGCTCCCGGTGGTGGCGTGCCCGCCCACACGGCCGAGCGTCGGGTCGATCTGCAGCGCCTTGGCCAGCACAGTGGCCGCCATGATGCTGCCCGAGCTGTGCGCTACCAGCAGCACCTCGTCGTTGTCGCCACTGGCGATGGCTTCCAGCAGCGTGCGGGCGTGCTCGGCCAGTCGCTCGTCGAGCGCAGGCACCCGGCCCTGGGCCTGCTGGGCCGTGAAGGCGTAGCTGCGCATCATCCAGAGCATGCTGTACTTTTGCTGCAGCTTCAGGCCGGCCCACAGCGCTGCACCCAGCGTGGCGGAAGCCCCAAAAGCGGACCACAGGGCCCCGGCAGTTTGCAAGGCCGCCAACACGCCCCAGGCCAGCAGCGGTGCGCCCAGCAGCACTGCCAGCAGCAGCGCCACCGGGGCCACCAGCGCCACCACGGGCGGCCAGGACAACTTGAACATGCGCCACAGCGCACCGGTGTGCAGGTTCAGCGCGGTGGTGGTGAGCATGTCCCACACCAGCCGGGCCTGGTTGCGCGGCCAGTGCTGGCGCACGATGTCGTCCCAGCGCATGACTTCATAGCGCGAGTGCACCACGCCCTCGGGGCCAGGCGCTTCGAGCTGCCAGAAGGCATTGCCGCACACTGACTTTTGCCGCTTGCCCACGTTGACGTGCAGGCCCGAGACGCTGGCCTGTTTGGCGGCTTCGTCCCGGTACAGCGCGTGGTAGTGCGCCGCGCCTTTGGGGTCGAACCCGCCGATGTAGAAGACGGTGCGGCGGCGAACTTGATCAGTGTTGACAGGAAATTGCGCCATCGAAGTCACACGATCGTCTGTTTTTCGAGGCCTTTTTGCAGCACCAAGTCCACGATGGGTTGCTCCCGCTTGTTGGCGCGCTTGCAGTGGTCTTGCTGGAGCAGGTTGGTGAACCAGATCACAAACCGTGCCCAGCGGCGGTGGCGCTCGCGCCAGGCATGGGACGACACCGATTCCCAGGCGTAGCCATTGCACACGCTGGCGTTGACAAAGTGGTCCAGCGCCCGCACCCCCGCACGGCCGCGTTCGTTGGGGCCGAAAATTCCCACCCACCAGATGATGAGGTAGCCCAGCAGCGCCAGCGGCACCACCACCGTCATCAGCGCAAAACCCGCAAGGCGCTCCTTCATGCCTGAACCCCGCTGGCCGGGCGGCGGTGCAGCGTCAGGCGCACGCCGTTCTCCGAGCGGATCGTCAGCCGACCGACGGGCTGCGGCACATGGCCCGGCACAGCCTCAAGGTGGTAGTTGCGCGCCACGCTCGACAAAATCAGCACCGCTTCCTGCAGCGCAAACGCCGCGCCCATGCACACGCGCGGCCCCATGCTGAAGGGCAGGTAGGCGTTTTTCAGCGACTCGCGTGAGGCGTCGTTGGCGTAGCGGTCCGGGTTGAAGGCATCCGGGTCGTCCCACAAATCGCGGTGGCGTTGAATCAGCCAGGGCGACACCACGACCGACGCGCCTTTGCCCACGGTTTTGTCACGCATCGGGCAACTCTGTGCCGATTCGCGGGCAATGAAGCCCACCGGCGGAAACAGCCGCAGCGTTTCCCGGAACACGTTCCAGGTCAGCTCCAGACTTTTCATTTCGGACGCGTCCACCAGTTTTTCAGGGTTGGTGGTGCTTTCCAGCGCCATCACCTCGGCGTGCATACGCGCCTGCACATCAGGCGACTTGGCCACCATGTACAGCGCCCAGGTCAGCGCACTGGCCGAGGTTTCATGCCCTGCCAAAAAAAGCATGGCGACCTGGTTGACCAGTTCTTCAAACCCAAAGGCGTCGCCGGTGACCGGGTCGCGCGCCTGCAAGAATGCTTCCAGAATATCGGTGTGCGCCTGCGTACAGCCGCCCCGGTGGGCCTCGAACCGCGGGCGCACCAGGTCGGCCAGCAAGCTGCGGATTTCACCGGCCGCCTTGCGGCTGCGCCACACATCCCACGGAAACACCAGCCAGCGCACCCCAAACACCGATGGCAATATCAGCCGTGGTGCCAGCGCCTGATAACGTGCGAAGGACTCGAACACGCGGTGCGCGTCTGGCCCCTGCATCGGCACCGAAAAAATGGTGCGGAAAATAATGTCGGCAGTGACGTGCGTCATCTCGATTTCAACGTCGTGCTCCACCCCATCAGGCAGCGCGGCCAGGCGTTCAAGCATGTCTTCGGTGGCAGCGCGCATCACCGGGAAGGCCACATTAACCCGGGCCTGCGCAAACGCTGGCTCCATCATGGCCCGCTGGCGCTGCCACTGCGCGCCGTTGGTGGTGAAGATGCTGTCGCCCAGCAGCGGCCGCAGCGCGTCGCCCATCAGCTCATTTTTGGGGAACTGCGCCGCCTCGCTGACCAGCACGCGCCGCACCAGCGCAGGCTCATTGACCATGTACAGGTCCACACCGGGAAAGTGAACCTCCCCCATCTTCATGCGGTAGCTGCGCTCATACAGCCCGTCCATCCAGGAACGGCGTGCGCTGAAAAACATCAAAAACCGCGACAGCTTGCTGGCCCGGGGCTGCGGGTACGCGGGGCAAAAATGGGGGGCTGGTGCGGGGAACTTTGGAGGCATTACGCGATTATCTTGCCAACGGCTTCAAGCCTGCGGCTTGGGGTAGCGCTCGTCCAGCGTCAGGCCGCCTGCCGTGATGGCGAAATAGTCGTACTCGGACGGCAACTCCCCTGCCATCAGGTACTGCATGTGGATGCGCCGCTTGTTGTGTTTGAGCGTGTCGTAGGTCGCTGCCGCAAACTGGGTATGAAACCGCGGCGAACGCATGGTGGGGTTGTGCTTTTGCCCCTTGGGCAACGTGATGCGGCAGGCATTTACCGGGTCCACCAAGGCAAAGCTGCCCCAGTCGGTGACAGATGAAAAATCAATCCAGCGCAGCGCTGGCGCTGCCGCCAGCACCTTCAGCTCACCCCTGAAGCGCGCGGCTTGCGGCAGCAGGCCCAGCATCGGGATGCAGTGGCCCAGCGTCATCAGCGACAGCACCGGGCGCGCGGGCAGGGGCTGTGTGGCGGGTAGTGCCCGGGCCATGCTGCTGACTGACAGGATGCTGCCCACACTGAAGCCCACCACCAGCACTTCGTCAAGGTCCTCGCGTTGCAGCGCGGTGTTGATTTTGGCGGCCAGGGCGTCCATGCGCTCGTCCAGCTCTGGCAGCTGCCCGCAGGCATGCCGGCCAGAAAAACTGAAAATGCGCACCAGCCACGTGCTGTTGAGCCGCGCCTCCAGGCGATGGGTGGCCCACAGCCCCAACGCCAGCACAGCGGCGCCCGCTACCGCTGCCACCGGCGTTGCGGCGCCCAGGCCGGCTAGCACGCTGGCAGCCCACAAGCTCAGCACTACGGCCACCAGCAGGCAACCGCCAATCACCACCAGGGGATACGCTAGGCCTACCAGCGTTTTGCGAGACAGGCGCCAGGTGGTGGCAATACCGCCGCTGCGGACGATGAGGCTGTAGCCAAACACCAGGTCCACCAGCAGCCGCCAGGCGCTGCGGGGCCAGTGCTTGCGCACAATGTCGTCCCAGCGCGCGAACTCATAGACCGTGCTGCAGCCTGCGCTGCCGGGTGTCGAGGCGTTTGGCGCTGTCGTCACCGTCCACTGGCTGTTGCCCTGCGGGTCGCGTGTGCGTGGGCCTACGGCGGTGGTGGTGCCTGTGACGGCGTTTTGCTTGGCCGCCTCGGCCTGGTGCAGCGCGTGGTAGTACGAGGCGCCCTTGGGGTCAAAGCCGCTGACAAAAAAGACGTGCCGCCGCAAAACGGGCGCGCTATCCTGGTGTGGCTGCATTGGCTGGTGTGGCGGATGGGATGGGTGGGATGGGGTCACGCCACCGACTCCAGAACATCGCACACGATGTGCAGCGCCCGGTCGTGGCCCAGCCGCTGCGCCGCTGCACGGCAGGCGTCTGACACCGCAGGCGAGTCAAGCAGCGCCTGCAGCTGGGGCGCCATGCTGGCAAAGCGGGTGTCTTTCGGTGACACGCTGCGCGCCACGCCCAGGCGCTCCAGGCGCATGGCGTTGTCGAATTGGTCAAACGCCATCGGTGTGATTAACTGCGGCAGCCCGGCACGCAGCGCCTGCGCGCTGTTGCCAATGCCGCCGTGGTGCACCAGCGCCCGTGCGCGCGGCAGCAGCAGACCAAACGGTGCATACGCGCTGTGATGCAGGGCCGGCGGCAAATGCTCGGGGATCTGCTGGCGGTGCGGCGTCAAAAGCACGCCGCGCAGGCCCAGTGCAGCGCAGGTGCGCACCGCCGCCTCAAAAAAGGCCTGCCCATGCCCCATGGCCGAGCCTGGTGTGAACACAACCGGCGGCTCGCCAGCGGCCAGAAACTGCAGCAACGCGGCGTCAAGCCCCTGCGCCATATCGCCGTCATACAGCGGGAATCCGGCTTGCGTCACCTGCTGTGGCCAATCGCTGGGCGCGGGCGCAAACCAGCTCGGGAACAGCGTCACCCCGGCTTGCGGTGAATGAACCCAGTGGCCGAACACACTTGCGCTCAGCGGCGGCAGACCGAGTTTTTGCCGAAGCGGTGGCAGGTCGGCCGACACCATCGGGTGAAGTTTGAAGCGGTCCAGCGCCTGCCACGCCAGTGAAAGGGCAGGGCGAAGCAACACGGCTGGCAAGCGCGGCACTTGCCAGTGCGCCAGCGTCATGGGGTGTTCGCTGGAGCGAAGCATCGTGGCCGCTAGGTAGGCCGTCACCAACGGCACGCCAAGCTTTTCCTGCGCAAGCCGGGCGCCCAGCATGAGCGGCGTGGCCAGCACCGCACAGTGCCCCGCAGCGTGCTGGCTTTCAATGCGTCGGTACACAGGCTCCAGCGTGTACTTGGCCATGCGACGCCAGAACACACCAAAGCCGTCAATGGGGTGCCACAGCTTGGGGCTGCTCAAGGCGTCGTGGAATTGGGCCGCTGTGCCCACCGGGTAAAACGCAAGCCCGGACGCAGCCACCAACGGGCCAAACACCGGGTTGGTGATGAGCTCAACAGTGTGGCCGCGCGCTTGCAAGGCCTGCCCGATGGCGATGAACGGGTGAATATCGCCCGCGCTGCCCAGCGTCGGCAACAAGAACTTCATGGCTTGTCGTGGTGGGCGCGTTTGAACTCGGGCGGCGCGCCATTTTTACGGGCGGCGCGGCGGGGGTGGTGCTCCTCGTGGTGGCTGGCGATCAGCCCGTGGTCGGCCCACAGCACGCCGCTTTTGTACGACACATCCTGCAGCCGCTTGTAAAAGCTGCCCTGGTGCTGGGTGTGCGCAATCAGGTAGTTGCGAAACGCGGCATACAGCGCCGCGTTGGGCCGCGCTTGCCGCGCGTGGCGCCAGAAGGTGTCAAGCGGCCCCTGGTATGTCAGCCCCTTGATGTCATAGATGGCTTCGCCGCACACTTTCACCGGCACCCCTTCACCCACGGCGCTCAGGCCGACCGTGCTGTTCACCACCACCACGCCGCGTGCGTGCTCAAGCAGCGTGGGCAGGTGCTGGTCGTGGATGTAGTGGCAGCGCCCTTCCAGGTGGTGCCGCTTTGTCAGCTGCTCCACCAGCGCGGTGTAGTCCGAATAACCACGGTCTAGCGGGTGGTGTTTGATGGCCAGCAGGCACTCGGGCGGGGCGTGCTCCGCAAACGACTGCACCACATAGTCGATGAAGGCGTCAACCGACTCGAAATGCGAATGAACAGACATCTGCGCGTCGCCCCGCGTTTGCAGCGACACCAGAAAAAAGTTGCCCGACTGTGCGCTGGTCAACGCGGGCAACACCCCTTTTTCCAGCCGGCGGTAGTAGTGCTTTCGCCAAAACGACAGCAGCCACGAAGGCCCGTCTGAAAACCCCAGCCGGCGGTGGTGCTGGTAGTGCAAAAACTTCAGCCGCCCCAACGTAGCCGCCGCAAAATACAACATGCCCCACTTGGCCGCCTGCCCGTAGGTGCTGCCCAACGACTGCGCCTTGGGCATCTTTCGCTGGCGCCTGCTGAGGTAGAACGCCGGGTCAGACGGTAGCGACGAGTTGTTGTTCACGCCCTCTCTTTCAAGCGTGATGTAGTCGGGCCGCAGGTAGCCTTCTTCAAACACACCAATGCGCGCACCCGATGCGCGAATCACGCTTTTGGCCGCTTCATGCACGGGGCGGCAGTCGCCGAAAAGAAACACAGTTTCAATGCCCAGCCGCGTCAGCAACTCGGCCAGGTAGACAGGCCAGTCAGCCAAGGTGCCAGAAAAATTAAACACACCAGCAAACGCCTTGCTGTGCGAGAAAAACCAGTCGCCGCCGTTGAAGTTGACCTTGAACACCACTGCACCAGCGTTTTGAAGGTCTGCCGCAAACCGGGCGAAAAATGGCCCCACAGGCCCCTGAAGCATCAAAACCCGCTTGTTACTGAACTCACTCAAACCGCTGCTGATCAAATTTGTCCCCTGAACGCCGGCTCAGCCGCAACGTCCGTCAATAGTTTTCTTCTCGATGAGTGTGTCAATCAACGCCCCTGATTGCGGTGAACCGCCCCGCCTGTGCCTCAAGGGTGCCTGATGAAATACCGAAGTATTTTCCGCCAAAAAGGAACGCCGTCAGGGGCACCTGCCTTCCAGTCAATCAGCGCCTGTAAGGCCTGCTCCGGTGTGCAGGCCAGCCCGGTGTCGCGGCTCACATACCGGGGGTACAGCAGCAACGTGCCCGCCACCAGCGCATCCAGCGACAGCTGGCGGCTGCGCCGGGGCAGCGCCAGGGCATCGTTGGTGAGGCCCCAGCCCGCATAAAACGGCAAGCCGTGACAAAACACTTTTTTACCCCGCAGCAGCGCCTCAAAACCGGCCAACGAACTCAGCACATGCACCGCGTCTACCGTCTCCAGCATCTCGCCCATGGGCGCGTCGGTCACCACCTCGTTGCACCAATGTGTAGCCTCCGCTTCATTTTGACCCGAACGGCGCAGCCCGGCGACCACATCAGGGTGCGGTTTGTAAATCAACCAAGCCTTGGGGTGGGCCAGACGCGCTGCCTTCAACAAGGCCAGGTTGGTGTTGATGCCCGGCGCGCCCAGCCGAATCGCAGCGTCGGTTTCAACCTGGCCCACAACCATCACCAGTTCCTGAACGCGCCCCTGCACCATCACAGGCCGTTGCCATGTCTGCGCGCCCACGTTGTATTTGGTCAACTTGCTGGCCACCAGCCGCGTGCGAAGGGCAGCTGCCCGCTGCAGCAAGTCGTCGCTGAAGTGGTCGTTCTGCAGCATGAACTCAAGGTCACTCGGGCCAGACGCGTCGTAGTAAATCCCGCGTGCATCCACCACCCACGACAACGGCCGCACCAAGTCTGCGCCCAGGCCAACCGAGCGCAAAAAGCCGTCTTCCAGGAACACACGGCTGAAACGGGGCGCCGCCGCATCGGGCTGCCATTGAATCCCGTACGGCCCGCTGGCCCACACCGCCACCACTGCGCCGTCTGGCACCTGGCGGTCGGTGCGCACAAACCGAAGTGTGTGCTGGCCCAAAAACTGCCGCACCAACGCACGCTTGCGCCACGAAAAGCCCAGCGCGTGCGTTGTCATCGGCGTCGTGGTGGTCATTAAGGCGCGGTCAGGTTGCAGCCACGTGGGGGCTGCGGTCTAGCTCGTCGAGCAGTTTGTCGACCTCAATGAAATGCTGCTGCCACGTGGGGCGCTCGAACTGCTGCAGCCGCACCAGCTGCGCCTGCCGTGCCGGGCTGGCATCGCCGGCGTAGTCGCGGATCAAAGCGGCCCAGGCGTCTTCGTCCAGCACGTCGATGTAATCAGGAATATTGCCGGCAAACTCCCTGAACACCGGCAAATTGCTGGCGATCACCGGCACCCCCAGCGTCAGGGCTTCTGCCACCGGCATGCCATAGCCTTCAGTGAATGACGGAAACAGCAGCGCCCTGGAATGCTGCAGGTAATTCACCATCTCATGGTCAGTGCAGCCCGACACCTCCAACACCATGCCTTTGAGCGCCTGCGAGCTTTCCAGCCGGTGAATCACCTCGCCATAGTGCCAGCCGCGTTGGCCGATGATGACCAGCCGAGGGGCGTGCGCGCCCTGCTGCATTACCAGCTGCTCCCACAGCCGCAGCAGCATCAGATGGTTTTTGCGCGGCTCAATGGTGCTGACAAACACAAAGTAAGGCTGCGCCAACAAGGGCGTGGCTGAGGTGGAGGGCGGCAGCTCCGTGGCTAGCAGGGCTACTTTCGCGGGCTGCATGTGCCAGTGGTGCGCGTTGCACAGGCTGGCCAGCCCGTCCAGCGTGGCCTGTGAGTTGCACACCACCCCCGCCGCCGAGCGCACGCAGTTGTGCAAGCGTTGAAGGTGCTTTTCCTGTTCACCAGCGCGGCAAAACTGCGGGTGCGTCAGCGGGATCAGGTCATGCACCATGAAGATAGGCCGCACCTTTTGCGACGCCAGCATGGCCACGTAATGGTCAGACTCCAGGCCCGTGTGGCCCGTGTTGAACAAAAAACGGCCTTCAACGTTCTGCATCAGGCAGCCCATGACCAGGCCCTTGTAAATCGTCGGTTTTGGACTGCCATGCGCGCCCAGCGACAACACCCAGTCAAACAGCACCTTCGACTCGGTGCGCCGAAAAACAAACTTACCCGTCTTGTGCCGGTACACCGCGCGGGCATGGCCGCCATAGTGCTGAATGTAGGCCAGGCTGACCCTGTCTACCCCAGTGGCCAGCCGCTTGTTCACAAAGCGATGGACCAACCGGGTGATGTCTATCAGGACTTCACGCACTATGAATGGCTGCCCAGTTGATTCAGATCCATGCGCCTGGCCTTAGCGCGTCACGCTGATGACGTTGGCAACCGGGTAAATCGCAGAAACAACCAGGTTGAGGAACTTCTGCAGCTCGGCAGCCGGTGCGTTTGATACAAACAGCACGTCTTTGTTTTGAACCGGGAAACCCTGGGCCACAAAAAAGCTCGCCGGGTCTTTCAGGTTGACCCGGTAAATCACGGGCACTTTGCCCTCAGGCGTCGTGGCCACGGTTTGGCCCGCCAAGTCCAGCGCCGCTGGGGATTCGAGCCTGAAGATGAAGACACCTTCCGCGTCCGAGCGGGAGTCTTGCAGGCCACCGGAACGGGCCAGCGCTTGCGCCAACGAAATACCCTGGGCCTCAAAATTGAGTTCCTCGTTCTTGCCAGTGGCGCCCAGCACGGTGAAGCTCAGCGG
>JANLUZ010000208.1:0-17690 GCA_031363755.1 Polaromonas sp.
TTGCGGGCGTAGCCGTCTTTGACTTTGACGATGTCACCCAGGGTGCCCAGGTTGACGACTTTGTCGAGCAGAATGATTTGCATGAGTGGGCTCCTTACAGGGTGCGGTGCTGGTCGCTGTACGGCAACATCGCGAGGAAGCGAGCGCGCTTGACGGCGGTGTTGATCTGGCGCTGGAAAATCGCGCGGGTGCCAGTCAGGCGAGCAGGAATGATCTTGCCGTTCTCGCTGACAAAATCACGCAGGGTGTCGATGTCTTTGTAGTCGATTTCTTCCACGCCAGCAGCGGTAAAGCGGCAAAAGCGCTTGCGCTTGAACAGCAGGGATTGTGTGTTGCGCTTTGGGCGCTTGTCTTTGTTGAAACGTTTGGGTCCGGCCATGATGGGCTCCAGAAAAATAAATAAGTTTTAAAGGCTGATCGGCCCGCGCTCAATCGTTATTGAGCTGCTGGGTCGATGGACTGAAGGTGAAAAACCAGGCTTTTGCTGGTGCGTGCGTTGATTAAAAATCCTGTGAACTTCAGCGGTATTCCTAAGGCAAGCTGACTGCATTGTTCAGCCAGCGTGCCAAAGGCAACCGCCCGAACCGTCAACTTCACTTGCCGATTCACCCCTGCTTCCATCATTTCAGACTCGTGTTCGAGCACAAAATTAGCAGCTGGAATGCCTGCTGGTGTGTAGCGAAGAGGACTGGCCTCGGCGATACACGCTGTTAGGTCAACACGGTTCACTGATTTTCAAATCTGCACAGCACCCGTTGCAGCTCAGCGGTCCTGGCGTTCCTGACGTTCTGGACGGTCACCACGGTCTTGACGCTCAGGGCGGTCCGACGCGGCGTATTCGGCTTGTTGCGTTTTACGGGCCTCTTCACGTTCGACGTTGCGCATCATCAGCGACGGGCCGGTTTCAGCTTTTTTCTTCAGCACGGTCAGGTGGCGCAGCACGGCGTCGTTGAATTTGAACGCGTGTTCGATTTCTTCCATCACGGCCTGGCTGGCTTCGATGTTCACGCAAATGTAGTGGGCTTTGGCCAACTTTTGGATCAGATACACCAACTGGCGGCGGCCCCAATCTTCCACGCGGTGAATGACACCACCACCAGCAGTGATCATGCCCTTGTAGCGCTCCAGCATGGCTGGAACCTGTTCACTCTGATCCGGGTGGATCATCAAAATGATCTCGTAATGACGCATATGTTTTCCTTTTGGGTTGATAAAAGCCGCCCCAGCGTCTTGAAGGGTGCGGCAAGGCGAAGCGTCTGATTATAGCGCCCCCACGGTTGCTCACTTCGTGTAGCGCCCCGCCCCCCGAGGGGGCAGCCCGCCTGTGGCCTGGCGAAGCCAGTTCCACGGCTCCGCTAGCCTTGTGCGGCTTGCTTCGCATCGCCTTTGGGGTTGGGTGTTGTGGACGTAAAAAAGCCCCGCTAATGCGGGGCGTTTTGGGATAATGGCGGCTTAGCTCGCCAGCTGCTTCCACGTATCAATCACCGTATCCGGGTTCAGCGAGATGGAGCCGATGCCTTGCTCTTTCAGCCACTGAGCGAAGTCGGGGTGGTCGCTGGGGCCTTGGCCGCAGATGCCGACGTACTTGTTGGCGCGCTTGCAGGCGTTGATGGCCAGGCTCAGCAGGGCTTTGACGGCCGGGTCGCGTTCGTCGAAATCTTTGGCCAGAATTTCCAGCCCGGAGTCGCGGTCCAGGCCCAGGGTGAGCTGGGTCAGGTCGTTGGAGCCGATGGAAAAACCGTCGAAGTACTCGAGGAACTGGTCGGCCAGCACGGCGTTGCTCGGCACCTCGCACATCATGATGATGCGCAGGCCGTCTTGCCCGCGTTTGAGGCCGTGTTGGGCCAGCAGTTCCGTCACGGCGGCAGCTTGGCCCAGCGTGCGGACGAACGGCACCATCACCTCGACGTTGACCAGCCCCATGTCGTTGCGCACGCGTTTGACGGCTTCGCATTCCATGGCGAAGGCTTCGCGGAAGGTCTCGCTGATGTAGCGGGCAGCGCCACGGAAACCCAGCATCGGGTTTTCTTCTTCGGGCTCGTACCTGGAGCCGCCAATCAGCTTGCGGTATTCGTTGGACTTGAAGTCCGACAGGCGAACAATCACCGACTTGGGCCAAAACGCCGCGCCAATCGTGGCGATGCCTTCGGCCACCTTGTCGACGTAGAAAGCGCGCGGTGAGGCATGGCCACGGGCCACGCTTTCCACAGCTTTTTTCAGGTCGGGCGCGACGTTAGGGTAGTCCAGAATCGCCTTAGGGTGCACGCCGATGTTGTTGTTAATGATGAACTCCAGGCGCGCCAACCCCACACCCTGGTTGGGGATCTGGCAGAAGTCAAACGCCAACTGCGGGTTGCCGACGTTCATCATGATCTTGATGTCGATGGGCGGCATCTCGCCGCGCTGCACTTCGGTGACTTCGGTTTCCAGCAGACCGTCGTAAATGTTGCCGGTGTCGCCCTCGGCGCAGCTTACGGTCACCAGCATGCCGTCTTTAAGGGTGCTGGTGGCGTCGCCGCAGCCCACCACGGCCGGAATGCCCAGCTCCCGCGCAATGATGGCGGCGTGGCAGGTGCGGCCACCCCGGTTGGTGACGATGGCGCTGGCGCGCTTCATCACGGGCTCCCAGTTCGGGTCGGTCATGTCGGTGACCAGCACGTCGCCAGGCTGCACCTGGTCCATGTCCTTGATGTCGTGGACGATGCGGACTGGGCCGGTACCGATTTTTTGGCCAATGGCGCGGCCCGTGGCCAGCTTGCTGCCCTTGGCCTGGTCCGCCTTCAGGGCGTAGCGCATTTCAGCCTTGCCTTTGGCCTGGCTTTTCACCGTTTCTGGCCGGGCCTGCAGGATGTAGAGCTGGCCGTCGATGCCGTCTTTGCCCCATTCGATGTCCATGGCACGGCCGTAGTGCGCCTCGATGATCAGCGCGTACCGGGCCAGTTGCTCCACATCCGCGTCGCTCAATGAATAGCGGTTGCGCAGCTCGGTCGACACATCGGTGGTCTTGACCAGCTTGCCCCCGGCTTTTTTCTCGTCAGCGGTGGTGAACTCCATCTGCAGCAGCTTGCTGCCCAGATTGCGGCGAATCACCGCGCGCTTGCCGGCCTTGAGCATCGGCTTGTGCACGTAAAACTCGTCCGGGTTCACCGCGCCCTGCACCACCGTTTCACCCAGGCCGTAGCTGGAGGTGATGAACACCACGTCTTCAAAGCCGCTTTCGGTGTCGATGGTGAACATGACACCCGCCGCGCCCTTGTCGCTGCGCACCATGCGCTGCACGCCGGCCGACAGCACCACATCGGCATGGGCAAAGCCCTGGTGCACGCGGTAGCTGATGGCGCGGTCGTTGTACAGGCTGGCAAACACCTCCTTCATCTTGTGCAGCACGTCTTCGATGCCGACGACGTTCAGAAAGGTTTCCTGCTGGCCCGCAAACGACGCGTCGGGCAAATCCTCGGCGGTGGCCGATGAGCGCACGGCAAAACTCGCTTGGTGGTTGCCGGACAACAGCGTGGCAAAGCTGTCACGCACTGCGGCCTCAAAGTCGGCCGGGAAGGGTTGCGCCTCGACCAAGGCGCGGATTTTTGCGCCCGCCGCGGCCAGCGCGCGCACGTCCTCAGTGTCTAGCGCGTCCAGCACGGCGTTGATCTTGGTGTCCAAGCCATCGTGTGCCAAAAAGGCGCGAAACGCGTGGGCGGTAGTGGCAAAACCGGTGGGCACGCGCACGCCTTCAGGGCCGGTGGGCAGCTGGGAAATCATCTCGCCCAGGCTGGCGTTTTTGCCGCCGACGGCTTCCACGTCGGTCATCCTCAGGTTTTCAAATGGAACAACCAGCGCGGTTGCCTCAAAAAGGTTAGACATACAAATACTCCGGGAGGTTTAAAAAACCATTGGCGACTGACGTGAGCGTGGCCTGGCGCGAGATCGTTGTTTTTCTTGGGGCGTCTTGCGGTGCGGGTCAGTCCTGAATCGGGTCGTCATGCAAGCGCGACAGCAGTACTCTGGCAGGCGCAGGCAGGATAATCTGCACAATTGTAGTGGCCGGGCACGCGCGCGCCCTGGCCGTCCCGACCCTCACTTTGTAAGCTTTTACCGATGTCCCAACGCACTGTTTTCTACATCTCTGACGGCACTGGCATCACCGCTGAAACCTTTGGCAACGCGCTGATGGCGCAGTTCGAGACCAAGGCGCGCCACATCCGGCTGCCGTTTGTCGACAGTGTGGACAAGGCGTTTCAGGTGCTGCGGCAGATCAACCACACCGCGCAGGTCGAAGGCCGTCGTCCGATTGTGTTCACCACCCTGGCGAACATGGAGATCGTGTCGGTGATCCAGAACAACTGCAACGGCATGCTGCTTGATCTGTTCGGCATGTTTGTGGAGCCGCTGGAGGCCGAGCTGGGCATGAAGTCGAACCACCGCGTGGGCCGGTTTTCTGACGCGTCCAAAAGCAAGGCTTACGACGACCGCATGGAGGCGATCAACTTTTCACTGATTCACGACGATGGCCAAAGCAACAAGGACCTGGCCGGCTCAGACGTGATTCTGGTGGGCGTGAGCCGCAGTGGCAAAACCCCCACGTCGATTTACCTGGCGATGCAGCACGGGCTGAAAGCGTCGAACTACCCGCTGATTCCTGAGGATTTTGACCGCCGCCAGTTGCCGCCCGCGCTGATGGCGCACCGCAAAAAAATGTTCGGCCTGACGATTGCGCCCGAGCGGCTGAGCCAGATCCGCAACGAGCGCCGCCCCAACTCCATCTACGCCAGCCTGGCCAACTGCCGCCATGAGGTGCACGAGGCCGAGGCCATGATGCGGCGCGAGGGCATTCGCTGGCTGTCCACCACCACCAAGTCGATCGAAGAGATTGCCACCACCATCCTGCAAGAAGTGCGGCCCGAGCGGCTGGAGTATTAACTACTCCTGAATTGATAGCTGCACAGGCAGTGAATGTCTGGGCTAGAGCCCGATTTTATTCAATTTATGACCTTTAAAGGTCCAAACTGAGCTGCAGCGACCCGTTTTGCGCGGGGATCGGGGTTTTGGCCGCCTTGCGGCGTATCCCTTCCCGGTTGGGCGCGCGCGAGCCGTGTTTCTCGAACACGCGCAGCGCTTGCGCTTTGACGTCAGGCTCGGCCTTTTTGCCGTAGATGTGCGTTCTGGCGGCCAGCGTGGCGGCCTTCAAGTCCACGATGGGCGCTGGGTAATCGGCCGGCGGCACGGGCATCAACCACGGCTCGTGGATGAACTCATGCGGTACGGCCTGCACGCTGCGCAGCTCGGGCACCCACTGGCGGATGAACGCGCCGCTGGGGTCTTGGTCGTGGCTTTGTTTGGTAGGGCTGTAGATGCGAATGGTGTTGATGCCGGTCACGCCGGACTGCATTTGGCACTGGCTCCAGTGAATGCCGGGCTCGTAGTCTAAAAACTCGCGCGCCAGGTGCAGACCCGGGTGGCGCCAGTGCAGCCACAGCTGGTAGGCGGCAAAACTCATCAGCATGGCGCGCATGCGGAAGTTGATCCAGCCGGTGGCGGCCAGGCTGCGCAGGCAGGCGTCGACAAACGGAAAGCCGGTGCGGCCAGTGCAAAACGCCTGCAGGCGCTGCTGTTCATCCGCTGTCAACTCACCCTCATTGCGCAGGCCGTCAAAGCCCCGGTTGACGTTGCGACGCTCGATGGCGGGCTCGGACTCGAGCTTCTGGATGAAGTGGCAATGCCAGTGCAGCCGCCCTTCAAAACTGCGCAGTGACTGCAAAAACCCGGTGGGGCGCTGGTCTGCGGGCCGCGCCTGCAGCGCCGCACGCCGCTGGGCCACCGCATGCAAACACTCACGCACGCTCAGGCTGCCCCACACCAGGTGCGGGGAAATGCGTGAACAGCTGTGCGGCGCCGTCACCGGGCTGGACATCTCGAAGCGGTAGTGCTGGCCGCGTTGCTGCAAAAACGTGTGGAGTTCAGCCTCAGCCGCCATGCGGCCACCGCGCTGGCGGGCAGGTTTGTCGGCGCCTTGCAGCCCCAGGTCGGCCGCAGTCAACGGGCCGCCTACGGCCATGGACCTTAGATCGGGCAACGGGTGCCAACGGACCCCCTGCGGCGGCGCAATCACCGGGGCGTCCATGCGTGCGGCCTTGTGCTGGCTCCAGCGGTTGCGCCCGCCGCCATGCGACAGCAGCCGCCGCACCACGCCGTTGTTGGGGAATTCGCGCCATTCCACGCCGTGAGCCCGGCACCACTGGGCCACCGCCACGTCCCGCGCAAAGCTCCAGCCGTTGCCGGTTTCTTCATGGCTGACCAGCACAAAGTTGCCGATGCGCGCGTGCAGCACCGCCAACTGGGCCACCATGTCGCCGTGCAGGCGGCACAGCGCCCCGCCATCAGCGGCAATCCATGCGGCCAGCTCGGCCAGGCATTCGTGGGCAAACCCGGCGTGCTGGGCCGCCATGTCGGGTTGGGCCCACATCGCGGGCTCATCGACCCACAGCGGCAACACGGTGCCGCCCTGCTGCTCGGCCCACAGCGCAGCGCTGGCCAGCGGGGCGTGGTCGTGCCAGCGCAGGTCGCGCTTGAACCACAGCACGGTGGGCAGCGCAGACGTTACAGGCGACATGGTGACCCGAGGCGTCTGATGAAAGTGGCGAGGTAAGGCATCTGCAAATTGTGCCGCAGCGTCTGCGATGGCAGGCGGCGCCGGTCTAAACGTCATAGCCAAAGGGCTCAGGGCAGATAGCCCACCCCTATTAACCTTTAGGGTAAACACGTACTAAACTATCAATTCTCCAATTTTTCACCAACAATTGCTCAGGAGCCCACATGTCCCTTATCGATACCGCCGTCGTTCCGTTCAAAGCCACCGCTTACCAAAACGGCAAATTTGTCCCTGTTTCTAACGAAACGATGAAGGGCAAGTGGTCTGTATTTGTGTTCTTCCCAGCGGCATTCACCTTTGTTTGCCCTACCGAGCTGGGCGACCTGGCTGACAACTACGCTGAATTTCAGAAAATGGGCGTGGACATTTACGGCGTGTCAACTGACACCCACTTCACGCACAAAGCATGGCACGACAGCTCGCCAGAAATGAGCAAGGTGCAGTACGCGCTGGTGGGTGACCCCTCCCAGGTTCTGGCCAAAGGCTTCGATGTGCTGATCACCGAAGGCGACGGCGCTGGCCTGTGCCTGCGCGGCACCTTCATCATGAACCCTGAAGGCAAGATCCAGACGATTGAAGTCCACCCGGACGGCATTGGCCGCGACGCCAAGGAACTGCTGCGCCGCGTGAAAGCCGCCCAGTACATCGCCGCCCACCCCGGTGAAGTTTGCCCTGCCAAATGGAACGAAGGCGCTGAAACGCTCAAGCCATCGTTCGACCTCGTCGGCAAGATCTAAACACGCCCAACAACGAAGCCCGGGCGCTTGCGTTCGGGCTTTTTTATTTCCCATTCTTAGTCGAAAAGCGAGACCACCATGCTTGATGCCGCCACCAAAGCCCAACTCAAAAGCTACCTCGAACGTGCCACGCAGGCGATCGAGATTGTGGCCTCACTCGACGACAGCAAGGCGTCAAACGATCTGCAGTCGCTGCTCAAAGACATCACCGACTCGTCCCCGCTGGTCACCGTGACCGAGAGCCGCGCGGACAACTTGCGCAAGCCGTCTTTTTCCGTCAATCGCCCCAGCGAAAACCACGGTCCGCGATTTGCCGGATTGCCGATGGGCCATGAATTCACTTCGCTGATTCTGGCGCTGCTGCAGGTGGGCGGCTACCCGCCGAAAGTCGAGCCGGAGATCCTTGAACAAATCCGTGCGCTTGACGGCGACTTTGATTTTGAAATCTACATCTCGCTGTCGTGCCACAGCTGCCCGGACGTGGTTCAGGCGCTGAACCTGATGGCCGTGCAGAACCCGCGCATCCGCACCACGATGATCGACGGCTCGCTGTTCCAGGACGAGATCAAGGCGCGCCAGGTCATGGCGGTGCCCACCGTTTATTTGAACGGCACCGAGTTCAGCCAGGGCCGCATGAGCCTGGAAGAAATCCTGGCCAAGATCGACACCAGCGGCGTGGAACGCGAAGCCAAAAAAATCGATGCGAAGGCAGCGTTTGACATGCTGATCGTTGGTGGTGGCCCGGCCGGTGCAGCCGCAGCGGTGTATGCCGCACGCAAGGGCATCCGCACCGGTGTGGCGTCTGAAAAGTTTGGCGGCCAGACGCTGGACACGCTGGGCATTGAAAACTTCATTTCCGTCAAGGAGACCGAAGGCCCCAAATTTGCGCTGGCCCTGGAAGAACACGTGCGCAGTTACGACGTGGACATCATGAACATGCAGCGCGCCAAAAAGCTGGTGCTGAATACCGGGCCGAAAAACGACCTGATTGAAGTGCAGCTGGAAAGCGGCGCGTCGCTTAAAAGCAAAGCGGTGGTGATTTCTACTGGCGCACGGTGGCGCAACATCAACGTGCCCGGCGAAGCCGAGTTCAAGAACAAGGGCGTGGCTTACTGCCCGCATTGCGACGGCCCGCTGTTCAAAGGCAAACATGTGGCGGTGATTGGCGGCGGTAACTCCGGCGTGGAAGCCGGCATTGACCTGGCCGGTGTGGTTGGCCATGTCACGCTGATTGAGTACGACACCGCCCTGCGCGCGGACGCCGTGCTGGTTCGCAAGCTGCAAAGCTTGCCGAACGTGACCATCATCACCAACGCCCAAACCACCGAGATCACCGGCGACCAGAAGGTCAACGCGCTGGTCTACAAAGACCGCGCCACCAGCGAGCTGCATACCGTGGCGCTCGAAGGTGTCTTCATCCAGATCGGCCTGGTGCCTAACACTGACTGGCTCAAAGGCGTGGTCGAGCTGTCCAAGCACGGTGAAATCATTGTGGACGCCAAAGGCCAGACCTCGGTGCCCGGCGTGTTTGCAGCGGGGGACGCCACCACGGTGCCGTTCAAGCAGATCATCATTGCGGCGGGCGACGGCGCCAAAGCCGCGTTGGGTGCGTTTGACCACCTGATGCGGACATCCGTGCCGGCCTGATTGCCGCGTGTCGGCAGTGCACGAAGGGCGTTGGTTAATCGACCTGCGCCCTTTTTTATGTTCACGGGTGACACCCGCCTGAAGTTGAGCCTGCGTGATGGGTATGACTCGCTTGCCTGCACGCCACGCAGGCCAGCTTTGCGGCGGGCACAACGCTCGCAAACCTCAACAGCGACACGCTGATCAGCCGCAGCGCCGCCAACGCCAAGGCAGGCAAGGAACGCCACACCTTCTTGCAAATCGGCGACCTCACCCCCGCCCAGTGGTTGGGCTGAAAAACAGCCTGCTGGTTGGCGGTGAATATGTGGTTGAAAAATCCAGACGCTTTGACACCCGTTTTCTCGACAGCAAATGGCGGCCTGGTAAAATCCGGCACGGGATGGGGCCGTTTGAGCGGCTCAACGCGTTGGCAATGACTCAGAGGCCGCTGGCCCCCCTTCCCGCTTTGCCCACGTAGCGGCAGGCGTCAAACTTTCCGATTCCTTGACCGGGTTTGTTTAGATGCAATTGCCCTGGTGTAAATGCTGGGTTGCTATGTAATTAGTAGCTACCCAGGCATTAAACATATGGGCAAAACACCATTTTTGTTAATTTTTAGCCTCAAAAACTGCTTCTGGCGCTGCAAATTGCCCCAAACCATCCCAGTTTATTGACCAAGCAATGCGGCCCGTGCAAGGGCTGCGCCAGGGACGTCGTCAACCAGTGCAACGCAGCTCTGCCCGACAGCCAATATCCAGCTAGCCAACCACGCTGTGGAAGGCAGCCCATGGAATTCTCTACCACTCTCACGACATCTTATTTAGCCAACGGCGTGAGCGCGGCTTTGACCACGCCCAGCGCACGCCTGCCATACAAAGCAACGTTTGATTCGGTTAGCCCCCTCTTACCCCGCGCCGCCCACGCCGCCTCCCACCAGTCGGCCAAAGCGCATCTGCATGATTCGTTCCACGTCAGCGACTGGATCAGCCGCACGCGACGCAACACAATTGACGAGTTCACATCGCGCTCGCAGTCGGGCCTGGCGAGTCTGGCGACGCCCCGCGCCAGCAACACGCCGCAAACCGTCAAGCCAGAGACCACCGCCCTCAGCGTCGACGCCGACGGCACGTATTTTTTGAATCAGAACACAGTTTCGGACAGCAAGCTGATCGAGCAACTTAAGACAACCGCAGCCCAAAACCCGCAGCTAGATCTGCACATACGTGGCCACAAGGCAGTGCGCTACGAACGGGTGGCGCCGGCTATGGCTGCAGCGCAGCAAGCAGGTGTGAAGAAGATCGGCTTCATCACCGAGCCAAAGCACTAGGCCAAAAGCGCTGCAGGTGCTTGCTAGCGCCGCTTTCAGCGCTACTGACTTCACCAGCCACCCTATTATTTTGCCAATCGCTTGACTTTTTAAATGAGAATGGTTATCATTAACTCATCAAACAACACAAGAGGTCGATCAACATGTCCACTGCCGTGAATGTCTCGCGCACACTGGGTCTTCCCGCACATACCATGAACGAATCCGCTGAAACCCGCCTGCAAACATCTGCAAGCATGCACAGTACCGAGCTTCTGCGCGGCCAGAAAGCGGTAGAAATTGTTCACAACGGCTCGACCTATCGCCTGCAGGCTACGCGCCTAGGCAAACTTATTTTGACGAAGTAACAACGACCCCTTTTGTTTTCACAGTTTCATCGTGGGGCGACCAACGAGGTCTTTCGCAGACCTCCCAGGTCGTTTTTGCCAGCCACGGACTTGAGGAAATCATCGCGATGATGGATTTCTCAATGTTTTTTAGCCAGGCTTTTTTTTAGCCCGCGATGCTGCTTGAAAACACCGCACGTCAGATTCATCAAAAAAACCGACTCGCGAGTCGGTTTTTTTGTAGGCAGGCAAAGCCTCAGAGCGTGAGGGCCGCGATGCCAGCGCGCGCAATCTGTGCGTCTTCATTGGATTTCACGCCACTGACGCCGACAGCGCCTAGGCACTGGCCGTCCTTCATAACGGGCACGCCGCCTTCGAGCATGCCCTGAATGTAAGGCGCCGACAAAAACGACATTCGGCCGCCGTTGATTACATCTTCGTAAACCTTGCTTTCGCGCTGGCCCATGGCTGCGGTATTGGCCTTGGCAGGGGCGATGTGTGAGGAAATCGGCGGCGCGCCGTCCAGACGCTGTAGGTGCAGCAAATGACCGCCGTCGTCCACGATGGCAATCGTCACCGCCCAGTTGTTTTTGACAGCTTCGGCTTCGGCAGCAATAGCGATGCGCTTGACGTCAGCGGCTTCAAGAGTGATTTTCGTTTTCATGGGCAGGGGTCCGGTGGGTTGACAAAGACAAAGCGCAGAGCATACGCAAATTTCCTGCGGCTGCTGGTGCCCATTGCAATCATTTCTGCAGGGCAGTGTTCACAAAAAAGCAGGCAGTTGATGCGCGCCGTGATGCGCGCTCATGCCGTCGCTGCCGTGGTGAACACCGCGTGGCCCCGCCAGAAACCCTGCCCCCGGCTCACCTATGCTTTGCAAACGAGCGCGACGACATAAAATGCAAATGCCTGCATGTGCTGGCACCACGGAGAATCCGCACCATGAACGAAAACATTCAAACGCTTGACTACGGCGTCGTCGCCTCGGCCGAGCAACGCAACAAAGTCATGCGCAACACCTATTGGCTGTTGGCGCTGAGCATGTTGCCCACTGTGCTGGGCGCGTGGATCGGTGTGGCGTCAGGCATCACGCAGTCATTGCGTGGCGGGCTTGGCATGGTGGTGTTTTTGGGCGGCGCCTTCGGCTTCATGTACGCCATCGAAAAGACCAAGAATTCGGCGGCGGGCGTGCCCGTGCTCCTCGGCTTCACCTTCTTCATGGGCCTGATGCTGTCGCGCATGATCGGCATGATTCTGGGTTTCAAAAACGGCTCCGAGCTGATCATGACGGCCATGGGCGGCACGGCTGGCGTGTTTTTCGTCATGGCGTCACTGGCCAGCGTCATCAAGCGGGATTTGTCCGGCCTGGGCAAATGGCTGTTTGTCGGCGCGCTGGTGGTGATGGTCGGCGGCGTCATCAATGTGTTTGTCGGCTCCACCGCCGGGATGATGGCCATGTCGGTCGCGGTGATTGCGATTTTCAGCGCCTACATGCTGTACGACCTGAAAGCGATTCTGGACGGCGGCGAGACCAACTACATCAGCGCCACGCTGCGCCTGTACCTGGACTTGTTCAACGTGTTTCAGGCACTGCTGGCTTTGCTGGGTATTTTTGGCGGCGAGCGCGACTGACAGGTGTGAATCCCCAAGAAAAAAGGGCCTGCGGGCCCTTTTTTGTCTCCGCTCTGTGCCGCGCGGCTCAGATCCGCTCAAACACCGCCATGGATTCAACATGCGCCGTATGCGGGAACATGTTGACCACACCGGCGGCTGTGCAGCGGTAGCCCGCGCTTTCCACCAGCACACCGGCATCGCGTGCCAGCGTGGCGGGGTTGCAGCTGACGTAGACGATGCGCTGCGGCGGCAGCCAATCGCCCAGGCTCAGCGCTTGCTGGTGAATGCCGTCATCGCAGGGCACACCGGTCAGGATCTGCTGGTGCAATGCCGCCAGCGCCTTGAACAGCTCGAAAGCGCCCTCACGCGGTGGGTCGACCAGCCACTTGTCGGCATGGCCGTCCCGCACCAGCATGGCGGGCGTCATCTCGAACAGATTGCGCGCTACGAATTCAGTAGCTGCACAGGCAGCAAACGCCTGGACATCGCCCACTTTTGGCTTGAAATTCCTCGCCAGATTGGCGTTGGCGCGTGCCACTAGCACGTCACTGCCTTCAATGCCCAAAACGCTGCGCGCCAAGGTGGCCAGGGGCAGCGTGAAGTTGCCCAACCCGCAGAACCAGTCGATCACCCGCTCATGGCGCTGCACGCCCAGCAGGCGCAGCGCCCGTGACACCAGCGCCTGGTTGATGTGCGGGTTGACCTGCGTGAAGTCTGTTGGCTTGAACGGCATGACCACACCAAACTCCGGCAGTGCGTAGCTCAGTTCCGTCACGTCGGTGTCGAGCAGCGCCACGGTCTCAAGCCCGCCGGGCTGCAGCCACCATTGCAAACCAACGTGCTTGGCCGCAAAGGCCTGCAGGCGGCTACGGTCCGCATCGGAGAGCGCCTCCATGTGGCGCAGCACCAGCGCGGTGACGGTGTCGCCGCAGGCCAGCTCGATCTGCGGCACGGTTTCCTTGGCGTCCATGCTGGCAATCAGCGTGCGCAGCGGCAGCAGCAAGGCGCTGACATGCGGCGGCAGCACCGGGCATACGCTCATGTCGGTGACATAGCTGCTTTTGCGCTCGTGAAAGCCCACCAGCACCGTGCCTTTTTTGCGCACATAGCGCACCGACAAACGCGCGCGGTAGCGGTAACCCCAGGCCGGGCCTTCAATGGCGCGCAGCATGTTGTCAGGTTTGACCTTGCCGATAAAGCGCAGGTTGTCTTCGAGCACGCGCTGCTTGACAGCCACCTGCCCGCCAATGTGCAGGTGCTGCATCTTGCAGCCACCGCAAGCCCCGGTGTGGCTGCCGAAGTGCGGGCAGCCGGGCATCACGCGCTGGGACGACTCTTTGTAAATCGCCGTCAGCGTGCCTTTTTCAAAGCTGCTTTTCTTGCGGTACACATTGGCCGTGACCACCTCGTAGGGCAGCGCGCCCTCAACAAAAACGACTTTCCCATCGGCGCGGTGCGCAATGCCCTGCGCTTCAATGTCCAGGGACTCGATGGTGAGCAGGTCCAGCGGGTAAATTTTGTCGGCGGACGCCGCCGGCGGATTGGCGGACGGGTCGGGACGCAGTGGGTAGGTCATCGGTTATTTTCGAGAGGCTAAAGGCAAATGTCAGCTTGGGCAATTTGCTATTAAATACATAGCTTTCCAGGCAATAAATACCTGGGCTACAAGGCTATTTTGTCTAAAAATTAGCGGTCACCATGAGAAAAGGCCTTGCAGCGGCAAGGCCTGGTGGCCAACGGGGCAAGGACGCTCAGCGTGTGGGCAAGTAACGCGATGGGTCAACGGGTTTGCCCTGGCGGCGCACTTCAAAGTGCAGCTTCACGCGATCGGCGTCGCTGTTGCCCATCTCGGCGATTTTCTGGCCCTTTTTCACCGTTTGGTCTTCCTTGACGACCAGCGTCTGGTTGTGGGCATACGCCGTCAAAAACGTGTTGTTGTGCTTGAGGATGATGAGGTTGCCGTAGCCGCGCAGGCCCGCACCGGCATACACCACGCGGCCGTCGGCTGACGCCACCACCGCGTCACCCGCCTTGCCGCCGATGTCAACGCCCTTGTTCTTGGCCTCGTCAAAACCCGCCAGCACGGTGCCCTGGGCCGGCCAGATCCAGCCAACGTCCTCATCGCCGCCGGATGCCGTGGCAGGCGTCACCGGCGCTGCGGGCGCAACAGGCACGCTGCTGGCTGGCTTGGCCGCGCTGGCGGCGCCCATTGCGCCGGCAATCGCCGACCCCGCAACCACCGGGCGCGTCACGACCTGGGTTTCGGCCACTGGCGGCACCACACGAAGCACTTGGTTGACTTCGATGAGGTTGGGATTTTCCAGGTTGTTCCAGCGCGCGATATCGCGGTAGTTCTGGCCACTTTCAAGGCCGATCCGGATCAACGTGTCACCGGGTTTGACGCTGTAATAACCGGGCTTTCCCGCGTTCTCGGCCCCGGGCAACACCTTGGCGGGCTCCACTGCGGCGGGCTTGCCCAACTGGCTGCCGCGGTCCTCAACGGGCGCGTTGTTCAACGACCGCGCACAGCCTGCCAGAAGCAGCGCCGCCGCCGTCAGGCCCACCAGCAGCATGCGCTGCGGGGTGCCGTAGGGCGTCAGGCGATGGATAAAATTCATAGGGTCTTTCGTCTTGCGTTGGAGGTGTGTGCTGAGCAGGGTGTGTGATGGCCCTGGCTGGCTACGGCCAGGAAAGCCGGCAGATACCGCGTCTGCGCTAGCTGGCAACACCGGATTTTAAGGGCACGAACGACACGGCCTCCAGCATCGTCTGGGTAATGCCCCGCGAGGTTTTCTCGACCAGCACCAGCGCCTGCTCACCGGCACTGGTGTGCACCGGTGCAACCAGTCGCCCACCCACGGCCAGCTGGTCGGTCCAGGCGGTGGGAATGGCCGCGCCGCCCGCTGCCGCAATGATCGCCGCATAGGGCGCGCCCCGGGCATAGCCGGGCATGCCGTCACCGAACAACAAATGCACGTTGGGCAGCCGCAGAAAGCGCAGGTTCTCGATGGCTTTATCGTGCAAGCCGCGCAGCCGCTCCATGCTGTAGACCTCATCAGCCAGCTGGCTCAGCAGCGCGGCCTGGTAGCCACAGCCCGTGCCGATCTCCAGCACCCGGCCGAGTTTGCCCCCCGCGTGGGCGCACAGCAGCTCCAGCATGCGGGCCACCACATTGGGCTTGGAAATCGTCTGGCCCAGCCCAATCGGCAGGCTGGTATCCACGTAGGCCTGGCTGGCCAGCGCCGAGTCCACGAACCGGTGCCGCTCCACCGCACCCATTGCCGCGAGCACCCGGGCGTCGGTCACACCCTGGCGCGCCAGCTGGTCGACCATTTTCTGGCGTGCAGACGAAAAACCCGATGTATCAGGCTGCAACATGGAAAAACGCGCGAAATTAGCATCAATATTGCCGCTAGCCCTTGTTTTTACTACCGGCCTAGCTATTATTTTTGTAGCAACTGTCGAACTGGTAGGCAGCACTACATCACGCGCAAGCCGTGCTGGGAAACCGGGGCGCTTGACCTCAGGCTTGGCGCCCGGCGGCGGCGCAGCAAGTTTGGCCGGCGGCTTCATCCGCCGACTAGCGATTCGGCACAGCGTCGTGTGACCATTTTTGCGCCCAATAAGGCAAGCGTTCGTGGTCGGTCAGGTCGATCTGCAACGGCGTGACCGAGATGAACTTCTGAGTTGCGGCGTAAAAGTCGGTGCCCTCGCCTGCTTCTTTGGCCGGGCCAGCGCCGCCGATCCAGTACATGGTTTCGCCGCGTGGGCTGGTCTGCGTGATGACTCGCTCTGCCGCATGACGCCGGCCCAGGCGCACCACACGGGTCCCGGCGATCTGGTCGTCCGGCAGATTGGGAATGTTGACATTGAGCAGCCAGGGCGGCGTAGCCGGCAACGTGCCCTCAGCCAGCACTTCAAGCGACGGCATCAGCTGCTGCACCATTGCCCGGGCGCGCTGCGCGGCAACGTCGATGTGGCCCCAGCCCTTTTCAGTTTGCGAAAAGGCAATTGCCGGGATGCCGAACAGATAGGCCTCCATGGCTGCGCCCACGGTGCCGGAATAAATCGTGTCGTCGCCCATGTTGGCGCCATTGTTGATGCCCGAGACCACCAGGTCCGGCCGGTAGCCCAGCAAGCCTGTGAGCGCAATGTGCATGCAGTCCGCGGGCGTGCCGTTGATGTAGCGAAACCCGTTGGCTGCCTCATGCACATACATGGGCGAATGCAGCGTCAGCGCGTTGGACTTGGCGCTGTTGTTCTGCTCGGGTGCTACCACCTCCACGTCCGCCAGGTCCTTGAGCGCCTCGTACAGCGCCACAATGCCGGTTGCCTGGTATCCATCGTCGTTACAGATCAAAATTTTCATTTTTTGATTCTACGGTGGCGGCCCGGCCAGCTGTGACATGCGTGACTGACGGCAGCAAGCCAATACGGCCATGATGCGCCCTGAATCAATTTTTTAAAGACGCTATGCAAACCACCCAAACACCGCAAACGATGCACGCCTGGCTGTGTGAAACCCCCACCGGCGTTGACGCGCTTACCTGGAAAGACCTGCCCACACCCCAACCCGCCGCCGGCCAGGTGCTGATTGAGATCAAGGCTGCCAGCCTGAACTTCCCCGATCTGCTAATCGTGCAGAACAAATACCAGATGAAACCGGCGCTGCCCTTTGTGCCTGGCTCCGAATATGCGGGCGTGGTGCAGGCTTTGGGCGAAGGCGTCACGCACCTGAAAGTCGGCCAGGCTGTGGCCTGTTTGTCGGGTACCGGCGGCTTCGGCACCCACACCCTGGCGCCTGCCGCGCTGTGCATGCCGCTGCCCGCGGGTTTCCCGTTTGTCGACGCTGCCGCTTTCATCATGATTTACGCCACGTCGTGGCACGCATTGATGGACCGCGCGCAACTCAAGGCCGGTGAAACAGTACTGGTGCTGGGCTCCGCAGGCGGCGTGGGCACAGCTGCCATCCAGTTGGCCAAGGCCGCTGGTGCGCGGGTGGTTGCCGCTGCCTCTACCGACGAGAAATGCGCGTTGTGCACGTCCATCGGCGCAGACGCCACCATCAACTACAGCGGCCTGGACGCTAGCGCCCTGCGCGAAGCCATCAAGCACCAGACCGACGGCAAGGGCCCGGATGTGATCTATGACCCGGTCGGTGGCGATTTCGCCGAACCTGCGTTTAGGTCGATTGCCTGGCGCGGCCGGTATCTGGTGGTCGGTTTTGCGTCTGGGCCCATTCCCGCCCTGCCCTTCAACCTGGCGCTGCTCAAAGGCGCGTCTATCGTGGGCGTGTTTTGGGGCGACTTCGCCAAACGCGAGCCCAAAGCCAATGCCGCCATGATGGCCGAGCTGGCCAGCCTGTACGGGCAAGGCAAGATCAAACCCGTGATCGACCGCACCATGCCCATGGC
>JANLUZ010000001.1:0-4261 GCA_031363755.1 Polaromonas sp.
ACCAGCACCTCGCCGAATTTCGGGCCCTCCAGGTCGACGGTTTCAATCGTCAGGGGTTCGCCAGATTTCCAGGCGACAGCAGCTTTGGTTTTCATGATGAGGTCTATTTCTATGAAATTGGAGGGGCGGGAGGGGTAAAAAAGCGAATGGGTGCGGTGATTCAAGAGACTCACAAACTATAAGTCAGCGCCTCGGTAACCGGCGTTCGCCAGGGCCGCTGCAACGGTGGCGCTATGTGTCATTTTGAGAAAATTTCGTTCAAAACAGCCGCGAAGACTCCTTGCGGTCACGTTTAATCCCGTTTTTTTGACTATTTTGGCTGCTAGTCCACGTGTTTGTTGCCTAGAATGCTATGAAAATAGGAGCAGTTTCAAAACTGCCGTGTCAGCAAGAGGGCATAAGAAAGCCGGAACAAGTCCGGCGATTGAAGGTGATGGAGCAGTGGACCGGTGGGCTGGCTGCCACACATGCGCAGCAAGCCCATTTTTTGTCGTCGCCCCGGCCCTTAAACGCTGAAGAAGTTTTTCAGCTTGTAGGTCCAGCTGTCTTCGCTCGGCGAATGCTTGGCACCGCCTTTTTTAAGCGAGTCGTCAAACTCCTTGAGCAGCTTGCGCTGGTGTTCGGTCAGCTTGACTGGTGTCTCCACCGTGATGTGACAGTACAAATCACCAGGGTAGCTGCTGCGCACGCCCTTGATGCCCTTGCCGCGCAGCCGGAACTGCTTGGCCGCCTGGGTGCCTTCGGGGATGTCGATGGCCGCTTTACCGGCCAGCGTGGGCACTTCAATTTCACCGCCCAGCGCGGCCGTGGTGAAGCTGATGGGCACCGCGCAGTGCAGGTCGTCGCCGTCGCGCTCGAAGATTTCGTGCTTTTTCACCCGGATCTCGATGTACAGGTCCCCCGGTGGGCCGCCATTGGTGCCGGGCTCGCCATTGCCGGTAGAGCGAATGCGCATGCCGTCGTCGATACCCCCCGGAATTTTGACTTCCAGCGTTTTGTTGGTCTTGGTTTTGCCAACGCCGTGGCAGGCGACGCAGGGCTCCGGAATGAGCTTACCGGTGCCTTTGCACTGCGGGCAGGTTTGCTGCACTGAAAAGAAACCCTGGCGCATTTGCACTACACCGTGGCCGTGGCAAGTGGTGCAGGTGGCTACCTTGGTGCCTGGCTTGGCGCCGCTCCCTTTGCAGGTGTTGCAGTCGTCCCAGCTGGGCACACGGATCTGCGCTTCCTTGCCGCTAGCTGCTTCTTCCAGGGAAATCTCCATGGCGTAGCTCAGGTCGCCGCCGCGAAACACCTGACGGCCGCTTTGTTGGCGACCGCCGCGCTGGCCATTAAACACATCGCCAAAAATATCACCAAACGCCTCGGCGAAGCCACCAAAGCCTTCCGCGCCACCGCCACCGCCCCGGTTCGGGTCAACCCCGGCGTGACCGTACTGGTCGTAGGCGGCACGCTTTTGGTCGTCCGACAGCATCTCGTAGGCCTCTTTGGCCTCCTTGAATTTCTCTTCGGCTGCCTTGGCGCTGTCGCCCTGGTTGCGATCAGGGTGATGCTTCATCGCCAGTTTGCGATAAGCCTTCTTGATGTCTTCATCACTGGCGTTTTTGGCAACGCCCAAGGTGTCGTAGTAGTCTTTTTTTGCCATGAATTTAGTGCGTGGTGAATCGCGTATTGAGTAAATGGAGCGTCGAGCAAATTGACGGTCTGCAAACGCCGAAGCGGAACCCCGGGTTCAAGCCTGGATTCCGCTTCATGTCAGGTGTTTGATCGGGTGTTCCCCGACCGAACTCAGGGCTTTTTCACTTCCTTGACTTCAGCGTCCACCACATTGTCGTCAGCCGCTGGCTTGGCTTGCGCTGCGTCGGCACTGCCACCCGCTGCGGCACCTGCACCGGCTGCTTTGGACGCTTCCATGTCGGCGTACATCTTCTCGCCGAGCTTCTGGCTTGCTTCCATCAGGGCCGTGTTTTTGGCATCAATAGCGGCCTTGTCTTCGCCTTTGAGCGCTTCCTCCATGTCCTTGATGGCGGTCTCGATTTTTTCCTTCTCGCCCGCGTCCAGCTTGTCGCCGTACTCAACAAGTGATTTCTTCACGCTGTGCACCATGGCTTCGGCATTGTTTTTCGCGGTCACAAACTCGACTTTTTTCTTGTCGTCTTCGGCGTTCAGCTCGGCGTCTTTCACCATCTGCTGGATTTCAGCTTCCGACAAGCCGGAGTTGGCCTTGATGGTGATCTTGTTTTCCTTGCCAGTGCCTTTGTCTTTGGCGCCGACGTGAAGGATACCGTTCGCGTCGATGTCGAACGACACTTCAATTTGCGGCGTGCCACGCGCTGCAGGCGGAATGCCTTCAAGGTTGAACTCGCCCAAGCCTTTGTTGCCTGACGCGATTTCACGCTCACCCTGGAACACCTTGATCGTCACGGCCGGCTGGTTGTCTTCAGCGGTCGAAAACGTCTGTGCAAACTTGGTCGGGATGGTCGTATTTTTCTTGATCATCTTGGTCATCACGCCGCCCATGGTCTCAATGCCCAGTGACAGCGGGGTCACGTCCAGCAGCAAAACGTCGGTGCGGTCGCCTGACAAGACCTGGCCTTGAATCGCAGCGCCAACTGCCACAGCTTCATCCGGGTTCACGTCCTTGCGCGGCTCTTTGCCGAAGAATTCCTTGACCTTTTCCTGAACCTTGGGCATGCGCGTCATGCCGCCGACCAAAATCACGTCATGAATGTCACCCACGCTGACACCAGCGTCCTTGATGGCCACGCGGCAAGGCGCAATCGTGCGCTCGATCAGCTCTTCCACCAGCTGCTCCAGCTTGGTGCGGGTCATCTTGATGTTCAGGTGTTTCGGGCCTGACGCATCGGCGGTGATGTAGGGCAGGTTGATGTCTGTTTGCGCGCTGTTTGACAGTTCAATCTTGGCTTTCTCAGCGGCTTCTTTCAGGCGCTGCAGGGCCAGCACGTCTTTGGACAAATCAACGCCTTGCTCTTTCTTGAACTCGGTGACGATGAAGTCAATGATGCGCTGGTCGAAGTCTTCCCCGCCCAGAAACGTGTCGCCGTTGGTGGACAACACTTCGAACTGCTTTTCACCGTCCACGTCGGCGATTTCGATGATGGACACGTCAAATGTGCCGCCGCCCAGGTCATACACAGCGATTTTGCGGTCGCCCTTTTCCTGCTTGTCCATGCCGAAGGCCAGCGCCGCAGCGGTGGGCTCGTTGATGATGCGTTTGACGTCCAGGCCCGCAATGCGGCCGGCGTCTTTGGTCGCCTGACGCTGGGCGTCGTTGAAGTACGCTGGCACGGTGATGACGGCTTCAGTCACCGGCTCGCCCAAGTAGTCTTCAGCGGTTTTCTTCATCTTGCGCAGAATGTCGGCAGACACTTGCTGAGCCGACATCTTCTTGCCACGCACTTCAACCCAGGCGTCGCCGTTGTCAGCAGCCACGATGGCGTAAGGCATCAGGTTGATGTCTTTTTGCACTTCTTTTTCAGCAAACTTTCGGCCAATCAAACGCTTGACGGCGTACAGCGTGTTGCGTGGGTTGGTCACGGCCTGGCGCTTGGCCGACGCGCCGACCAGCACTTCACCGTCTTCCTGGTAAGCGACGATGGACGGCGTGGTGCGGGCACCTTCCGAGTTCTCGATGACGCGGGGCACATTGCCCTCCATGACGGACACGCAGCTGTTGGTGGTGCCCAAGTCGATGCCGATAATTCTTCCCATGATGTGCTCCGTTAATTCAAAAAGTTAGATGGATGACAAATGCGCGCAGGCGCTGTGATTTCAAGCTTTTGAGGCGACCTGCAAAAACTATTTAGGTGCCGCGACGGTGACCAGCGCAGGGCGCAGTACGCGCTCGGCAATCAGGTAGCCTTTTTGCAGCACGCTCACCACCGTGTTGGCGTCTTGCTCGCTGGGTACCATGCTGATAGCCTGGTGCTGGTGCGGGTCAAACTTGGTGCTGGCGGGCGGGTTGATCTCAATGACCTTGTTGCGCTGCAGCGCGCTTTTGAGCTGGTTGAGCGTGGCAAGCGCGCCTTCCTTGATCTGCTCGGGCGTGGCGTCCTTGATTGCCAGGCCGGCTTCCAGGCTGTCAGCCACCGGCAGCAGACTTTCGGCAAAACTTTCCAGCGCAAACTTGCGCGCTTTGATGATTTCGTCGTCAGCGCGGCGGCGTGCGTTCTCGGCATCGGCTTTGGCACGCAGGTAGCTGTCGGCCAGCTCGGCGTTTTTGGCCTGCAACGTAGCCACT
>JANLUZ010000005.1:0-41877 GCA_031363755.1 Polaromonas sp.
GGGTGGTGTTTGACAATTCGGTCAAAGGCAAGGCCACACTGATCGCCACGCAAGAAGGCGACCGTCTGCAAATCAAGGAACTTTCATCATGGCTCAAGCTGCAAAAGCTAGTCACAACTTGCTAATGCCATCGCCTAAGGAACTGGATAAGGCGCTCACGCAGTCTGCAGACCGCGCCCGCCGCACGGCCGAAGCGTTTGGGTTGAAAGTGCCGGGTACTGCGCCAAAACCAGTGAAAACCAGCGGAAAAACGTCACCATGAACCCAACTGACAAAACCCTCAGCGCTCGAGCATTGCGGGAGATCGAATGGCCCGGGTGGAACGCATTTTGGACAGTTTGGATGAGCCGGATGTGTCTGTGGACACCCTATGGGTCGAGGAAGCGGATGACCGATTAATAGCGTATCGACGAGGCGAGGTACGCGCAGTAGCATTGTCTGACGTGATCGCCAAATACCAAGAAACCCAATAATCAGGGCGTTGTTAGTGGGCCGCTCAAATCCTGCTACTTGGTAGTAAAAGCAGGTTCAACCAAAATTCCGGGTTCCCCTGCAACCCGGATACTGAACACAGCCCCAAAACTCCCCGCCCGAGTTGGCCCCGCGCTTCGCAACCCGCTTTTTCATCGCCGCACCGCAGGCAGGACATGCAGGGACTGCATTTGCTACTGGCAACACCGGAGCCTCAAAAGCTCGCGCCGGCGGTTGATTGACCGTGCTGCGCGCCGCTTTGGCCTGAGCCAGCAAACCATGCAAACGCGGGCCGTCGATGAGTGTGATGTTTCGGCCTGTAGCGAACTCAGTGGCGTCTTCCGTGAAGCGGCCAGACGTCACCACGAAACCGCCAGCGGCCCCGTTGGCGGCCATCACCCCGTACAGCTCGCGCACCACCGTGACGCTAACTTTGAATGCCTTCCACTGTTTGCGTTGGACGAGGAATTTTTCTGACCCTTTGCTGAGCACCAGGTCAATGCCGCCATCAGGCCCAGCGCCGCCCGTTTCGGTCACGCGATATCCCTGCAGCCGGAACGCCTCGCCCACCAGCATTTCAAATTCGCGCCAAGTCATGCCGTCCAGCGCATCGGCCGATTTGCTTTGCGAAACATTGGTGGCCAACGATTGCCGCTTTTTCCTTCCTATGAATGAGCCCAGCGCACCGAACAGGCAGATCACCGGAACGATGAACTGCCCCGCGTAGGCCATGCTGGTAACGGCAGTGCTGAACACCAAGCTGGTGATCTGGTCGGGTTTGACCGCGACCACCGGTCCGGGTTTGGAAAGCTGGTGCAGCAAAACATAGCTCACCACCGCAAGTACCACGCCGATCCACCACGGCATCAGTGTGATCAAGTTCAGCATGTCGTCCAGAGCACCCGTCTTTTTTCTACGTACCATCGTGTCAACTCCCCTTTGAATTCAAACCAAGCTCAGAGAATTTTCTCCACCGCGTTCGCCAACAACCAATTCGCCGGATAAGCCCGCATGAACTCCTTGGCCTTCTTCAGGCGGGCGCTGAGCCAGACCGCCTTTACTATAAGCTGAGCAGTGCTCCTTTTTTTGTAGCACAGTAGGCAATTAATACCTGGGCTAGCGGTCTATTTGGCATAAAAAAAGCCCTTTAACCCGCTGTTGGACTCCCAAATCCCGACACTTGCCAACCACATCACATTCTCCCCTCGCCATGCTAAGCACCCTCCAAAACCTGCTGACCACCTTCTTCAACGCAGACGACGCGGGCACAGCCCCCAACGGCCCCAGCCTGCAGCTGGCCACCGCCGTGTTGCTGTTCGACGTGATGCGGTCAGACGCTGACACCAGCGACGCTGAGCGTGCGCAGGCCATGACGATACTGGGCAAGCGCTTTGCGCTGAGCAACGAGGCGGTGGCGGAGTTGATGACGCAGGCCGAGCAAACTGCCAAGCGGGCCAACGACTACTTCAGCTTCACCAGCCTGATGAACGACAGCTTCACGCAGGCGCAAAAAATTCAGGTGGTCGAGTTCATGTGGCAAGTGGCGTATGCCGACGACACGCTGGACGCCAATGAAAACCACCTGATCAGCAAAATTGCGGGCTTGCTGCACGTGACTCACGGTGAGTACATTGGCGCGAAACTGCGCGCGAAAGAGGCCGCTGAACAGGGCTGACACTTGCCGGGTTTGTTGTAGCTGCCCAGGCTTAAGACACGGGGGCGAATGTCTGACACTCAAGAGCTGGCTTTCTTGAATGAGCCGGGTTCTTCGTTTTAGGTTTTAGTTTGCAATTGCTACAGTTTTAGTAGCTACTACCGCAATATTCACTTGCGCAATAGCTCATTTGGCACCCAGCAGCTTGCTCCGTTAGACTCCGTTGCATGCACCCCGCCATCGCTCAACACCGGTCCGGCATTTCGGCGATCTGCCAGCGCTATGGTATTCAACGCCTGGACGTGTTTGGCTCGGCGGCGCGCACCAACGACTTTGACCCGGTGAGCAGCGATGCCGACTTTTTGGTCGAGTTTGCGCCGGACAGTCGCCCGGGTTTGAACTCTATTTTTGGTGCCAAAGCCGCGTTGGAGGCCTTACTGGGGCGTGGCGTTGACCTCGTAGAGCAGGGCGCCGTGCGCAATCCCTACATCATGGCCAGCATCAACCGCCACCGTGAAGCGGTGTATGCAGCGTGATCCGCGGGCCTTTTTGTGGGATGTGCGCGAATCAGCCTTGGCGATTCAGTCGTTCACCAGTGGCATGGACGGCGCGGCCTACGCGGGCAACGCGATGGCTCAAGCCGCGGTAGAGCGCAAATTTGAGGTCATTGGTGAAGCACTCAACCAATTGGCCAAGCTCGATGCAGCCTTGGCGGCCCGTATTCCCGATCTGCCGCAGATCGTAGCCTTCCGCAACCAGCTCATTCATGGCTACGCCACGGTGAACGTGAGCACGGTGTGGAACATTGTGCAGAACGCCGTACCGGTGCTGATTGAATCGATGCAGACCCTGCTCGACGAACTCGGCTAGGCGCTTTGGCCTGGCGGCGCTGCACCAGATGCAGGTCATCGGCTTTTTTCCACTGGATTCGCCAGCAACCAGTTCGCCGGATAAGCCCGCATGAACTCTTTGGCCTTGTCGGGCCGGGCGCTGAGCCAGGCGTCAAACGCGCCTTCGTTCAAGATGGCCAGCATGCGTTTTTCATTGCCCGGTTGCTGGTAGCGGCTCATCAGGGCGTGGCTGTTGGCGTTGACCGTCAGCAGGCAGTAGCTGGTGATGACCTGGCCGTCGACACCCGTCCAGCTTTCCCACAGGCCGGCCACACCCATCGGTTTGCCGTCGACCCGGGCGATGCGGGTAGGCACGGCCTTGCCGCTGCGCCAATCTTCATCGATGAAGGCCTGCATCGGCACGATGCAGCGCTGCCCGGCGAGCCAGGCGTCGCGGAAATTGTTGGAGGTGGTCACGGTTTCTGACCTGGCGTTGACCAGTTTGGTGGAGCGCAGCTTGGCGTCTGACCCGGACTTGACCCAGCGCGGCACCAGGCCGAACTGGCCGGCCACCAGCTCACGGGTGGGCGGGGCGCGCGGGGGCTTGTCGGCGTCTTGAACCTGGTCGGCCTCTTCAACCGTTTGAACGGCGTCAGCCTCGTCAGACTCAGGGGCCGGGCCCACACGGATGAACACACCCGGCTGGCGCGGCCACACTGCGCGCCCCACGGGCGACGTGGGCGCGGCCACGTGGAAGGCGTCGGGGTAAAGCAAGGCGCTTGGAAGGCTTTCGTATTGGGTACTCATGCGGTGATGCTAGCGCAATGCGGTGGCCAGCTGATTGAAAATTGCTATTATTTTCGTAGCTGCTCCGGCAATAAATGATTGGGCTAGCGGCACATTTGGTTTATAAAACACCTCCAAACAGTCAAAAATGAGCGGTGGAGGCGGTTTGAGGGGCTGCAAATGCTGCAAATGCTTCGCGTACTTCGTAAAAGCCGCAGGAAGGCGACAATCTGCCGATGAAGGGATTCCATCATGGCTGAAGCCACCAAAGCACCCAGCAACTTGCTCATGCCCTCGCCCAAAGAACTGGACAAAGCGCTCACGCTGTCAGCAGACCGTGCCCGCCGCATGGCGGATTCGTTCGGGTTGAAGGTACCCAGCGCGCGCTCTAAAAAAACAACGACTGCACACACCATGGCCGAGACAATGACCGCCAGCCGTGGGTTTGCCGAACTGGTGGGGCGCGCCTACCGTACGCAGCAGATCATTTTGTTCGGCAGCCGCGCACGGGGCACAGAGCACAGTGAAAGCGACGCCGACGTGGCCGTCATCCTTCAAGGGGCGGTGGGCCGATTCATCAAAACCAAAATGGCAATGAATGACCTGGCTTACGACGTTTTGCTGCAGACCGGAATACGCATTCAACCTCTGCCCATTTGGGAGGCTGAATGGGCGCATCCAGAGACCTACAGCAATCCGCACTTGCTGCACAACATTGCGCGCGAAGGTATTGCTTTATGAATGCCCAAGATTTGATGACCAAAGCGCGTCGCGCGCTGGCAAGTGCCGACACGCTTTTACGGGACGGCGACTGCGACGGTGCGTGTAAACGCGCTTACTAGGCGATGTTTGACGCGGCCAGAGCCGCCCTGATCGCATCAAAGGCGGCGGTGCCTCCTGAGATTGCAAAGACACATAGCGGTCTGATTGCAGCGTTTTCTCTGCATCTGGTGAAACCGGGTTTGTTTCCGGTTGCACTGGGAAAGGCGTTCAACCGCCAATCTGTGCCAACACAAACCCTACCCCCGCACACACCGCTGCCACCTGGGCGGCAATGCACTGCGCTGCTGTGGCACGTGGGCTGTCGGGGTACACCTCCGTCGTGGTGGTGTAGCGGGCGCCGGTAATGCTGGCGCACAGGCCCAGCGCCTGCATGGCGTACTCAATCACGCCGGGCGCCACCAGCGGAGAGCCGATGATGCCGCCCGCGTGGTCTGCCGGGGCGATGTGGGTGACGTTTGCAACCGCTTGAATGATGGCCTGCTGAAATTCCGGTTGCGGGTTGCCTGCGTCGTCAACCAGATAAAACCCGTCGGGAATGGTGCCGGGCAAAAACGGCTTGCCGTCACGCGCGGCCACGGCGGGCCGGTATTCGGACTCGTCGGCATCTAGCGTTTCGTGCAGATCGATGTGGGCGGCAAACTGCCCGCGCAGGGGTTCGATCAAGCGCATCAACGCAGCTGATTCCTGCGCTGGGCTGTCGGGCCGAAAGGCGCGGTTCGGATCAATGGCGTCAAAATTCCAGCGTTGAATGCGCTCGTAGGCCCAGGAGCTGACGCAGGGCACAACCAGCAGGTTCACCCTGCCCGCATAGGCTTCGGCATGCGCATCCACAAAATGCAGCGCGCCCTGCACGCCACTGGTTTCATAGCCGTGCACACCGCCCGTGACCAGCACGCCCGGCAAGCCAGGCTGCCAGTGCCTGGAGCGGATGGCGAACATAGGGAAGCGCTCGTCGCCATAGACCACCTCGCCGTACGGCAGCACGTCAAAGCGGCTGCGCAGGCGCTCCACGGCGCCCAGCACGTCGCTGGCATAGCTGCGATGGCGCACCTGGCGCGCGCGCCACTGGGCCAGCTCGCCTGCGCCCCAGGGCTGGCCGGGGGTGCCGATGGGGTAGAAATTGGAATCAGGGGATTTGTAGGCTGCAGTTGTCATTGCGGGGATTGCGGCTGGGAAGAGATGACGAATTTTGAGGCAAGCGCAGCGTGCGCTGGCCACGTGGTCATTGACGATCAATGTCTTGACGGCGTCCCGTCCTAGAATCCGATGATGCAGTCCACGCCGAACCGTCCTTGCTGAACATGCTGACCAGTACGCTCACCCCAATCTTTGCGAGCCTGCCCAGCATCCAATTAGCGCTGCTGTTCGGCTCGGTGGCGCGTGGCGCCTACACGGCGCAAAGTGACTTGGACATCGCGGTGCTGGCCAACGAGCCCTTGCGCATGACAGACACGCGCTGCTTGATTGAACGCATCGCTGTGGCCACGGGCAGGGCAGTAGATTTGATTGATTTGGCCACAGCGGGTCAGCCCTTGCTGGGGCAAATCATCAAGGACGCTAAACGCCTTAAAGGAACCGATGCCCAGTTTGCAAAATTGCTGCTGAAAAACGCTGAGGAACAGGAAGACTTCATGCCTTACATTACCCGACTTTTACACGCTAGGCGCACAGCGTGGACCGGGTAGTAGTTGCCCAAAAGTTGGAGTCGCTGCGCCGCTGCGTGGCGCGCGTGACGGCCAAGCGGCCTGACAGCGTGGCCGCGCTGGTGGCTGATGTGGATGCGCAAGACGTCATGGTGCTGAACTTGAGCCGGGCTGTGCAAATTTGTGTAGACATTGCCATGCATGCATTGGCAACAGCAGACTCGGCCGTGCCACAGACCATGGGGCAGGCGTTCGAGTTGCTGGCCCTGAAAGGGCTCATTGACACGGCACTGGCAGAACGGCTGAGGCGGGCGGTTGGATTTAGAAATTTGGCAGTTCATAGCTACGACACTATTGACTGGGCGCTGGTATTTGCTGTGTCTGGCGACCAGCTTGACGACTTCCGCGCGTTTGCCAAAGCATTTTCATGACACAACGTGCATCTCCCCACATCCTGGCCTTCGACGTCTTCGGCACCGTGGTCGACTGGCACAGCGGCATCGCTCGTGAAGTGCGGGCGCTGCGGCCCGATGTGGACGGCGATGCATTCGCGCTGACGTGGCGGGCTGGCTACCAGCCAGCCATGCGGCGGGTGATGTCGGGCGAGCTCGGCTGGACGCTGATTGACGACCTGCACCGGCTGATTCTGGACGGCATCCTCGGCCAGTTTGGTCTGAGCGATCTGACCGAGCCGCAAAGGAGGCACCTGAACAAAGCCTGGCATCGGCTGGACCCGTGGCCCGACGTCGTGGCCGGGCTAACGCGCCTCAGGCAAAAGCACATCATCTGCACGCTGTCGAACGGCAATATTGGCCTGCTCGCCGACATGGCCAAGCGCGGCGGCCTGCCCTGGGACTGCATTTTGTCGGCCGAGGTGTTTCGTGCCTATAAACCCGACCCGGCCACTTATCTGGGCGTGGCCACTGTGTTTGACGTGGCCCCCGGGCAGGTGATGCTGGTGGCAGCCCACCAGGACGACCTGGCCGCCGCGCGTGCTTGCGGCCTGCAAACGGCCTACATCGAACGGGCTTTCGAGTTCGGCCACGCCAAGCCCAAAGACGTTTCGCCAGACGCGGCCAACACCCGTCACGCCAAAGACCTGCTGGCGCTGGCGGACCAGCTGGGATGCTGAGTTGGCGGTGCGTGCCCTGACGTCCACTCTGACTCGATCAGCACTATGCTATATTTTTAATAGCTGCATAGGCATTAAATACCTGGGCTAGTAGCTGTTTTTATATCAAAAACGACGTATTTTTACCCCGCAAGCAGCCACTTTGCCACGCCGCAGCCCCCCCACCACACATGCGCTTTTTTCCGACAGACGCCCGCCGATGGTGCGTGTGTAATCAGGGCAGGTTTTCGAAGCTGCCGGCTGGGCACAAATGTGCTTGTAGCTGCTGGCACTTCGGACGGATCAATGGACTCATTCAGGAGAATTTTCATGCCCCAATTCGCCAACATCATCGGTCTGGTGACTTACATTCCCGGCGACGGCGTGCCGATTGAAATTCCCAAGGTGCGCATTGAAGTCGCTCTGGCGCCCGACAGTGCCACGCTCAGCTGGGAGCCCGAGCCCGGCGTGACTGGCGTGACCGCCATCCCGCGCGACCGCTTTGACAAGCATGTGCAGGACGGAGACATCGCCTGGATCATGGACCCAGCAGACCCCGCTGCATGAGTGTGCCTGCGCCGCCCCGGCTGATCTGCTTCAACAAGCCCTATGGCGTGCTGAGCCAGTTCACGCCCGAAGGCCGGTGGCGCGGGCTCAAGGACTTCATCGACCTGCCCGGTGTGTACGTGGCCGGGCGGCTGGACGCCGACAGCGAAGGGCTGCTGCTGCTAACCAGCGACGGCGCACTGCAGGCCCGCATCAGCGACCCGCGCTACAAGATGAAAAAAACCTACTGGGTACAGGTGGAGGGCGAGCCCGATGAAGCAGCCTTGAGCGCATTGCGTGTCGGTGTGCGGCTCAATGACGGCATGACACGCCCCGCCGCAGCGCAGCGCATCGATGCCCCGGCCCAGCTGCCGCCCCGCGCGCCGCCGGTGCGGGTGCGCCAAGCCATCCCGACGAGCTGGATCGCGCTGGGTATCCGGGAAGGCCGCAACCGCCAGGTCAGGCGCATGACAGCCGCTGTGGGCTTTCCAACGCTGCGGCTGATCCGTGCGGCCATTGGGCCGTATGCGCTGGGCGGCCTGGCGCCGGGCTGCTGGTGTGAGGCAGCGGCGGTTTGACTTTATTGCGCGCTTGCGGCGTGCTAAAGCTGTGATCGCATCAACAAAGCCAGCCGTTCCTTGAACTTTTCTGTTAGGGGACGTGCTTCCCACTGCGCCAGGGTGACGCGGCGGGACTGGCCCAAGTCCTGCTCGAACACCTGGGTTTGACGCGCTGCAAATGAGCTGTCGTAAACATTCAGATTGGCCTCGTCATTGAGGCGGAACGACCGGTTGTCAAAGTTGGTGGAGCCCACCGACACCATCAACTGGTCCACGATCATCACTTTGCAGTGGTACATCGTCGGCTGGTATTCGTAGATCTCGGCCCCGGCTTGCAGCAACGGCCCCCAGGTGCCTCGCGACGCGGCGCGCACGGCTTCGGCGTCAATGTTTTTGCCGGGGGTGATCACGCGCACCCGCACCCCGCGCTTCAAGGAGTCCAGCAGCAGCTGGCGGGTCAGCTCGTCCGGCACAAAGTAGGCCGCCGACAGGTCAATGCTGCGGGCTGCGGCAGTCACCGCCATGTGGTACATCAGCTGCATGCTTTCGCTGCCGCCCGCTGGTGAGCTGGAGAACATTTGCGCACTGAGGCCACCCGCTGGCCGCAGCGCCGGGAAGTACGCATCCCCATGCGTGACCGCCCCGGTAACTTTCAGCCAGTTGTCCAAAAAGGTGGCCTGCATTTGCGCCACCACTGGGCCTTCAACCCGGAAGTGCGTGTCGCGCCAGTGGTCAACGTCTTGCGCGTGGCCCGTCCACTTCGGGGCAATGCCGACCCCGCCGGTGAAGCCGACCTGGCCATCCACCACCAGCAGTTTGCGGTGGGTGCGGTTGTTCAGGCGTGCCAGGTCGTACCACTTGGGCTGGTGAAATTTCTCAATCTGCACACCTGCTGCGGTCATCGCTTGCAGATAGCCCTCGTCCATCTTGGCGCTTCCGATCCAGTCCAGCAGCACATGCACTTTCACGCCCGCTCGCGCGCGCTCGCTCAACGCGTCGGCAAACTGCTGGCCGATGTCGCCCGACCAGTAAATGTAGGTTTCAAACGTGATGCTGCGCTGCGCGGTGCGAACTGCCTGGAGCATGGACGGGAAAATCTCGTCGCCATTGAGCAGCGCCAGCACCGCGTTGCCCGGCACGATGCCGGGGCCAAGCAAGCTGCCCATGGCGCGTTGAAAGCCGGGGTCGGCCGTGCTGTACAGCCGGGGAAGCTGCTGCTGCACTTTTTTCTCGCCTGCGGTGAAGTTCAGCACCAGCATGACTGCTGCGAACGTAGCGATCATGGTCAAAACAATAGTCAGTGCGGTGCGAGCGGGTTGTTGCATGGCAAGATTGTGGTGCCCACCCGCACCATCTGTGGGTAGGCGGAAAGCGCGAAAAGCTGGCCCAATACGCATTGCCGGTGTGCGCTAGCGCCCCGGCACACCTGCAACCACCTCCCAAAACTCCACAAACAAACGCCATGACAACTGCCCTACCCACGCAAGCCCGCGCCATTGAGCTCACCGAATTCGGTGCCCCGGAAGTGATGCGCCTGACCACACTAACGCTGCCAGCCCCCGCTGCGGGCGAAGTGCAGCTGCGCCAGACCGCCATTGGTTTTAACTACATCGACATTTACCAGCGTATGGGCAGGTACCCGCTGCCCAACCCCACCGGTCTGGGCCATGAGGCGGCGGGTGTGGTCGAGGCGCTGGGCGCTGGCGTCACAGGGCTGCAGGTGGGCGACCACGTGGTCTACATGAACGCCGGTGTCGGCGCCTATGCCGACCGCCGCAATGTGCCCGCTGCCAAGCTCGTGAAAATCCCCGCAGGCATCAGCGACGAAGACGCCGCCGCTGTGTTTTTCAAGGCCATGACGGCGCAGTACCTGGTGAAAAAAACCTACGCCATCCAGCCGGGCGATGTGGTGCTGGTGCATGCAGCTGCGGGCGGCGTGGGGCTGATCTTGTGCCGCTGGGCCAAAGCCCTGGGCGCCACCGTGATCGGCACCGCAGGCTCCGCCGCCAAATGCGCGCTGGCCATTGAGGCCGGCTGCGACGCCTGCATTGACTACACCCAGGCCGACTGGGTTGCCCAGGTGCTGACCGCCACCGGGGGGCGCAAGGCGCGTGTGGTGTATGACTCGGTGTCCGAGCACACCTTCATGGGCTCGCTCGACTGCACCGCGCCGTTTGGCATGGTGGTGCTGTTTGGCGCGGCGTCGGGCCCGGCCCCAGCCATTGACCCGGAGCTGTTGAACAAAAAGGGCTGTCTGTTCCTCACCCGGCCGTCGGTGTTCCCGCACAATGCGGATGCGGCCACGTTTCGCGCCAATGCCACCGACGTGTTTGCAGCCATGGCCAGCGGCGCCATTCAGGCCACGATTGGTGCACGATTCACGCTGGAGCAACTGCCCGAGGCCCACCGTGCCGCCGAAGCCCGGCAAACCACCGGCGCCATCGTCATCACACCGTGACGGCGCAGCCATGATGCTAATTGACGGCTACGCGATAAGCCTGCCCGGCTTTAGCGCAGCAGCCGAGCGCAACAAGGCGCCCATCCTGGCGCAATTGCAGGCGCTGCTGCCAGCCAGCGGAAGTGCGCTTGAAATCGCCTCCGGCACAGGCCAGCACATCGCCTGGTTCGCGCAAGCCCTGCCCGCGTGGTCGTGGCAGCCCAGCGACATGAATGCCGAGGCGTTTGCCACCCTCACAGCCCACACTACAGGCGCTGGGCTGCGCAATGTGCGGCCACCCGTCGTGGTGAATGTGCTGTCGGCGGCCTGGCGGGAGGGAGAAAAGGCCACCGCAAACGGCACAACTTATGACGCAATTTATTGCGCCAACATGCTGCATATTTCCCCTTGGGCCACCTGCGCGGCGCTGATGCAGGGCGCAGCCGCGCACCTGGCACGGGCGGGCCAGCTGATCACCTACGGCCCGTATTTTGAAGACGATGTGCTGCCGTCGCCCGGCAACCTCGCCTTCGACGCCAGCTTGCGCAGCAGTAACCCAACTTGGGGCATTCGCCGCCGGGAAGATGTCGAAAGCGCGGCCCAGGCGGTGGGGCTGCGCCTGCAAACGCGGGTGGCAATGCCGTCGAACAACCTGCTGCTGGTGTTTGGGCGTGCGGCTGCCCGAACGCTGGATGCGGGGCTGACCTCCCAACGGGGAGGTCGATGCACGTCGGTCAGCGGGCGGGCACCACAATCAGCGTATCGCCAGTGGTAGCACCTTTGGAACCCGCCGCACCCCTGGCCCCTGTGCTTCCAGTGTTGCCGGTTGCACCGGTGCTGCCGGTGTTACCGGTATTGCCCGTGGCGCCGGTGTCGCCTGTGGCGCCCATACCGCCAGGTGCGCCCGCACCGCCCGTGGCGCCTGTGGCACCCGTGCCCCCGGTGGCGCCGGTGTAGCCGGTGCTGCCGGTGTTGCCTTTGGCACCCGTGTCGCCAGTCGCGCCTGTGGCGCCCGCCGGGCCAGCAGGCAGCGTGAAGCAAGCCGACAGCGACAAAGTCATCGCACCGAGGAGAAGGAATTTTTTAGCAATCATGATGTTTCCAGTGTTTTTGAGGTCACGGTGCAAGCCCCCCGCAAAAAACGGGGCGCTGCCCAGAATCGATCAGCTTTCTGGCCAGGGCGTCAAGCTGCGGCCGATCGCTGCCGCGCTGTCACGCTCGCAAGTTAAAGCCTCGTCACCCACCGCTCTGTGCGCCAGCACACGCAGTGCCGATACTGGCATGAAGCCGTACACCCAGCCACGCTGCCGTCTGACGCCAGCCTGAATCGGTGGCACCATTTCTGCTCACTGATTCATTTTTTTGAACCCCCACCGTGCTCACTGTCAAAACGCCTACCCCGATCTCTCGCCGCACCAGCCTGCTCTGCATGAGCAGCCTGTTCGCCGTTGCTGCTACGCCAGCCTTATCCGTTCAGGCCAGCGGCCCGCCAGGGCCAGGGGTCTGGCCGCATGCCTTGCCGGTTCCCGGCGGGGTGGCGCGCCTGTCGCTGGGGCCAGCGGCGGTGCGGCCGTTGGCTTTTATGGGTGACGCCGGTGACGCCAATGGCGTGCCGCTGCTGGTGGTGGGTGACGCCATCGAATGGACCGCCGTGGTGGGCCTCGCGCTGGCCACCCTGCCCGGCCCGGCCAGCATCCGTGTGCAGACTGCCGACGGCAGCGTGCGGCAGGTGGCCTTCACCGTGGTACCCAAGCGTTACAGCGAGCAGCGCCTGACGGTGGCGCCTGGAGCGGTTGATTTATCGCCCCAGGACACCGCACGCTACGAGCGTGAACGCACGCACCTGGCCGCCGTGATGGCCACGCTGAGCGCGCCGCCGCTGCAACTGCTGGCCATGCAGGTGCCGGTGCCAGGGCGGCGCTCCAGCTCGTTTGGGCTGCGGCGGGTGTTCAACGGGCAAGCGCGCAATCCGCACAGCGGCATGGACATTGCCGCCGCCACCGGCACGCCTGTTGTCGCGCCATTGCCAGGGCGTGTCGTCAACACGGGCGACTACTTCTTCAACGGGCGCACGGTGTGGCTGGACCATGGCGGCGGCCTGCTGAGCATGATGTGCCACCTGAGCGCGGTAGCCGTCAAACCCGGCGAGCAGGTCAACACAGGCGATGTGCTGGGCGCTGTCGGGGCCACCGGCCGCGCGACCGGCCCGCACCTGCACTGGGGCGTGATGCTGAACCGCACCATGGTGGATCCGGTGCTGTTTCTGGCGAGCTGACCGAAGCGCACGCCAGTCACTCCTTTTTTTATAGCTGCCCAGGCATTAAACACATGGGCTAGCAGGTGATTTGGCTTGTTTTTTATGCCTGAATGCCCCGCCACAGCCTCAAGCGGCCTGGCGCTGGCTGCGCTGCGAGCCCAGCGTGAAGTAAAACGTGGCGCCGCCGCCCACACGGCTTTCGGCCCAGATGCGGCCGCCATGGTTGTCGATCACGCGTTTGACGGTAGCCAGACCGATGCCGGTGCCTTCGAATTCGCCGGGCGAATGCAGGCGCTCGAAGGTGCCAAACAGCTTGTGCTGAAAGGCCATGTCAAAGCCCACGCCGTTGTCGCGCACAAAAAACACGGTGTCGCCGTCAGCACCAGGCTGGCTGCTGATGTCGATCAGCGCTTCGGCGCGTGGCGATGAAAACTTCCACGCGTTGTCGATCAGCTGCTCCAGCGCCGCGTCGATCAGGCGCGGGTCACCTTTGGCGCTCAGGCCGGCATCAATCGTGATCTGCACCGAGCGCCCGGGCTGTCGCTCGCGGTAGAGCGCTGCCGTCTTTTGCGCAATGGCCGTCAGGTCAAGCGCCTCCAGGCGGGGTTGTTCGCGCGACATGTGCGCCAGCGTCAGCAGGCCTGAAATCAGCTGGCCCATCTGCGTGACGCCCGCGCCAATGCGGCTCAGGTAATGCCGGCCCTTCTCACTGAGCTGCTCGCTCTCGGCGCGGACCAGCAGCGGCATGAAGCCGGCAATGGTGTTAAGCGGCGAACGCAGGTCATGCGAGACCGCGTAGGCAAACGATTCGAGCTCCTTGTTGGCCGATTCCAGCTGGGCAGTGCGTTGTTTCACGCGGGCTTCCAGCGTGTCGTTGAGCTGCTTGGTCAGCGCCTGGCTGCGCTGCTCGGCTTCCTTTTGCTCGGTCACGTCCTGAAACGCGCCCTGCAGGCCAATGATCTGCCCAGCCTCGTTTCTGACCGCCTCGCCAATGGAGCGCACCCAGATCAGCCGCTGCCTGGCGGTGTGCTTGGGCAGCACAAAGTCGTAGGGCGTGCCGTCGGCCATGCAGGCATCGACATACCCGGCCACCAGGCTGCGGTGTTCGGGTAAAAAGTAGCCGATGCCCTCGTCCAGCGTAGGCTGGTAGCCCACCGGCACATCGTGAATCAGGCAGTTTTCAGGCGACCAGGTCAACGTGCGGTCGGGCAAGGTAATCATCCAGCCTCCCACCTTGGCCATGCGGCCCACCAAACGCTTGAGCGACATGGCTTTTTCAAGCACCACCGCGCCGCCCTTGAGGTCGTCAATGTCGGTGGACGTCATCAGCCACTCGCCGGCGCGGGCGCCATCGGCCCCCGGTGCGCCCGTCGTGGCCAGCGGCACCGCACGGCTGAGCATCCAGCGGTAGCAGCCATCGGCGCGGCGCAGCCGGTACTCAAGCTCGACCGACTCGCCCCGCCTGGCCGCGTGAGCCCAGAGGGTCGACACCCTGGGCAGGTCATCAGGGTGAAGAAAGCGGCTCCAGCGGTGGGCAAGAATTTCGCCCCGGGGCACGCCGAGGTAGTCGGCCCAGCGCTGGTTCACGTAATTGCGGGCGCCGTCGGGCTGCATGATGCTGACGAGCTGCGGCATCGCGTCAGCAAGTTGGTGAAACAGCGCCACGCCGGGGGCGTCAAGGCCCACGCCACTACTGGCGGCCGCCGCCACCGAGCGTAAAGCCGGTGCGGGCGCAGCAGGCGCTGGCAGCACCAACAGCTTGCGGCCCACGCCCAGGCTGCCACCAAGCCCACAGCGGCCAGTGCCAGCACGCTGGCTAAGTTCAGCACCAGCGGCAAGGCCTGCGGTGCGGCGTCTGGCAGGCTGCGCCCGGCCGATGCCATGGCCACCGACGTGCTTTGCAGGAAAGACGTGTCGCTGCCCGCCACCGCCACCGGCAGCGCGAAGGCAGCCGCAGGCGCTGGCTCAGGCTGCCAGTGCGCGCTGGCCAGCACAAACAGCAGCAGCGGCAACAGCCCAACGCCCAGCACCAACAGCAGCCTGCTGCCGACACTGGTGAGCCGTTGCTGAAGAAAAGTCATCGCCATCGAAGGTGTCGTACTGCCAAAAGGATTAGGGTCAACTGGGACATCAGCAGCGTTCAGCGGGCTGTACCCCACCAATAACGCGCCGAATTTCAGGCTGGTTCCATGCCGCTTTCGCGCTCGCCTTGAAAGCAATCGCCCGCCAAAATCAACTTTCAAGTTTATTGGATTTCACCGGTATATGTGACAAATTACACGAAATCGCTAATCTAACAACTTGAAATGACTCCTGGCAGCATCGGTCAATGCCGCATTACAGGCCTCACACCTCTACCAGCACCTTGCCACGGTGGTCGCCTGTGAACAGGCCCTGTAGCGCCATCGGCAACTGCCCGAAGCCCTTGACGATGGTTTCCTCGAACACCAGCTCACCGCGCTGCACCCACGGCCCGGTGATGCGCAGCATCTCCTCCATGCGGTGGGCATAGTCCCGCGCCAGCATGCCCTGGATGGTGGCGCGCTGGTAGAGCATGTGGTGCAGAAAACGCGGCCCCATTTCGGGAGCGTCCAGCCCGCCCGAGTACTGGCTGATGGTGCCGCAAATCACGATGCGGGCGCGCCGGTTGATGATCGGAATCACCGCGTCGGTGATCCATCCGCCCACGTTGTCAAAGTACACATCCACGCCGCCTGTCAGCGCTTTGATGGCCGTGGACAGCGCGTCGGCATCGGCAAACGCCTTGTAGTCCAGCGCCCAGTCCAGGCCCACGGTATTGGTGAGCCAGTCGCACTTGGCGGGGCCGCCCGCAATGCCCAGCACGCGGCAGCCGTGCCGTTTGGCAAACTGCGCCACCAGCGAGCCCACCGCCCCGGCGGCACCCGACACCACCACCACCTCACCCGCATGGGGCCGGCCGCATTCCGTCAGGCCAAACCACGCTGTGCGACCCGGCATGCCGAGCACGCCCAGCGCGGTGCTGACAGGCGCCAGCGCCGGGTCAAGCTTGCGCACCGTGCTGTGGTGGCAGCGCGCGTGGGTTTGCCAGCCCAGCATGCCTTCGACCCAGTCGCCCACCGCCAGCGTGCCAGCCTGCGAGGCGATAACACGGCCCACCACGCCGCCGTTTTGCACAGCGCCCAGCGGGTGGGGGTCGGCGTTGTAGGTGGGTTTGAGTGACTGGTTGATGCGCATGTAGGGGTCCACGCTCAGGTACTTCGCCTCAACCAGTACCTCCCCGGCAGACAGCGCCATCGACAACGGCGCAGTGGTGAGTTCGTAATGCTCCGGGCCGACCAGCCCCGTCGGGTGCTGGCGGTAAATCCATTGCTGGTGCTGTGTTGCAGAGGTCATTTTGATGTTCGGTTAGCCAGGCCTTGGCGGTGAAGGGGTGCCCCAGCGCGGCTTCGGTTGCGTCAAGAAGGCTTGCTGGGGCGCGGTGCGGTGCCGTTGGTTACGCAGCGCCTGATCGTCGCCGAAGCCCGCCACACGCGGTGACGCCAAAAGCGCAGCGCACGCCGGTCGGCAGGGGCTTTTGCGGCGCTTCACGCGATAGCGGCTGGGTGTTTTTCAGCGACAACGGCGCTTTCTAGTCGACGCCATGTGACGAAATATGACGAGAAGGATAGGCAGGGGCTTTATCGTGATGATTTATGTATCAAATCGGGCTCTAGTCTATGTTTTTACTACCTGTTAAGCTACATTTTTCGTAGCAATCAGAACCCACGAGAATCCCGGCTCAAAGCGCGTCATCCAGCACCAGGTAGCGCTTGACCAGGTCAAAAAAGCGGTCGTAAAACGGCTCGGAAGAAATCGTCTCACTCGCAATCTTGACCATGGCGTCGTTGCTGGAGGCAAATGGCAGCGACACCGAGCCCAGCACGCCCACGCCCAGACTGGCCGAGTTGTTGCTTTTTTTGAGTGCGTAGCGGTCTTGCAGCGCGGTGACAAACCCCAGGCTGACGGTGCCATCCGGCGTTTCGGGCGCGCACACCACGCGAATTTCCATTTGCAGGTGGGACTCGGGCTCTGGCTGAAAGCTCTTGCGCCCTTCCACCATTTCCTTGTTGGCCGTGCCAATCAAATAGCCCTGGCTCAGCAGCGCGCGCCGGGCGGCCTCGCAGGTCTGGGCCGGGGTGGCGTCAAACAGGCGCGAATAGGTGGCGGTGGAGCCGAAGTTCTCTTGCGAGGGCAACTTGCGCTGTGGCAAGGCGCAACCAGCCAGCAATCCGATCGACAGCCCCGCCACAAGCGACGCAGCACAGCGACGTGCCGCAAGGGTGCGGGTTGCCGCATGATGAATTGAATGCAGTGTGGGCGACATGGCAACAAGTCCTTTTTGTATGAGTAGAGGCGCGGGCGGAGCCGGGCAAGCGCTGCCGCTCAGGCTCCTAGTGCTTGAAACCACCGCGGCAGCCCCAAGGTCAGCAGCATGACAGACCCACTGCACCTTGTTTGCCCGCACTGCCACACCACCAACCGCGTCCGCACCGACCAGCTGGCCAGCGCACCGACCTGTGGCCATTGCAAAAAAGCCTTGTTCACCGGGCATTCGACGGGCCTGGCCAACCCGGCCGACGAGGCAAATTTCGACAAGCATATTCACCGCAATCAGATTCCCGTGCTGGTCGATTTTTGGGCGCCGTGGTGCGGCCCGTGCCGCGCCATGGCACCGGCTTATGAGCAGGCCGCTGCACAACTTGAGCCGCACGTGCGCCTGTTGAAAGTTGACACCGAAGCCCTGCCGAAACTGGGTAGCCGCTTCAACATTCGCAGCATCCCCACGCTGGCCCTGTTTTCCGGCGGGCAGGAAATCGCGCGGCAGGCGGGCGCCATGGGGGCATCAGACATGGTGCGCTGGGTAACCAGCCACCGCGCCTGAGTCGCCGCGGGCAGCGGCAACGCGGTGGTTAGAGGGTGGCGGTGTCCACCACGAGCACGCCGCTTGCATCGGCCCAAGCGAGGAATTTTTCGATCGCATCAGCAGCTTCCAATGCGCTTTCACACGGGGCATTGGCCAGGCGCGTCGCAGCGATGTGGGCAGGCACGTTGGCCGGCGACGCGACCTCCACGGCTTGCGCTCGTGATGCGATGGCCACGAGCAGCTGCTTTTCGGTGAGGCTTGCGCGCTGATAAGCCATCCAGATGTCGCGTATATCCAAAACTTGTGGCTGAGCCCAAAGTTTGAAGCTGGCCGGAACCGTTTGCTCGAAGGGAGCGATAAAAGCCTCAATTTCAGGCTGTGATTTCGACGGTGTCAAAGAAACAAACATGGGCCACAGCTTTCCGTTGAAGATCGTTGCGCGCATCAGCAACCTCCGTAGGTTATCGTCAATTGCAGCCTCAAACGCTAACGGTTTTGAGACTGGCGTTGAAACCGCGAACTAGTGCCGCCGTGCTGGAAATGTGCCTGCCCGAATTGACAATAAACGCACGCCGCGCACAAATTCAAGAACCTCGCACTCAGCACGTGTTGGCGTGTTATGGGCTTCAACAGCTTATTTTTTGCCTGCGACCAAACCGTAGATCACCAGCAGCACGACGGCGCCGACGATCGAGGCGATAAAACCCGCCACCTCGCCCGGCTGGTACCAGCCCATGGCCGAGCCCGCGTAGCTGGCCAGAAACGAGCCGGCGATGCCGAGAACAGCGGTCATGACCCAGCCGAGGCTGTCGTTGCCGGGTTTCAGGGCGCGAGCCAGAAAGCCGACGATTAAACCGATGATGATGGTGCCGATGATGGCCATGGTGGGGTTTCTTTCGTAAAGGTGAGTCGTTAAAGCAACAAAAATCAGCCACGAATGTAATGGCATCCTGAGCTAAAAAAAGTCTCTTGCCACTGGCGTGAGGCTGCTACTCGCTACATACTTCATAGCAACAAACCCTTGCTGGCCTTGAGTTTTCGTGCCTGCCCTTGCGCTCAGCTGGAAAATTCTGACACGGCTTGCAGCCTGGCGCTGACATCTTCATCCGATGTTCATCACCGCACCCCTGCAACCTCTTTGCGGGTTGAAGCTGCTCAATCCTTGGGCTGCGGCGCGGGCTTGTCGCGGTGATTGGGCTTAGGGATTTTCTTGAAGCGGATCAGCCGATCGGTCTCGATTTTGTCTTTCTTCACCTGCCGCTCGGCGTCCAGTTTCTGCCCGGCAGCCAGCCACTGCACAAACTCTTCAGGCGTTTCCAGCGTCACCCGGCCCAGGGTGCTGGCGCGGAATTCATAAATCACGATCTCGGCGGCTTTTTGCAGGTTGATGCGCCCTTTGCTGAGCACCGCGCCGCGCTTGCGGCCGATGTCTTCGAGCAGCACCTCGTCGGTGATGCCCTCTAGCAGCTCAACGCGATAGCGTGACTTCAGCGCATCGGGGTAATTGGGCACCAGGTAATTGAGCAGCTCCAGCGCCACTTCTTCCTCGTTGAAGGCGTTGCGGCCAATGGCGCCGCTGGCGGCCAGGTTGTAGCCGCTTTTGGCCACGATGATGCGCGGCCACAGCACGCCGGGCGTGTCGTACAAATAAAAGTCGTCGGCCAGCGAAATGCGCTGCTCGGTCTTGGTGATGCCGGCCTCGTCGCCGGTTTTAGTGGCCTTTTTGCCCGTCAGTGTGTTGATCAAGGTGGACTTGCCGACGTTGGGAATGCCGCAGATCAACACCCGCATCGGCTTGACCATGCCGCCGCGCAGCGGGGCCAACTCGCGGCAGGCGGTGATGAGGCGGCGCGCCGGGGCGGTCTCACTCGCGTCAAGTTCGATGGCGCGGGTCACCACACGTGGGTCGGGCTGCGCGTTGTAATACGCCAGCCACAGCGCGGTGCGCGCTGGGTCGGCCAGGTCCTGCTTGTTCAGAATTTTCAAGCAGGGCTTGAAGCGCGTCAGCTCAGCCAGCATCGGGTTGGCGCTGGAGCCAGGCAGGCGTGCGTCCAGCAGTTCGATCACCACGTCAATTTCCTTGATGCGGTCGGCAATCGCCTGCCGGGTCAGGTGCATGTGGCCGGGGAACCATTGAATGGCCATGGGGGTTTCGCTCTCGAGGTCTGTCAGGGGGTTTGTTGGGGGCAACTCGGCGCGTTGCGGGCGCTGATTACACTGGTTGATTGTCGCCTCACCTCCTGACTGCTTCCGACCATGCCTTTGCCTGCTGCCCCCACCCGCTCACCCAACAACAAGGCCAGCCGCCTGAATGCCAACAACGAGCTGGCACTCAAGGGCATCTTGTGCACGTTGATTGGCCTGGGCGCGCTGGTGTCGCCCTATTTCATCACCTCGCCAGGGGTGCAGGGCGTCGTGGCAAAGTCGCAACTGGTGGGCTGGTTTGCGCTGGTGCTGGGGGTGGCGTTTTTGGGTTTGTATGCGCGCAGACGCCTGTCGGGCAACAAGGGCTGATGGTCGCGGATGCTGACGCCAGCGTCGCTGCCTTCGAAGCCTTGCAAGGCCGCGCAACGGCATCCGGCATCGCCTTGCGCGCGCCGCCGCCGCTGCCAACCAGTTGCTGCGGACGTGGCTGCAATGGCTGCGTCTGGGAGGGGTTTTATGCCGCTGCGGCCTGCTGGTGTGACGACGCCGAGCATGCGCTGCGCACCGCCGATTTATAAAATTGATAGCATCAAAGGCAGTAAACGCCCAGGCTAGCGGCTATTTTGGCTTCGAAAAAACGGGATCGGATGACTAACTCGCCAACGCTGTATCAACGGGTCGACGAGCCGCCCAGTCCGCAACCCCCAGGCGCTGTGGTGACACATATTGCTGGCGATAAACCTCGAACGGCATGGTGTCGTCGGCTTCGATTTTCCTTTGCGCCACCACCGACGCACGACTCAGCGCCTCGTAATGCGCCTGCTGCGTGGCTGTCCATGGCAAGGCACGCAGCACGTCACGGGTGGTTTCTGATTGCGCCCGCACAAATTTGACAAAACTGTTGTCGTGGTCGCGGGCCATGGTGGCCAGCACACGGGCAGACGGCAGCAGGCTAGGGTCATTCAGCGCGGCTGTGGCGGCGGCCAGCGCCTCGGCGTAGTAGTTGCCGCCGTGCGCGGCATCCAGGGCGGCCGCAATCGGCGCGCAGTCGCGAACAATGTCGTGGCCCCAATCGGTCAGGCGCACCGATTGGGCAGCGCGCTCCAGCATCAGCCCCGGTTCTCGGCCACGGGCCGCGGTGAGGTGCTGGTTGCTGGCCAGCGCCGTGATCTCAACGGGGCTGTCGTCCGCGCTGTCGGTGAGCAGGCAGTGCAGCAAAAAGATGTCGATAAAGCGCGTCGTCGGGGCCGTGATACCCACCGGCTCGAACGGGTTCAGGTCCATCAGGCGCACCTCGATGTACTCGACGCCGCGCTCGCGCAGCGCGTGCAGCGGGCGCTCGCCCGGAAAAATCACGCGCTTGGGGCGGATGGTGCCGTAAAACTCGTTTTCAATTTGCAGCAGTGTGGTGGCCAGCTGGTTGTAGTCACCGCCCGGATTTTGAATGCCCACCGCCTCGTACGCCGGGTAGGCGCGCGTCAGGGCGTCTTGCAGCGAGGCGGCATAGCCTTCCAGGCTGTTATAGCTGACGGCCAGCGACGACTGCGCATCGCTCTGGTAGCCCAGGCGGCCCATGCGCAGCGACGTGCCGTAGGGCATGTACATGGTGCTGCCAGACAACGTCTGCAGCGCGTGCTGGCGGCCCGCCACAAAACTTGAGCACACGGCAGGCGAGGCTCCGAACAGATACAGCAGCAAAAACGCTTGGCGTCGAAAGTTGCGGATCAGACCAAAGTACTGCTCGCTGGTCACGCCAGGCAACGACCAGTTGTAGTGAATGCCCGAAATGGTTTGCATGCGCCGACCATAGCGGTGCGACAGGCCCAGGCGGTACACGCTTTTGGCGCGCCCGACGTTGGACGAGCCAAACCGCGCCACGGGAATGGTTTCGTCCGTTGGCAAGCCGCAGGGCATGCTGGACACCCACAACATCTCGTCGCCCACCGCCTGCATGCTGCGGTAGGTGAACTGGTGGATTTCAGTGAGCTCGCTCAGTGCAGCGTCCACACTGCGGTGCACGCCCGTGACCAGCTCGACCTGGGATTCGCTGAAATCGGTGGTGATGCTGGGGTGCGTCAGGGCAGAGCCCAGCGCGGCCGGGTGCGGTGTCAGCGCCAGCGCGCCACTGCTCAGGGCGCGCAGGCTTTCTTTTTCAACCCCGCAAGACATGCCCAAAAGGCGCTGGGTACCAAGTGCGGTGACGCGGGCGGACATATCCGCGCTGCAGGAGAGTTGGCTCTCGGGGCTGGTACGGCAGACCCCGGGCTCCTCGCCCTTCGCGCTGCTCGCCGCCTCGTTCAAAATATTCGTCACATCATTCTCACAATTTTCAACTGGCGTGGAAGGTATCACAGGCCCGCAATTCCCGCTGACGGCAAGCGCCCCGCCGGTAAGCAGGACAAGCGCACTGACGCCGCAGCCCGGCAATGCGGTGACGCCTGCACACCGCACACTTCTGGCGCTTTGTGTCCTATCGCACACATCTGGCAGCACTCTGGCAACACGGTGGCTGATGCGAGCGAAAACGAATTGACATCTGCAGCCCGTCCAGCCACAGTGGGATCGAAACACTGAGTAACAGCCGCCGTATTGTCATCACCACTCTTGAAGCCCAACAATCGCTAATCTGCAGGCCATTTGTGACAAAAAAAAGCCCCGTTATCCGGTCCCTAACAAATCACCCCTTATCTTTCATGAAAAATCTGTTTCGAGCGCTTTTTGTTCGTCCGCCTGTCAAGCCCCCGTTCAAAAGTTCCGACGCACCGTCGACACTTCAGGCTGGCAGCGAAGCCGCCAACCGCCAGCAACTGGTGCTGATCACGATGCGCGACCTGCTCCGCCGCAGCGCGATCCCGTCGCACTGGATTGAATGTCAAACGCTGCTGGTCACCAGCCGCAGCCGGGGCACTGGCTTGTACATCCACCTGGTTGTGCATCACTGGGATGAACGGCTCATGCGCTACGCAAAGGCTTTTCAGGTCGAACTCAAGGAACGCATCATGCGTTTTGACCCCAAGGCCGCCGCCTGGGTGCATGGCATTGCGTGGGATTTCAATGCCATGGGCACCTGCCCGTTCCCGGTACTGCCCCCCAAGAGCACCTGGACCACCGACAAGGAACCGTTGTCGTCACACGGCCAAGCCCTTGCCTCTGTTGCCAGCACCCCGGCCCACTACCCAGCGGTTTTGCCTATCGATTCGCAAGTAGCTCCCTCGTCTGCGATGCCCTCGGAAGTCGAGCAAGACCTGACGGCGCTGTTTGCCATTCGAGACCATGAAATACGCGCCGCAGCCAACGGCGTCGCCGCCAGCCGCGCCAAAGCGACTAGCATTAAATCGCCAGACGTTTTTGAGGCGACTGAACCGGCGCCGTTGCAGTAGGCAGCGCCTACGAGCGCCTGAACGCCAGAATCAGGCCAGCACGCGCAACAGCCAGGCCTGCAGATCCGTGATTTCCTGCGGGCACACCGAGTGCTCCATGGCATACGGCTGCCATTGCACCGGATACCCCAAAGCAAGCAGCGCGTCACGCGAGGCCTCGGCCCGGGCAATGGGCACTACGCCGTCGCGCGTGCCGTGCGCCATGAAAATCGGCACATCGGCGTTAGCGTCTGAGCGTTCTGCCGCCGTGGTGGCGGCCAGGGGCAGGTAACCTGACAGCGCAGCAATGCCGGCCAGCCGCTGCTTAAACCGCAGCCCTGTCATCAGTGCCATGGCGCAGCCCTGCGAAAACCCGGCCACCACAATGCGCCGTGCCGAAATACCCCGGTTGATCTCATTGGCGACAAGCGCCTCGATGGCCGTGCGCGCGGCCCGCAGCCCGCCTTCGTCCTCGCGCCGAACAAGGTCGGTGCCCAAAATGTCGTACCAAGCGGGCATCACATAACCGCCGTTCAGGGTGACCGGCATGCTGGGCGCGCTGGGGAACAAAAACCTCACCGGCCCGACGCTGGACAAATCCAGTTGCTCGGCCACCGGAAGGAAATCCCGCCCATCGGCGCCCAGGCCGTGCAGGATCAAAACGGTGGCGGTGGCGTTATCTCCCGTTTGGGCTTCAATGACCTGAAGTGGCGATGAAAAAGGCATTCGGGGGTTCCGTGAAAATTGATTTAGACTGATTTTACGAACCCGTCGGGCAGCGCCTGAAAATACCCGGTCGCTGACAGTGCTCGCAGGAATTCGGCGATTCAATGGTTCATCGGTTCAGCCATGTGATGCTGAACTGCAGCACCGTGGCAAAGCTCACCCACAGCAGGTAGGGCACGTTAACCAGCGCCACCCAGCGCGCCCGTTGCCACACGGCCACCATGGCCCACAGCAGCGTGCCCAGGACCAGCGCGATGTCCACGCTGGCCAGCATGTTGTTGCGCAAGCTGAACTGGATGGGTGTGTAAGCCGCGTTGAAAATGATGTTAAGCACAAACGGCAGCAGCAGGGCAAACCCGATGCGGCGGCGTAGGAACTGCACCAGCACCCAGCCGAAACTCACCGCGATGACGATGTAGAGCAACGTCCACGCCGGGCCAAAGAGCCAGGCGGGCGGGGCAAAAAAAGGCTTGTCGAGCTGGCTGTACCACTGGGCCGCTCCATTGGCGTTGGACATGGGCAATTCCTGTCAGGTTTTATGAAAGGGTCACGCCGGGGAGCGTGTTTTTATTGCATGATGATATCGGGCGCAGCGCCTGCGCTGCGCCCACCCCAGCGCAAGCTTTCGTCATCTTTCTCCGATTTTTGACACGCTCTTCAGCGTCTTTCACCGTTATTAAAAAGGACGACGGCCATGGTCAACCGCGCACTGCTTGCTGGACTCAACCCTGTCGTGGGGCCCGGACAGGCCACTGCGAGCGCCTGGCGCCACCTGCAACGAGCGGCGCTGCTGACATGGGCACTGGTAGCCCTGCAGCTTGCCGCAGTGCCTGCTTTCGCCGTGCCCTTTACCGACGCCGACGCCAAGGCCGTACGCATAGTGGTCGAGGCGCAGCTGGCGGCGTTTGCCGCTGACGATGCGGCCAAAGCGTTCTCTTACGCAGCGGCCAATGTGCGTGAGGCCGTGGGCACGCCCGCCGGGTTCATGGCGATGGTGCAGCGCGGCTACCCAGTGGTTTACCGGCCTGCCTCGGTGACGTTTTTGAAGGCCACCGGCAAGAGCGACGACGTGATCCAGCGGGTGCAGATGACCGACGCGAACGGTGAGCCGTGGCTGGCGACTTACAGCCTGCAACGGCAAAAAAACCAAACTTGGCGTATTACCGGCTGCGGCGTGGTGCAAAACAAAGGCCGAATGGCCTAGGGGTCTGGGCGGCTGCGCTCAGTTCGCGCCGATGTAGTCTTTTTTTCCGACCTCCACGCCGTTGTGCCGCAGGATGGCGTACGCGGTGGTGGTGTGAAAAAAGAAATGCGGCAACCCGTAGGTCAGCAGGTAGGCATCGCCGGTGAAATGCTTTTCTTTGGGTGTGCCGGCCTGCGTCACGATGGCCCGCGCCGCCGCGTCAGTGAACAGCGCGGGCTCCAGACTCGTTAAAAACGTCAGCACGGTGGCAATGCGCGTTTGCAGGTCCGCAAAGGTTTGCTCGTTGTCGTCAAGCTTGGGGACGTCAACACCAGCCAGCCGCGCCGACACGCTTTTGGCGAAGTCGGTGGCCACCTGCACCTGGCGCAGCAACGGGAACATGTCGGGGTACAGGCGCGCCTGCAGCAGGGCGTTCGGGTCGATCTTCTTGTCCGCGACATGGGTCTGGGCCTTGGCAAGGACTTTGCTGAGCCCGCCCAACATCTGCTGGAACACGGGGATGGAGGCGGTGTAGATCAGGCTGACGGGCATCGGGGTTCTCCAAAAGATGAGGTGGCACACTGTTCCACGCGGGGTCACCGCAGTGGTGTGGCTGGCATTGTCGCTGCACCGTCTGGGTGAAGGCGTGCCGCGCTTGGTAAAACGCCGCAGAACGCTTTGGGCCACGCCGCACGCCATCAAATACTATCAAATAAATAGCGCACCAGGCAATAAATACGTGGTCTAGCGCCCGATTTGGCACGAAATACCGCTTTGACAGCCAACGCGGGCCACCCGCTGCTAGCGGGCGTTGCCGTGTGCGGCCGGTATTGGTTGACAATCACGGGTTGCCTGACTGCCCAATTCCAAAATATTCACGATATTCACGATATTCACAATATTCACAATATTCACGCTATTCACGATGACCACAGCCCCCGCCGCCCCCACCGCCTCCGTGTCACCGCTCGACACAGCCGACCACTCGAACGGCGAGACGCTCACCGCAAATGAATTGCCGAGCGACCCGAGTCCTCAGGCCGCCCCCGCGCCCATGGAGGCCGCAGCTGAGCTTGAGGCCACCGGCGAATCCGATGCAGCGCCGCAGGACGCACCCGCCAAGCCCTCCCGCCAGGCCATGTTGCAGGCGCAAGCCCAGGCTGTGCAGCCGGTGCTGGAAAAGCTTTTTGCTCTGTACCCGCAGCTGTTTGGCGCCAATTTCCTGCCGCTCAAGCTGGGGATTTTTCAGGAACTGCTGGCGCGCCACCCGGAGGACTTTCACAAAGACACGCTGAAGCTGGCGCTCGGCCAGCACACCCGCTCTACGCGCTACCTGCAGTGCGTGGCTGCTGGCATGCCGCGCCACGACCTTGACGCCCAACCCGTGGAGCCGGTGGCGCCCGAGCATGTCTACCTGACGCTGCTGGAGCTGTTTCGGCGACGCCAGCGCAACGCGCGTGAAGACCTGCGGCCCAAGTTCCGCGCGCAGCTGATTCAGGCATTCGAAGCCTCCGGCCTGCCCCGTCAGGACTACATCGCCAAAGTGCAGACCAACGACCAACACGCCACCGCGCTGCTGGAAGAAGCCCTGGCCGAGCATGCCGAAAAACTCGCGCGCACCGAGGCGCTCATGACCCTGTTCGACAGCAGCGGCAAAAGCGCCGCTGAGTTTGCCGACATGTACGGCATGGACCCGCGCGAAATCACGCGCGCGCTGGCGCACCGGCCCAAAGCGGCCTGACTCCCGCCCAGCGCTGCTCGAGCCAGGGTCGTCTGAACCGCCAATGCAGCCGGTTGCAGACGCCATACTCGTTTTTTAGATGATTTATGCCGCTAGCTCAGGTTTTTATTGCCTGGGTAGCTATATTTTAGATAGCAGCCTCCCCACCGCCCAAGCGGGCATGCAGATGCGGTGGGCGCTGCGGCCATGGCCCGCTGGTGGCACCGGGCAAGGGCGCTGCACCACCCGCTGCGCGCCCCGGCCGCGCTACCATTTGCCACCGTCACTTCTCAGCGGCAGCACCCTGCCCGCACCCGCCCATGCCGTCCATTGAACAACTCGCCCAAAGCGCCGCCCCATCCGGTCTCGATTTCTGGTCGGTCCGCCATGTGGTGGAAAGCACCGAACGCCTGACGGTGCGTGGCGACGTTGCCGAAGCGCCGACGCGCGAGCGCGATGCCGGGGTGATGGTGTCGGTGCTCCAAGGCGGGGCGCTGGGCTATGCCGCCACCAGCGATGTGTCAGACGCCGGGCTGCGCCGTGCTTTTGCCGAGGCGCAAGCGCTGGCGCAGGCCAGCGCGCGGCACAGCGTGTTTGACTTCACCCACGCGCCACGCCCGTCTGGCCAGGGCCAGTACACCTCGCCCAATGAGCGCCCCTTCAACACCACGTCACTGGCCGAGCGCTACGAGCTGCTCAAGGACGTCTGTGCCAGCGCCAATCTCATCAGCGCCAACCTGGGCAGCGCCATCGTGGACCGCGCTGCGTCGCTGTGGACGACCCATACCGAGCAGTTGCTCATCACCTCCGACGGCGGCCGCATGGCACAGACCTGGGACTTCGTGGTGCCCAACATCACCGTGGTGGCCACCGCCAATGGCGACACGCAAACCCGCAGCGCCGCCGGCCAGTACAACGGCTTTTGCCAGCAAGGCGGCCTGGAAGTGCTGGCGCGCGCGGGCTTTGCCGAAGACGGCCCGCGCGTGGCGCGTGAGGCGCTGGAGCTGGTGCACGCGCCCAACTGCCCCAGCGGCGTGATGGACGTGTTGCTGATGCCAGACCAGATGATGCTGCAGATCCACGAAAGCATCGGCCACCCGCTGGAGCTGGACCGCATTCTGGGTGACGAGCGCAACTTTGCTGGCACCAGCTTTGTGACGCTGGACATGTTTGGCCACTACGCCTATGGCAGCGATCTGCTCAACGTCAGCTTTGCCCCGGACGTGACCGAGCAATTCGCCAGCTTTGGCTTCGACGACGAAGGCACGCCCGCGCAACGCGAATGGATCATCCGCCACGGCATCTTGCAGCGCCCATTGGGCGGCAGCTTGTCGCAGGCGCGGCTGACATCGCTGCACCCCGCCCACGCGCACCTGGGCGGTTTGGCCACCACCCGCGCCAGCAGCTGGAACCGCGCGCCAATCGACCGCATGAGCAACCTGAATATCGAGCCGGGCACGTCCACATTGGCCGAGATGATCGCCAGCATGGAAGACGGCATCGTGATGCGCACCAACGCCTCGTGGAGCATTGACGACTCGCGCAACAAGTTCCAGTTTGGCTGCGAATGGGGCCAGCGTGTGCGCAACGGCCAGCTGGCAGAAGTCGTCAAGCGGCCCAATTACCGGGGTATTTCGGCCAACTTCTGGCGCGCGCTCAGCAGGGTCGGTGACGCGTCCACGGTGCAGGTCATGGGCACGCCGTTTTGCGGCAAGGGTGAGCCCAACCAGGTGATTCGGGTCGGCCATGCTTCGCCGGCGTGCCTGTTCAGCCAGATCGACGTGTTTGGCGGGGCACAGTGATGAAAAACTTCTTTAACGCCCTGGCCGATCACCTCTGCCCCACCGGCGCCCTGCCCCCGGGAGCTGACCGCGTCACGCTGTCGTTCAGTGCGGAAAGCTCGGACTTCATCCGCTTCAACCACGCCCTGGTGCGCCAGGCTACGCACGTGGACCAGCGCTATGGCACCGTGGCGGTGATTGCCGGGCGCAAGCGCGCCAGCAGCACCATCAGCCTGTGCGGTGATGTGGCGATGGACGCCGCCGCGCTTCTGGCCGAGCGCACCGCCCTGCTGGCCGACCTGCCCTTTGTGCCTGACGACGCCTTTTTAATGCTGCCCGACATCATGGCGCCCACGGCCCGCGATGCAGCAGGCGAGCTGCCCACGCCCGAGCAGCTCATCAGCGCCGTGGCCGAACACGCCGCAGGCACCGACCTGGTCGGCTTTTACGCAGGCGGCACCGTGGTGCGCGCCTTTGCCGACAGCCGGGGCCAGCGCAACTGGCACTGCGTGCAAAGCTTTCAATTCGACTGGTGCCTCTATCGAGAACGTGACCAGGCCGTTAAATCCAGCTACGCCGGCACGCACTGGCAAACCGCCGGGCTGGCCCGCCGCATCAGCACTGGCAAAGCCCGCCTGGCGCTGCTGGCCCTGCCACCCAAAACCCTCAGCCCCGGGGCCTACCGCGTCTACCTCAGCCCGGTAGCGGTGGCTGAATTGCTCGGCACCCTGGCATGGGGTGGATTCGGCCTGAAGGCGTTGAAAACCGGCACCTCGACCTTGATGCTGGCGCACCGGGGCGACGCCAGCCTGAGCAGCGTCATTACCCTGCTTGAGGCCAGCGCCGACGGCATCGCCCCACGTTTTCAGCCCGACGGTTTCGTCAAACCCGACTGCGTGACGCTGGTGCGCGCCGGGCAAGTCGAAGGCACGCTCAACGCCCCACGCAGCGCCGCTGAATACGGCGTGCCCCCCAACGGCAGCAGCGACGGTGAGTCGCCCGAATCGCTGCACATGGCGGCGGGCACCCTGCCTGAAGCTGACGTGCTGCAAGCCCTGGGCACCGGCGTGTACATCGGCAATCTGCATTACTTGAACTACAGCGACCGCCAGGCCTGCCGCATGACGGGCATGACCCGCTTCGCCTGCTTCTGGGTCGAAAACGGCCAGATCGTGGCGCCTATTCCAGTCATGCGTTTTGACGACTCGTTTCTGCGCATGTTCGGCCCCGGCCTGGTCGCGCTGACCGACACCGTGGAGCTGGTGCCTTCCGACGCGACCTACGGTGGGCGGCAGTTGACCAGTGTGAGCGCGCCGGGGGCGGTGGTGGACGGCTTCGCGCTGACGCTGTAGAACAATCGCTTGCAATTTTCGGCCCGCGCGCCGCGGCGCACCCGAGGCGGGTTCGGTAAGCTGATGTCAGTCGTGTTGCACGTGGCAAGCTGCGCGGAGCCCTGATGCAGCGCGCCCGTGATGCACGAAACCGTTTTTTTCAATGGAGCTTTCCATGTTTTTTTGTCGTGTTGCGGTGGTGGTTTCAATGCTTGCTTGCGCAGCCAGTGCGTGGGCGCAAGACGTGGCCAACCCGCTGCCGCCCGAGCGCTACAACATCAAGCAAGACGAAGCGCGCGTGGGCTCCAACATCCCGCGCCGTGAGATTGAAGGCGTGGCGATTCCCCTGAACCGCAGCTGGGCGCAGCTGACGGGCGAGCAACAAACGCTGTGGAAATCACAGTACGAGGCGATGCCACCGACCGATGAGCCGCCGTTTCCAGTGGACGGCCTGGGTGTGCTCAACAAGTCCGTCACGCAAGGCCTGCGCGGCCGCTTCGAGTCTGGCAAGCTTGACCTGAACGTGCGCATTGACGCGCAAGGCAACGCCACGGCTGTGTCGATTTTCGCGTCGCCGACACCCGAGATCGCACGCACCGCTGCGAGTGTGCTCATGGCGAGCAGATTCAAACCCGCCGTCTGCGCTGGCAAGCCCTGCGCGATGGAGTTCCCGTTCAAACTGGCGCTCAGAAAAGTCTTGTAACCGTTGGGTGTGACCCCGGGCTCTGATCGCGCAGGACGACGTGGTGGGTCGCCCTCTGATCGCTCGCCTTCAGCTGCCCGACCCGGCTGTCAAGGCCAGCGAATTGCTATCTTATCGATAGCTAACCAGGCAATATACGCTTGGGCTGCGCCGCTATTTCGCCGTAAAAACCGGCTTTAAACCGTTTGCAGCGCGGGCGAAACCCCTTGGCGGCAATGCCCGCAGCTGTGTGATCACTCTTTGTCAGCGGGCGTTTTGTTCGCGGGCGCTGCGCCAGGTCGTTTTGCCCAGTCGGCAATCGCGCCTGCCATGGAGACGAACTCGCTGGGCATCATGATGATGGTGGTGGTGTTTTGCTCGGCCCCGACCTCGGTGATCATCTGCATGCGCCGCAGCTCAAGCCCAGCGGGGTTTTCCATGATGACGCCGGCTGCCTCCTTTAACTTCAATGACGCTTCGAGCTCGGCCTCCGCCTTGATGATGCGTGCGCGTTTTTCACGCAGGGCTTCAGCCTCTTGCGCCATGGCGCGCTGCATTGACTCGGGGATTTCAACGTTGCGCATCTCGACGCGTGTGACCTTGACACCCCACGGCCCGGTGGCCGTGTCAATCACCTGGCGCATGTCAATGCCAAGCCGTTCCTGATCCTTGAGCACGTCGTCCAGCGTGTGGCGACCAATGATGTTGCGCATGGAGGTGAGCGCCACCTGGACCACCGAGCCGTCCACGTCCAGCACCTCGACCACTGACTTGACCGGGTCTGTGACCGAATACCAGATGACCACCGTGACTTTGACGGGAACGTTGTCTTTGGTGATCGTTTCCTGCTTGTCGACCGACGCTGTGACAGTGCGTATATCCACCGTGCGCTGCCACTCTATGAGCGGAATGATCCAGTACAGGCCCGGGTTGCGAACACCTTGCAGCTTGCCAAGCCTGAACACGACGGCCCGCTGGTACTGGTTGGCGACTCGAAAACCTGAGAATCCGACGACGATCAGAACCAGGAACAAAACGAATAGAAGGAAGTTCACGGTGTTCGGGCCTTAAAAAGAGGGGCTGTCAAAAGTAGCCGGGCTGCATGGGCGCCATGTGTCAAGGCGCGGGATATCAGGGCGCGAACCGCCCGTCACGATTCCAGTGACCACGCAGGCAGATTGTCACCCGCAACCAGGCGAGGTGTCGCTGTGCCGAGCGGCTGCGCCCAGGCCAAGGTTTGCCACGGGCTGTCTGGCTTTGCGAGCAGCGCAGCCACCGCGTCGTCAAAAATATCAGGCGTGCTGTTGCCAGCCCAGACATTGCGCGACAAAACGAAATCCGCACCGTAGTGTTGCCATGACGAATAAGTGCGCTGCACATCGCGCGCCACTGCCACCATGTAAGACCAGGCTTCGTCGTCGGTGAGCCAGCCGATCATGAGCCCTGCGCGGGCCAGCATCACCGCGCGCGCCGCGTCAAAAGCCAGCAACGGTGACGACCGGATGTCTCGGGTGTTTGCCTGCACAGCGTCGAGCCGCCACAGCGCAGCAGCGCTGTCGTCGGCGTCTTCCCCGCCCTCACGAACAGCGGCCCGGCATTCTTCGCGCAGCGACGCGATACGCGGGCGCCACAGCATGGCGTAGTAGCGAAGCGTCAAGCCGAACTTGTGGCGATGGCCGTTTTCGCCCAGGCTGTTCATTTGCGCAATCAGGCCCTCGCGGTTGTCGATGCCCCAGTCACGCGAGAACATCTCCTGCTGAAAATCACCTGCAGCGTCGGCCACCACGGCGTCCACCGCGAGCCCGTGGGCGACGTGGTAAGGCGCGCCCACCGCATAGGCCCAGGCACGGTCGCCGGGCGGCAGCGGCGTGGGGGCATGAATCAACAGATGGGTGCTCATGGCCGGCCCTCCCAGATCGGATAACGACGAACTTCGGACCATTGTCCGTCTGCCTTGTAGCGAAGACGCATGGTGATGTAGCGGATGTCTTTCGGCGCGACGAAGCCAATCGGCGCGTCCCACTGCGGCAAGGCCATGGCTGTGGCGGGCTCGTCGACATTCACGCCGATACGCAGGTCGGCCACCGCCTGGCGCATGGTCATGATGGGCGCCCAGTCGACAAAAATACCGCCGGGTTCGGTTCGGGTCGCAAGCCACGGTTTGGTTGGATCTTTCAACATCGGCGCTGCCACGCTGAACGCGAGCGACGTGTCCGGCAGATTCGCATTCCCCCCGGAGCGTGCGGAGTTGCCTGATTTCCAGAACATTCGCCCGCCGACCAGCGCCAGCGCAATAGCCGCCACCCCCCACCGGATACGCAACCGACTCTGCCTCGACACCGCCGGAATGCCGTTTGAAGCTTCGGCAGCGGGCGCTGGCTGGCCCGCCCGCACAGACTCGCCCAGCAGCGGCGGGCCTTCGACGGCCTCTCGCAACAGGGCCAGCGTGGCCCCATCGAAACGGCCCAGCACGAACGGCGCATGCGTCAGAAGCTCCTCGAACCGGGCGCGTACCTCAGCGGCGCCGTCGGGCTTCAAGCCGGTGGCTTTCAACATCGCCAGCGCTTGGGCATGGCTTGCCAGCATCAGGGCTGCCACCTGGCCGTCGGGCTCGCTCGCGGCGCGTGCCAACTCAACCATCCAGTCCTCGCCGCCGATGCGGTCCAGCAGCGCCGCATGGCGCTCGGGGTCCACCTGGGCCAGGCGAGCCTGCATGTCGCGCCAGTCAAAGTGGTCAACCAGCAGCCCGAAGAGCTGCGGCGACAAGCGCCGGTCGAAGGCGAGCTGGTTCATCAGCGCGTCCTCGATCGCTTCGAGCTCTGCAGAGCCAGGCAAATGCGCGTCGAGCGTCGTTTGGATCAGCGCCAGAGCGCCGGCGCCATCGCCTGCAAAGCGCAGCGCGCGCAGTGCGTCAACCAATGTTTGCCCAGTGGCTACGCCCACCTCGTCAGCCGGCGGCGCACCGCCCTGCTGCAGCAACGTCAGCAGGCGTTCATAGGCCTGTCTGAGCTGCTGAAACCCGTCCGGGTCGCTCTCGGGGCCGACCACTTTCAGGCGGGCGCGGTAGGCACAGCGCAGAGCGTCAATGTCTTGTGTGGGCGCAATGCCCAGGGTGGCCCAGTCGGCCAGAAGAGGAGGTGATGTCATGATCCGTGGTCCATTCCAAGGCGCGCCATGAGCGCTGCAAGCGCCCGGGCTTCTTCAACAACAAGCGTGGTTTCCTGCTGGTGCAATGCGGTGTCAAAGCTGTCGATGGCTGTGCCTAGTTCGTCGCGCGCACGACCCAGCAGTGACTCGAACAAACGCTCAGCACGCGCCAGCAGCAAGCGGTTGGTCGCGGATTCACGGGGCGAAATTTTCAAGGCGGCCAGCATCGCCAGGCGTGCTTCAGCGTCATGGCCTTGCGGGGCATCCGGGCCGTGGCGAATCACGATGCGCTCACTGGAGCCGTCGGCCTGTGCTTTTGCGGTGACTTCAAGAATGCCGTTGATGTCATAGGTGAACCGCACTTCAATGGTCTGTTCGTGCTTGCGGCGCGGCGCCAGGTTAAGGTCAAAACTGCCCAATGCGATGTTGTCTTTCACCAGCCGGGATTCACCCTGAAAGATGTCGACACTGACCTGCCGCTGAAAATCTCGCGAAGGTGAAACGTCCTGCATCCGGCTGACCGGCACCACCGTGTTGCGCTCAATCACCGGCAACATGCGCCCCGGCATGCGGCCCTGGGGCCCGACTTCAGTCACCGCGATGCCCAGGGTGTAGGGCGCCACGTCGGTCAACACCACATCTTCAAGCGACGCAGACCTCATTTTCAGCCCCGCCTGCACGGCGGCACCGCGGCCCACGACTTCGTCAGGGTTCAGGTGCTGCAGCGGCAGGCGTCCAAACAGCCGCGCGGCCTCACGGCGAATTAACGGCATGCGCGTTGCCCCGCCGGCCAGCACCACATGCGCGAGTTGATCGGTGCGGATGCGGCTGTCGGTGAGCGCACGGGCAATCGGCCGGCGCAGGCGCTCCAGCAAAGGCTCGGCCAGCCGGGCGAAGATATCGGTAGTCAACAGCGCCTGCACGGTGGCGCCGTCGGCAAGCTGCAGCGTCATCAGTACGTCAGGCTGCAGGCCCAGTCGGCGTTTGGCAGCCTCTGCCACGCGCTTCAAACGGGCGGCAATGACCAGCGCGTCGGGGTTCGGGTCCAGTGGATCAGGCGTGGGCAGGTGCGTTTGCAATCTGAACCAGTTGGCAATGGCGTTGTCGAAATCCTCGCCGCCCAGGAAGTTGTCACCCGCTGTGGCGCGCACTTCCACCACACCGTCATGAATGTCGAGCACTGACACGTCAAAGGTGCCGCCACCCAGATCAAACACCAGCACCGAGCCATTGGCCAGCGCCACGGCGTTCGACAGGCCGTACGCCAGAGCAGCGGCCGTGGGCTCGTTCAGCACGCGGTCAACCTTCAGGCCAGCCAACTCGCCTGCCAGGCGGGTGGCACGCCGCTGCGCATCGCTGAAATAGGCGGGCACCGTGATGATGGCTTCGTGGACCGCTTCGCCCAGGTAGGCTTCGGCGTCGGCCCGCAGCGCCCGCACCACGAACGAAGCCAGCTCTTCGGCGCGAAAGCTCTGCGCACCCAGCTGAATTTGACGCGGCGTTCCCATATAGCGCTTGAACGCCCCAGCCGTCAGCGATGGGTGAGTGCAAAGCCGCTCTTGTGCGGCCGCGCCGACCAGGATGGCGCCATTGCTGTCCAGGCTAACCACCGATGGCGTCAGCAGCGCGCCAAGCGCATTGGGCACCAACTCGACGCCATCCCGCCACAGCCCCACCAGCGAGTTGGTGGTCCCCAGATCAATGCCAATGATCATGTTGTCAGGGCGTGAAGGGCCGGGACAACCCGGAATCCGGCAGCGGCCTACCTGGCTGGGGCCAGGTCACCGATTGCCACGGGCTGGCCGCGTCGTCCAGCAAACGCTTGACGGCGTTCGCCAGAACCTTGCGCCCCAAAAAATTGCTGCCGGCGGCGTGGGCTTCACCTGCCAGAAAAGCCTGCCCGAACGCTGGCCACCCGTCAAAGCGCGAAGCGGCTAATGCCGTCAGCGGTGCTGCCCAGTCAGTGGCCTGCCCGGCGGTGATGAAACCGACACCTGCAGCGCCCGTGGCGACGTGGGCTGCCCGGACGATTGATACCGCCAGCTCGCCGCTGTCGGTGGCGGGCGTGACGCCGCCCACCAAGGCCGTCATCACAGCCCGGCTGCCGTCGGCGTCCTCGATGTCGAAATCGCGTTGCAGCAGCGATTTCCACTCGACAACTTCAGCGTCTGGCAAGCTGGCGCTGAAAAGGAACAACGGCACGCGCCCGTCGGCAGCGGCACTGGACAGCTCGCCCAAAAAAGTCTCGCGGTACGGCGCAGCAAGCGCTGCGGCCAGGCGTTCGGGCTGCGACGTCATGGCAAGACGCTGCTCCATGTCGCTGGCATGCTGAGCGGCTTGTTGGTCTTTGAGGGCAGCAGCTTGCGCGGCTTCCTGCCGGGATTCGGCAATGCCTTCGGCGGCTCCTTCCCGAATCGCATCGACCATCTCCTTCAAAAACCTGAACATCAACGACAACTCCAAAAATACACCAGCAACCCCGGAAAACACTGGCCGCAAACCTGTCAGCCGGGCCGATTATTGCAGCAACGAGCCGCTGCCGCTGCCCGCGCCTGCGGCGTGGTTCCATCGGCCCACACCCGCCTTTGTGGCGCTTCGCGGGCTTTCCGATGCGCACATGGTTAAGCAGGTAACACTTGCTATATTTTCAATAGCTACTCAGGCAATTAATACCTGGGCTACAGGGTTATTTCATTAAAAATAACCAAGTGGCATGCCTTCTGATCGGCGGTGCAGCCGCCAGGCCATCGTGGCAGGCCGATTCGCGGCCAACGATTGACCGTATGATGCGGGCCGGACTTCTGCCTCACATGCCTGCCGCCCTGCCGACAACCCCCAATTTTCCCGCTGCCAGCCTGGGGCGCTTTCACACCCGCCGCTTGCGCGAGATGTACCGCTCGGCAGGCTGGCCCTGCCTGGACACGGTCGAGATCGAGCTGCTGGCCGCTGGCCTGCTTGAGCGCGTGCAGGAGCCCACCGGCCACGAGCGCGTTCGTGTCACGGCGCTCGGGCTGGCGCACCTGGCGCAAAGCATTCAAAAAAACCGCCACAACCGCTCGGCGCATGAGCAGCTGGTGGACCGGATTGGCCAGATGCTGCTGCGCGACGGGCGCGTGGTGTGGACCGGCCTGAGCCTGCGGGCGCAGCTGGCCCCTGCGGCGGATGCGCTGTCCGATGAGGCCGCACGCTGGAAGATGTGCATGCCCGACGTGTTTTCGATCCGCAACACCACCGTGGCCCGCTATCTGGAGCCCGTGGTGCATGAGATCAAGGTCAGCCGGGCCGACCTGCTCGGGGACCTCAAACGCCAGGACAAGCGTGACGCCTACCTCAATGTGGGCGGCCAGTGCTGGTATGTGCTGGGCTGCGACGCCAAGGGCCGGCCCATCGGCCAGGCTGACGACGTGCCGCCCGAATGCGGCGTGCTGGTGGCCGAGCCTGACCGCCTGCATGTGGCACGCAACGCCGCCCGACGCCAGGCGGGCGAGCTGCCGTTTGCAATCTGGATGGCACTGGCCAGGGCAACGCCGCTGCGCCCAGCCGACTTGCCCGATGGCGTAGATACGCCGCAGTCCCCGCTGCCCCTTGTTGTGCAGGCCATGCCCGACACGCCGATTCAGTAGGGCCGCACCGCCATCAGGGCGCTGGCGTTCAGGTGGTGGCTGCAGGCGCCAACGTGAAATAAAACGCAGCGCCGTGGCCCATGCGCGCCTCGGCCCAAATGCGGCCGCCGTGCCGCTCAATCACGCGCTTGACGATGCTCAAGCCCACGCCAGTGCCTGCAAATTCATCGGACGTGTGCAGGCGCTCGAAGGTGCCGAACAGCCGGTTGGCGGTTGTCATGTCAAAACCTGCGCCGTTGTCTTTGACGCAGTAAACGGGCTCACCTGTGGCCGTGATGTGGCGGCTCAGCGAAATCGCTGCAGCGGGCGTCTTGCCTGTGAATTTCCAGGCGTTACCCAACAGGTTCTGCAACGCAGTAGCAAGCAGCAAGCGGTCGCCGTTCACAACAAGATCGCCTTCAATCTCAACGTGCACCGCGCGCTGGGGCTCGCGCTCTTGTACGGCCTGCATCACCTGGCTAGCCAGTGCTGTCAGGTCAACCTCCGCCAACACCAGCGGGTTGCTCGACACCCGGGCCAGCGCCAGCAAACCGTCAATCAGCTCGCCCATGTCTTTGGCGGCTGCACGGATGCGCAGCAGGTACTGCTTGCCTTTGTCGCCCATGCGGTCGGCCTCAGCGCGGCCCAGCAAATGCGCGAAGCCGTCAATGGTGGTGAGCGGCGCCCGCAGGTCGTGCGAGACCGAATACGAAAACGCCTCCAGCTCGCGGTTAACGGTTTCAAGCTCGGCCGTGCGCTGGCGCACTCTGGCCTCCAGCTGGGTGTTGAGCTGCACCACATGCGCCTGTGCTTTTTGGCGGTCAGCGTCGCGCTGCATTTCACTTTGTCGAAGTTGTGCTTGCATGGCGCGGCGTCGGGTGATGTCTTCCATCACGGCAATCACGTAGATGGGACTGCCATCCAGCGCCCTGACCAGCGACACGGTGGTTTGAATCCACACCGGATCCCCGCTTTTTTTGACCAAGCGCTTTTCGTCGGTGAAGGTGTCCACCACGCCGTCCAGCATGTTTTGGCGAAGTTCTGAATACCGGGCCACGTCGTCGGGATGCGTCAGCGCGCGGGTGTCCATCCCCTGCAACTCGTCCAAGCGGTAGCCGACGATGGCGCAGTAAGCCGGGTTGGCCATCACCAGCTGGCCGTCAGGCGTGTTCATCACCAGGCCCGACGCGGCGGTGCCAAACAGGCGCTGCACCAGCTCCTGGCTGAGCCGGAGCTGCGCCTGCACGGCACTGCGGTGGCTCACTTCTGCCTGCAATTCGCGCGTTTTCACCGCCACCCGCCGTTGAATCTGCCGGTTCCACACCAGCACCAGCGCCACCACCAACACAAAGCCCGCACCTGCGGCGGCCAACCCGCGCATGAGCTGGGCCGACAGGTGCAGCGGCGGCGCATACAGCCAACCAGTCAGTTTTTCAGTCGATGGCGCCAGACCCTGGCTGATCAGCATGTCGGCCATCGTTTGAAAGCGCCGCGCGCTCATGTGGCCAATGTCAACAACGTCCGGCAGGATCAAGGTCCGCATTTCCTCGGCTTCCCGAAGCAGCATGTCCCGCGTGACGCCGCGCCGGGCAACACCGTCGACTTTCAAAATCAGGTCAGCCACCTCAACCGGGTGCTTCAACGCGTAGTTCCAGCCTTTCAAGCTGGCACGCAGAAAAGCCGCGCTGGTCACGGGTTGCTGCGCCAACTGCTCCTCGGTGGTGACCAAAATATCACCATAAAAATCAACACCGAAGTCACTGCTGCGCAGCGTGGCAGGCGCCACACCCCGGGCCAGCAGCTGATGCGGCTCCACCGTGGCGTAGGCCGACATGGCATCGACGCGCCGAGCAACCAAATCGTCCACGCTCCATGACTGGGGAAGAATTTTCACCTGTGCCGGGTCAATGCTCTCGCGCTTGAGCATGGCGCGCAGCTGAATCTCCCCCTGCGTACTGGCCATCATGACGCGCTTGCCCACCAGGTCGCGTGGGCTGCGGATGTTGCTGTCGTCGCGGCTCAAAATCACATACGGCGAATGCTGAAACACCGCCGCCATGGCCACGATCGGCTGGCCCTGCAGACGTGCCACCAGCAAGTCAGAATCCCCGACTGAAAACTGGGCATTGCCAGCCAGCAAGGTGGCCAGCGGGGAAATGTCCTTGCTGCCGGGCACGATGGTGACGTTCAGCCCCTCTTGCTGATAAAACCCCTTGGCCTGCGCCGCGTAATAACCGGCAAACTGAAACTGGGGCAGCCATTTGAGCTGCAGCGTGAGGTTTTCAGCCGCACTGCCAGAAGCACTAGCGGCCCCGGCCTGGGCGCCCCAGGCCGCGCTGCTGCCCAATGTGCCCACGGCGCCCAGAGACACCACCAGCAAAAAGGCCAGAGCACAACGCCGCCACAGCCAGGTCGATAAGCGCCTGAGCGCCGCAACCGGCGAGGACAAATGGACAGAGCAACACATGCGGGTGATCGATTCCAGGATAACGGGACGGTAAGCCTGCCGACTTTGCAAGCGTTGCGGTCAGCAGCTGGCTGACCAGACCCTCGAACAATAACGCGAGTTTCGCACCAGTTCAGCCCTATCGCGCCGTTGCACAGCAAAACAACAAACCGCTGCGCCTGTCGGGCGTCAGACGGGCCGCTGACGCGCCAGCCAGGCGTCCACCGCCGCCGGGTCTGTCACCGTCTTCAGGGCTTGATAAGCCACTTCCGCCTCGGGAAACCGACGGCGCAAAAAGTTCAGCCACTGCTTCAGGCGCCCGGCGCGGGAGCGGGCATCCAGGCGGGTGCAGACAATCTGCCAGAAATCGCCGATCAGCGGCAGCAGCTCGGCCCAGGTGATGCCCGGGTTCACGGCCTCGCCGTCCATCGCCCGAATGCCGAGTGCCAGGCCAGGGTCCACCACCGCGCCGCGGCCGATCATCAGCGCTTGGCAGGCAGAGGCTTCGCGGCAACGCCGTGCGTCGCCAGGCGTCCAGATGTCGCCGTTGGCCACTACGGGGATGCTGATGGCAGCGCGGATGTCGGCAATGCGGTGCCAGTGCGCAGGCGGTTTGTAAGCCTGCACCTTGGTGCGGGCATGCACCACCAGCTCGTTGGCACCGCCCTCGGCAATGGCCAGGGCGCAGTCCACCGCGCGGGAATCGTCGCTGTAGCCCAGGCGCATCTTGGCCGAGACCGGCAGGTGCGCGGGCACAGCGCGGCGCACGGCGGCAACAATCGCATACAGGGTTTCCGGCTCCTTGAGCAGTGACGCCCCGCCGCCGTGGCGGTTCACCACATTGGCCGGGCAGCCAAAGTTCAGGTCAATGCCGGCTGGCCCCAGGCTGGCCAGGCGAGCGGCGTTGTCGGCCAGGCAGGTTGGGTCTGAGCCCAGCAGCTGGGCGCGCACCGGCACGCCCGCCGGGGTGCAGCCGCCACTCAAGAGCTCGGGCACGATCCGGGTGAACACCCGCTCGGGCAGCAGCTGGTCGGTGATGCGGATGAACTCGGACACACAGCGGTCAATACCGCCGACGCGCGTGAGGATGTCACGCAGCACAAAGTCCAGCAGCCCTTCCATCGGGGCCAACAAAATCATGGCTGTTTAGACAGCACCCAAACGCCAGAGCGAGGTGACTTCAGCCGCCCGCGCTTCATGCAGTGGGTCACTGGCGTCGATGGCTTTGGGGTGCGCGGGTTTGGTCTCAATGCGGCCCAGCACCTTCAGGCCTGCAGAGCGGATGGCGGCTAACAGCTCCACGCGGGTGCGCAGGCCCAGGTGCTCGGCAAAGTCCGACAGGATCAACCAACCTTCGCCGTGTGGGGCCAGGTGCGCCGCCAGCCCATTGATGAAACCCAACAGCATGCGGCTGCCTTCGTCGTACACCGCGCCTTCGAGCGGGGAGCCGGGCCGCGCCGGCAGCCACGGCGGGTTGCAGACGATGACCGAGGCCAGGCCTTCAGGGAACAAATCGGCCTGCATGACCTTGATCGGCGCGGTCAGGCGCAGGCGGTGCAGGTTTTCGCGAGCGCACACCAGCGCACGCGGGTCTTGGTCGGTGGCGACGATCTGGTCCACGTCGCGCAGCGCCAGCACTGCCGACAAAATGCCGGTGCCGGTGCCAATGTCAAACGCCACGAATTTGGCCGGGCGCGGCGTCGGCAGCGGCGCGTTGGCCACCAGGTCCACATACTCGCCCCGCACCGGTGAAAACACGCCGTAATGCGGGTGAATGCGGTTGGTCGGCGGC